>JAEYQQ010000008.1 GCA_023409955.1 Bacillota bacterium | reverse complement strand
CGGCATGCCTCAATGGGGTGCGTATGGGCTGGCTCAGGAAGGCATGAAGGGTGAAGATATCGTACAACAATATTTCAAAAATGTGCAGGTGGTTTCCATGTGGTAAGTATAATGAAATACTCCATATCATGAAGGCCATTGCGCTAAACCCAGCAAGTAGGAAGACCGTCAAAGAACATGTGTAAAACACAGCATGCTCTTTAACGGTCTTTTTTAAGTCATGGATGGAGTCCTTGTTGTGCAAAGAGTCTTTTTATCCGAATTTGATGACAATTAAAATCTACCCAAAAAAATTGAAGACTGCCTAAAAAAGCTAAAAAGACAAACGTGTTTATTCCATTGACTTGATTATCTTCAAATTTCAATGTAAAATGATGCCGAATAATAACGATTATTAGCACAGAAGGAGGGATCACCATGCCCTGGACAAACAATCTATCAGTCGGTGTATCCATGATCGATGACCAGCACAAAACATGGTTTGACAAGGCTGAAAAGCTCTTTGAAGCCGGCAGAAACAACCAAGCCAAGGAATATGTTGGCGAATTGCTGAATTTCCTGGAGGATTATACAAAGAAACACTTTGCAGATGAAGAAAGGTATATGCTCAGCATTAAATACCCTGCTTACAACGAGCAGCGGACTGCCCATGCAGAATTTATCAAGCAGCTTGCCAAGCTCCGTAGTGACTACGCTGCCTCAGGCGGTAACCTGCTTGTAATATTAAATGCCAATCAGCTTGTTCTCCAATGGTTGACCCAGCATATTTCTACCATGGATAAAAAAATCGGCCAGTTTGCCAAGGGCTGACCTTATACCCAAATGATCCCGGTCTGTATTGCCAAGATGGCAAGCAGACCGGGATCGTTATTAAATGATTACCGAGCCACCTGTACATATCACAATATACAATTGTAACACATGGCGTACAGCAGCTTTTATACTAAGGAGGAGTTATCATGCCGTGGTCATCAAACCTTTCCATTGGGGTTCCCCAGATTGATGCACAACATAAAACATTGGTTGAAAAGGCCGACAAGCTTTTTGAGGCAGGCAAAAACAATCAGGCAAAAGAGTATGTTGGTGAGCTCTTGGCCTTTTTGGAGGATTATACAAAAAAGCACTTTGCTGATGAAGAAAAGTATATGCTCAGCATCAATTATCCCGGTTACAGCGAACAAAAGACGGCACACACGGAGTTTATCCGCCAGCTCGCCAAGCTTCGCAGCGACTACGCCGCATCTGGCGGCAATCTGCTGGTGATCCTCAATGCCAATCAGCTCGTAGTGCAATGGCTGACCCAGCACATTTCCACCATGGACAAAAAAATCGCCCAATTCACCAAGCGGTGAAAATTGCTCCCAGCCAAGATTCCAATTGCCCTGATCCGTACGCTGCGGACTAGGCAATTCTTTCAGTGGTTGCTGCAATGACCGCTGTTGGCAAATCCATATGATAATAGCCAAAAAAGTGATGGACAGATTTTTTTGATAAAAACCTGTCCAAAAGCATAAAAAAACCAAAACCCGGCCTTGACAAGGTTTGGGAATCGTGATAGACTCTAAACTTGCATCAGTATCGTTACTGTGTGGAAGTATGTCCTTCCCTGTGGATGTATTGTACACGGTCCTTCCGAAAAATGCAACGGGAAAATGCAAATTTCCAAACGGAAGCGAAACTGGTTGGACAACATAAGGGGTGATGGCTTTTTATGGTGCACGAGGTTCAGATGGGAAAGCTGCGCAAGCGCATGAGCTTTTCCAGGATCGACGAAGTGCTGGACATGCCCGACCTGATCGAGATCCAGAAGAACTCTTACAAGCGCTTTCTGGAAGAAGACCTGCGCGAGGTCCTGGCCGACGTCTCACCAATCACCGACTACAGCGAAAACCTGGTGCTGGAGTTTGTTGACTACTCTCTGGATGAGAAACCCAAACATTCCGTGGAGCGCTGCAAGGAACGCGACCTTACATATGCGGCGCCTTTAAAAGTATTCGTTCGGCTGAAAAACCGTGAAACGGGCGAAATCAAGGAATCCGATGTCTTCATGGGCGACTTCCCGCTGATGACCGATCACGGCACCTTCATCATCAACGGTGCAGAACGTGTCATCGTCAGCCAGTTGGTCCGCTCCCCAGGTGTTTATTTCGGCGAGACCATCGACAAAGCCGGCAAACACTTGTTCTCAGCCACTGTCATCCCCAATCGCGGTGCATGGTTAGAATATGAAACCGATTCCAATGACGTGCTCTGGGTGCGCATCGACCGCGCCCGCAAACTGCCTATCACCGTCATTTTAAGGGCTCTTGGCTACGGCACCGACGCCGAAATCATCAGCCTCATGGGCGAAGATGAGCGGCTCATGGCCACCATCCAACGCGGTGACAACGCCAAGTCTCAGGAAGATGGTTTGATTGAAATCTATAAGCGGCAGAAGCCAGGCGAGCCTCCCACCCAGGAGAGCGCCAGGAATCTGCTTAATTCGCTTTTCTTCGATCCTAAGCGCTATGACCTGATGCGTGTTGGCCGTTATAAGTTCAACAAGAAGCTGTCCCTTGCCACCCGTATTCAAGGGCTTGTTTCGGCAGATGACATCATCGACCCGCAAACAGGCGAACTGCTGGTGAAAAAGGGCGATGCCATCGAGCATGATGTTGCGCGACAGATTCAAAACAGCGGTGTCCACCATGTGGACATCCAACTGGACAATCGTGTCCACCGCATCATCGGCAACAACTTTGTGGATGCATCCTGCTATTTGCCCTTCCCGCCCAAAGAAGCTGGCATTTTGGAGTATGTACATCTGCCTACGCTCAAGAAGATTATGGAAAGCGTAGATCCTGATCAGCTGAAGGAAGCTGTCAAGGAGAACATTCACAGCCTTGTTCCCAAGCATATTTTGACAGACGATATCGTGGCCTCCATTAGCTATCTGCTGGGGCTGCCCTATGGCCTTGGCCATACCGATGACATAGACCACCTGGGCAACCGCCGCTTGCGCTCTGTGGGTGAGCTTTTGCAAAACCAGATCCGCATCGGCCTTTCCCGTCTGGAGCGTGTCGTCCGTGAGCGCATGGCCATTCAGGATGCCAACGATGTACGCCCTGGCGAGCTGATTAACATCCGCCCTGTCAGCGCTGCCATCAAGGAGTTTTTCGGCTCCTCCCAGCTGAGCCAGTTTATGGATCAGCCAAACCCCCTGGCGGAATTGACGCACAAACGCCGCTTATCCGCCCTGGGCCCCGGCGGTCTTAACCGCGATCGCGCCTCATTCGAGGTCCGCGACGTGCACTACAGCCATTATGCCCGGATATGCCCCATTGAAACGCCTGAAGGTCCCAACATCGGTCTGATCGGTTCCTTGGCCACCTACGCCCGTATCAATGAATATGGATTCATTGAAGCCCCCTACCGCAGGGTGGATAAGGCAGCAGGCCGGGTCACCGAAGAAATTGTTTACATGACCGCCGATGAGGAAGACTTCTACAAAGTCGCCCAGGCCAATGAACCATTGGAAGCCGACGGTCGCTTTGTCCGCGATCGGATCACCGTACGTGACAAAGCGGAAATCATCGAAGTCCCCCTCAACCAGGTAGACTTTATCGACGTCAGCCCCCGGCAGGTGGTATCCGTAGCTACCGCTATGGTTCCCTTCCTTGAAAACGATGACGCCACCCGCGCTCTGATGGGATCCAACATGCAGCGTCAGGCTGTTCCGCTTTTGATTCCCCAGGCGCCCATCGTTGGCACCGGTATGGAATTCAAGGCTGCCCATGACTCCGGTGTTGTGGTTCTGGCCAAGGAAAACGGCGTTGTAGAAAGGGTCTCTGCCAATGAAATCGTCATTAGAGATGATCATGGCGAGCGTCACCGCTACAACCTGACCAAGTTTGCCCGTTCCAACCAGGGTACATGTATCAACCAGCGGCCTGTGGTCAATAACGGCGAAAGAATTACCAAAGGCGACCTTCTGGCTGACGGCCCTTCCACCGAAAAAGGTGAAATCGGCCTTGGCCGCAACGTACTCATCGGCTTTATGACCTGGGAAGGCTACAATTACGAAGATGCTATTCTCATCTCAGAAAAGCTGGTTAAGGAAGACGTCTATACTTCCATTCACATCGAAGAGTTCGAATCCGAAGCCCGGGAAACCAAGCTGGGACCGGAAGAGATCACTCGTGATATTCCCAGCGTCGGCGATGATGCAGTAAAAGACCTGGATGAGTTCGGTGTCGTGCGCATCGGTGCAGAAGTGCGTTCCGGCGACATCCTGGTAGGTAAGGTCACCCCCAAGGGCGAAACCGAGCTGACAGCTGAAGAGCGCCTGCTGCGCGCCATCTTTGGTGAAAAGGCCCGGGAAGTCCGTGACACCTCCCTGCGTGTACCCCACGGCGAGGGCGGCATCGTGGTGGATGTGAAAACCTTCACCCGTGAAAACAATGATGAACTTTCCCCCGGTGTCAACCAGATGGTTCGGGTCTACATCGCTCAGAAGCGCAAAATCAGCGTTGGCGACAAGATGGCCGGCCGTCATGGTAACAAGGGTGTTATCTCCCGTATTCTAAGGGAAGAGGATATGCCCTTCATGCCCGATGGTACACCGCTGCAAATCGTATTGAATCCCTTGGGCGTTCCCTCTCGTATGAACTTGGGTCAGGTTCTTGAAGTACACCTTGGTCTGGCTGCCAAAGCCCTGGGCTGGCACATTGCCACCCCCGTGTTTGACGGTGCTACAGAGGAAGACATTGAGGAATGCCTCCAAATGGCCGGCAAGCGTGCTGATGGCAAAACCATTCTGTATGACGGCCGTACCGGCGATGCCTTTGAAAACCCGGTTACTGTCGGTTATATGTACTTCTTAAAGCTCCATCACTTGGTGGATGACAAAATGCACGCCCGCTCCACAGGCCCCTATTCCCTTGTCACCCAGCAGCCCTTGGGTGGTAAAGCCCAGTTCGGCGGCCAGCGCTTTGGTGAAATGGAAGTTTGGGCACTGGAAGCCTATGGCGCTGCTAATACCCTGCAAGAAATTCTTACCGTCAAGTCTGACGACGTGGTAGGCCGCGTAAAGACCTATGAATCCATCGTAAAGGGCAACAACATCCCTGCCCCCGGTGTGCCGGAAAGCTTTAAGGTGCTGATCAAGGAACTGCAATCCCTGTCTTTGGACATCAAAGTGCTGTCTGAGGACAAACAGGAAATCATTATCCGTGAACTGGATGATGACGATCTGGAGCCGGTGGAACTTCCATCTGGGCGGCTTGACCTTGACAGTGAAGAAGAAAGCACACTCACACCGCGCCGTGCCGAGGAAAGCGGAGAAGACGCCATCGACGATGACTTCACCTTGGATGAAGATGATCTTGAAGATTTCAACGTCGAGGATGCCTTAAGTGACATCAGTCTGGATGACGATGATCTATAAGTCATTCGCCCCTCCGAAAACCGGAGGTAACGAATGCCCTCGAAGGAGGTTTCTCCTTCGAGGCATCCCCGGATATTGGCCGACACTAGATGACAGTCCAGTATCCTAAATGGGGCGCAGGTTGAAATGAATGCCTGCTGGCCGATCTTTTTATCGGCGGTCCTTATGGATCATCCCCCAGAGATTTCCCCGGATAGATAGAAGGGAGTGGACCCTTTTGTTCGAATTGACCAATCTGGATTCCATCCAAATCGGGATGGCATCACCCGATCAGATTCTCGCATGGTCCTTTGGCGAAGTCAGTAAGCCTGAAACCATTAACTACCGTACGTTAAAGCCCGAACGCGACGGCCTTTTCTGCGAGCGTATCTTTGGACCGCAAAAGGACTGGGAGTGTAACTGCGGTAAGTATAAACGCATCAAGTTCAAGGATAAGGACAAGATCTGCGACAAGTGCGGCGTACAAGTAACAAGGGCCAAGGTGCGCCGTGAGCGCATGGGCCATATTCAGCTGGCTGCCCCTGTAAGCCACATTTGGTATTTTAAGGGCATTCCCAGCCGTATGGGTATGCTGCTGGATATCTCCCCCCGCGCCTTGGAAAAGGTTCTGTACTTCGCTTCCTTTATCGTACTTGATCCCGGTGACAGCAATGTCACTGGCCTGAAAAAGCATGAGCTGATTTCCGATGCCCGCTATCGTGAAGTAGAAATGAAATGCGGCCGCGGCTCCTTCCGTGCAGGCATGGGCGCTGAGGCTGTCAAGCAGATGCTTCTGGAACTGGATTTGGATAAGATCAGCCAGCAGCTCAAGTCTGAAATTAGCGAACTTATTGAGAAAGAGCGGGACCGTGAAGGCGAAGGCCAGAAACGCGCCCGTGCCGTAAAGCGGCTGGAAGTAGTGGAGGCTTTCCGCGCCAGCAACAACCGCCCCGAGTGGATGGTGCTGGACGTTGTGCCCGTCATTCCTCCGGACCTTCGCCCCATGGTGCAGCTGGACGGCGGCCGTTTCGCCACCAGTGACCTAAACGATCTGTACCGCCGTGTCATCAACCGCAACAACCGCTTGAAGCGGCTGCTGGAACTAGGCGCCCCGGACATTATCGTCCGCAATGAAAAGCGCATGCTCCAGGAAGCGGTAGACGCCCTGATCGATAATGGCCGCCGTGGCCGAGCCGTAACTGGCCCCGGCAACCGCCCCTTAAAATCTTTAAGCGATCTTCTGCGCGGTAAGCAGGGCCGCTTCCGTCAAAACCTGCTGGGTAAGCGCGTTGACTATTCCGGCCGAAGCGTTATCGTTGTGGGTCCGGAGCTCAAGCTCTACCAGTGCGGCTTGCCCAAGGAAATGGCATTGGAGCTGTTTAAGCCCTTCGTAATGGAGCGACTTGTCACTTTGAAGATCGCTCAGAACGTTAAGAGTGCCAAGCGCATGGTGGAAAAGATTAAGCCCGAGGTGTGGGACATTCTTGAAGGTGTAATTAAAGACCATCCCGTTCTTTTAAACCGCGCTCCCACACTGCACCGCCTGGGCATTCAGGCTTTCGAGCCCATCCTTGTCGAAGGCAAGGCCCTAAAGCTCCACCCCCTTGTTTGTACCGCTTACAATGCCGACTTTGACGGTGACCAAATGGCCGTGCATGTTCCGCTGTCCATGGAGGCGCAGGCGGAATGCCGCTTCCTGATGCTGGCTCATAATAATATTCTGAAGCCGCAGGATGGAAAGCCCGTTATCTCCCCCACCCAGGACATGGTCATCGGCTGCTATTACCTGACCATGGAAAAAACAGATGGTCTTGGCGCAGGGCATGCCTTCTCCACTCCTGAGGAAGCGCTAATGGCCTATCAGACCAAGCAGCTGGAACTGCA
Organism: Bacillota bacterium; assembly: GCA_023409955.1. Classification (GTDB taxonomy): domain Bacteria; phylum Bacillota; class Clostridia; order Christensenellales; family Aristaeellaceae; genus JAEWAH01. The sequence goes on along the minus strand of JAEYQQ010000008.1, from coordinate 23,224 downwards.
GTCCCCCATCAAAGTGCGAATCACCAGGACCTACAATGGCGAAACCGCCCGCCGCATCATTAACTGCACCCTTGGCCGGCTGTTGTTCAACGACGCCATTCCCCAGGATATCGGCTTGAAGGAACGCAACTGTCTTGAAGATATGTTCGTTCTGGAAGTCAATGACCTGGTGAATAAAAAGGAATTGGGCCGCATCGTTGACCAGTGCTACCGTACCCATGGCGTACATAAAACTGCACAAGTGCTGGATGCCATCAAGAAGCTTGGCTTCACCTACTCTACTCGCGGCGCTATCACCGTATCTGTCGGTGATATCCACGTTCCGGCCGACAAGCCCAAGAAGCTGGCCGATGCCGACGCGAAGGTTCGCAACATCAACAACCTTTTCCGCCGTGGTTTGCTCACTGAAAACGAGCGCTACAATTTGGTTGTTGATGTATGGAATGAGACCACCAGCGAGATTCGTGAAAACATTCTGCAGCCCCTGGATAAGTTCAATCCCATCCGTATGATGACCGACTCCGGCGCCCGTGGCTCCAAGGCCCAGGTCAGCCAGCTGGCCGGTATGCGTGGTTTGATGGCCTCACCTTCCGGTAAAACCATTGAATTGCCTATTCGCGCCAATTTCCGTGAAGGCCTCACCGTGCTTGAGTTCTTCCTCTCCAGTCACGGTAGCCGTAAGTCCTTGGCTGATACAGCACTGCGTACCGCCGACTCTGGTTACTTGACTCGCCGTTTGGTTGACGTCAGCCAGGAAGTTATCGTGCGGGAACTGGACTGCTTTGAAGCCAGAGGCGAAAAGGTTCGCGGTATAACCATCCAGGAGATCATGAGCGGCCGCCAGTCCATTGAAAGCATGGAAGACCGCCTGCGTGGCCGTGTAGCCGCAGAAGACATTCTCCATCCTGTCACAGGCGAGGTAATGGTCCGCTTAAACGAGATCATCGACCATATCAAGGCAAGGGATTTAGTCAAAGCCGGCATCACCCGCGCCAGCGTGCGCAGCGTACTCACCTGCCGCAATGAAACCGGCGTTTGCGCCCGCTGCTATGGTACCAACCTGGCTACCGGCGGCAATGTGGACATCGGTGAAGCCGTTGGTATCATCGCTGCACAGGCCATCGGTGAACCTGGTACACAGCTGACGATGCGTACATTCCATACCGGCGGTATCGCATCTGGCGATGATATTACCCAGGGTCTTCCCCGTGTTGAAGAACTTTTCGAAGCTCGCAAGCCCAAGCGTGATGCGATTCTAAGCGAAATCAGCGGTCGGGTGTCCCTCAGTGAATCAAAGAAAAAGCGTGAGCTTATCGTTACAAGCGAAGAAGACGCACACGAATCCAAGACCTATCAAATCACCTATGGGTCCCGCTTGAAGGTAGTGGATGGCCAGATGGTAGAAGCCGGCGATGAGTTGATCGAAGGCTCTATTAACCCCCATGACCTGCTGCGCATCCTTGGTGTCAAGGCCGTTCAGGAGTACCTGCTTAAGGAAGTTCTAAGCGTATATCGCCTGCAAGGTGTTGCCGTGTCTGATAAGCACATTGAAATCATTGTGCGCCAGATGCTGCGCAAGGTTCGGGTGGAAGACAGCGGTGATACAAACCTGCTGCCTGGCAGCCTGGTGGACATCTTCCGTTTTGAAGAAGCCAATCGGAAGACCATTATGGCAGGCGGACGTCCCGCAGTCGCTAAGCGTATCCTGCTGGGTATCACCAAGGCCTCTCTTGCCACCGAATCCTTCTTGTCCGCTGCCTCCTTCCAGGAGACAACCCGCGTTCTCACCGAAGCCGCCATTAAAGGCAAGGTTGATCCGCTGGTAGGCCTGAAGGAAAACGTAATCATCGGCAAGCTGATTCCTGCCGGTACCGGTATGAAGCGCTATAAGAACATCGAAATTCACGAAGCTTACTAAGCATAAGCATCCATTGGGGGAGGTTTCTATTGCGAAACCTCCCCCCTTGCATACCTGTAGGTATTATTCTTTCATTGTAAGGAGTGTATTGAGTGCATGAGACCTGACCGCATGACAACCGAAGCAGCCGCCCGTAATGTTCTTAAATCCTGCAATCTAGGCACCCTAAGCCTTGTGACAGAGAAAGGGCTTCCCTATGGTGTTCCTATTAATTACTTTTATGATGAGCCTGCAAACGCACTGATTCTTCACTGTGCCGTAAAAGGTAAGAAGCTGGATTGCCTGGCTGCTCATCCAACGGTCAGCTTTTCCGTTTACAAAGATCCTGTGATCATAGAGGAGCGGTTCACCACCCATTATGACAGCGCCATTGTCACAGGCCGTGGCGAAATAATTACGGACCCCCAAGAAAAGCGTGATGCGCTTATAGCCTTCTCCCGGGCTGTCGCCCCTGGCGGTGAACATCGCTTAATGGAAGTGGTGGACAAATATTGGAAGGCTGTGACCATGCTTAAAATCGTCATTGATAAAGTGGAGGGTAAGCGCAATCGGGACCTCTAAATCAGCTAACATATCCACGCATAGCTAAAGCCGGGCAGACACGTTGTGTCTGTCCGGCTTTAGCGAATCCCCATTGTATTGCCCGAATCAGCCTGCTTTGCTATTATCGTAGGCCTTGATTTTCGTAAATATCATTCTGCCTGCGCTGGTTTGCAAAACCGTTGTAACAACAACATCAATGGTTTCCCCCACATGCCTTCGGGCATTATCAACCACAATCATAGTTCCGTCATCCAGATAGCCCACGCCCTGGCCTGGCTCCTTGCCTTCGCGGACGATCTGAACCGTCATTTCCTCACCAGGCAGCACAACCGGCTTTACGGCATTGGCCAGCTCGTTGATATTCAAAACCTTTACCCCAGTCACCCCGGCCACTTTGTTCAGATTATAATCATTGGTGACGACAATTCCGCCCAGGTGCCGTGCCAGCCGCAGCAGCTTGACATCTACCTCTGACACATCATCAAAGTCCATTTCCTCAATCCGTACGGTAACCTTAAGTTCCGACTGTATCCGGTTCAGTACATCAAGTCCCCTGCGTCCCCTGTTACGGCGAAGTGCATCGCTGGAGTCCGCAATGTGCCGAAGCTCCGCCAGTACAAATTGGGGTATGACCAATTCACCTTCCAAAAAACCGGTCTTGCAAATGTCAAACACCCTTCCATCGATGATCACCGATGTATCCAGTATCTTGGCGGTGCTTGCAGGTGTATTTCCCCGCATAAAACCGAAACGGCGTTCCTTACCCTGGGATGGGGCCTCTACCAGCGGAATTTGAATTTCCTTCCCCCGCTTACGACCGATATTCAGCCCCGTATAGCCAAGCACTACATAAACAATACCGCTGAAGGCTGTTGTAACAATGGATTCACCTACAAATTGCAATATTTGTGTCACAAGCACTGCGATAACAAGACCGGTAATCAAGCCTACCGTACTAGTCAACACCTGATGCATGGGCATGTTATCCATTTGCTTTTCCATGGCATTGCCCAGTTCAGTAAATTTCTTGATGATCCAAGGTGAGAGTATGAAAAAGATCAGCCCGCCTACCAAGGCAGCAGCGCTATACAGCAGCATGAGGATCTCAAGTGGTGCCGCCGTATTTGGATTATTGAATCTAAATACTTGAAACCCAATCATGGCCAGCCCAATACCGATTCCAGCCCCCAGCAATGTAACCAGTACCCGAAGCATCTTTTGAACTAATTTCGACTTCATAGCATGCCATCACTCATTTCCGTTATCAATTGAGGGGTGCCCCTCTAATGATAGCTTGTCCGTAACCGATGGATTTATACCTTTTCACGAAGGCAGAAGTACAGCGAGCGCCTGGGCCAGCGTATCCACGCCATATGCCTTCACCCCGTCGGGAACACGTATGCGCTTGATGTTTTCTCTGGGCAGAACAACTGTGGTAAATCCAAGCCGCTGACATTCAGACAGCCGCCTTTCCGGTTGGGCGATGGCACGCACTTCTCCGGCCAAACCCACCTCTCCCATAACCGCCCAATCAGCCGGGAGTGCTTTGCCAACCAGCGATGATGCCACGGCCACACACACGGCAAGGTCCGCCGCAGGCTCATTTAGCTCCATGCCGCCGGCTACATTGATATAGACATCTTGATTGAACAACTTTAAACCAGCCCGCTTTTCCAGTACGGCCAACAAAAGTGCGATTCTTCCCTGATCCATGCCATTGACTGTACGCCTGGGCACGCCATAATACGTTTGGGTAGCCAGCGCCTGAATGTCCACCAGCATAGGTCGAGATCCTTCCATACCGCAAAAAACCACCGATCCGCTGGCACCCTTGGCCCGTTGTGATAGTAGTAGCTCGCTGGCGTTTGCCACTTCGCGCATGCCATCCTCCATCATCTGAAAGACACCAAGCTCATTGACTGATCCAAAACGGTTTTTTACAGCACGGAGCAATCGGTATTGCTGCTGACGGTCGCCCTCAAAATACAATACCACATCCACCATATGTTCTAAAATCCTGGGCCCGGCAATAGCACCTTCCTTGGTGACATGGCCTACCAAAAAAATGGCCGTACCGCTGGTTTTGGCAAGGCGCATGTACAGCCCGGCGCTTTCCCTTACCTGGCTTACGCTGCCCGCCGCACCTGAAAGCTCAGGGCGGTACATGGTTTGAATGGAATCCACCACCGCATAATCCGGCTGGATCTCATGGAATTTTTCCTCGATGGCATCCATGGCGTTTTCCGCAAGAATGTACAGGCTGGGAGCTGCTATACCAAGCCGAGTTGCCCGCAGCTTCAACTGCCTGGCGCTTTCTTCGCCGGTGATATACAAAACCCTAACACCCGTATTGGCAAGATAGGCGCTTACCTGTAACAGCAGTGTGCTTTTTCCAATGCCTGGGTCGCCGCCTACCAGCATGACAGAGCCTTCCACCACGCCGCCGCCCAGTACCCGATCGAGTTCTGATATGCCAGTCATTGCACGGCTTTGTGCCTCATCAGGAATCTGGTCCAAAGGCAACGCTTGGCTGCCTGTCCCTGGCCGCTGCTTGTTGGGCTTGTCCGGCAGAGAAGGCTTGACAATCGCTTCATCCATGGTATTCCATGCACCACATCCGGGGCATTTGCCCAGCCATCTGGATGTTTCATGACCGCATGCGCTGCAGGCAAAGAGCGTTTTTTCCTTTGGCAATGATAACCCTCCCGGGAAAAGTGCGCATAGGCCCTGCGCGCCGGGACCCATGAGCACTTGTTTTGAGTATAACATACACAGTAAAATCCTGCCATGACAACAATCGTCGAAGGTTGTCGCTGCGGCACAAAATCATTCGCACGCCAGCATACAGGATTGGGGATAGTATATCAAATTTCGACACAATTTGGTATCCTTCCATCATTGCAAACACATCTTTTAGCAGATATAATGAATGCGCAGAAAACATCAATAAAAGGGCAAGCCAAACATTGATATCCGGCCTGTCAAATGGGGAGGAAACATGGGCAGAAGAAACAACACAGCCATTTTTATGCCAAAACGTAAGCGCCGAGGGCTTACGTTTCTATTATGGTTCATCCTTCTCATCATAATTGCCGGCGGTATCATTGCCGCAGGCAGCGATCTGCTCAATAAGAATGTGAAGCTGGTTAAGCAGCCCGTCTCTGTGCTGAACCTGACCCGTGATTTGGAAGGGTATACTATTTTGCATTTGAGTGACCTGCATGGTGCCATGCTTGGTACAGATCAATCTTTGATTGCAAATGCACTTGCCCGTCAATCGTATAACATCGTATGCATTACAGGTGATATGGTTGGCGAATCCGGCAATGCCCAGCCGTTTTTACAGCTATTATCCCTGCTAAAAAAGGATGTTCCGATACTTTTTATCCCAGGCGATTGCGATCCCCCATCTTTGATAACTACCTCCCATGGCTCCCTATCTGTATTCAATTCCTATATCAATGCCGCTCAAGCTGCCGGGGCCATTTATCTGGATGCCCCCTATCCCGTCACCGTTGGAAAAACCACCATATGGTTCAGCCCCGAAGGCTTGTATTCCATGAATGCAGATACCACCATTTCCTCCTGCCAGGGGCAGCTTGACAGGCTGAATTCCATCAATGCCTCAGCTGAGGCTGATGGAGCTGCGGAAATCCGTTTCTGGGAATACAAGCTGGATGCCGCCAAACGGCTGCAGGAATCACGGTTAAATATGCTGAGCTCAGATTTTCACATCGCACTATCTCATGCCCCCCTGACATATGATTATGTGCGGAGCGTATGGGATTGGCAAGCCGATCAGGGTGTCGCTATGCAAAAGGTTACCCTGGCATTGGCAGGTCACCTAAACGGCGGTCAGTGGCGCATGCCAAACGGCGGAGCCATTTATGTCCCCGAAATGGGTTGGTTTCCGGATGACCGACAGGTGGTTGGCTTAAACCGTGTATCCACCATCGCTCAATACATCAGTCCAGGCCTGGGTTCCTCCTGCAATTACCCCCTGCAGCCCGGTCGCCTGTTCAATCCGCCTACCATAACACTGCTGACCTTGACGGGCAAGCCTCAATAATACCGCGAACTTTTGCAAAATATTCACCTTTATTTGACAAGCCGAGGCCAATAACTTGACAAACACATATTCAAGGTGTATCGTATCCAAAAAACAAGCCTCAAACAAAGGGGTTGAGATTATGTCAGTGTTACGTTTTCAGCCAATGCTGGAAAGCCGTCCGATTCGCGAGATCGCGTATGAAATGCTCAAGCACGCCATCATCACAGGTGAAATTCCGGCTGGTGAGCGTATTGTGGAAACCGATTACGCAGAACGGCTGCATATCAGCCGCACGCCGCTTCGTGAAGCATTGCGCAAACTGGAGCGTGACGGTCTGGTGGAATACGTCATGCGCCGGGGCGTTGTGGTCAGGGCATTTACCATTGCCGATGTAGAGGAAATCTACACCATTCGCAATGCGTTGGAAATGCTGACACTTCCATCCATCATTAAAAATGTAACAGATGAAGACATCAAACTGCTGTATGAAAAGCTAAAGCAAATGGATGACCTCCTGCAGGAAGGCAACATTGAAAAGCTTTCCCCCCTAACCAGAGCCTTTCATAATCAGATCATCCGTATCTCAGGTAAAACCCGCATACTTCGTGTTATTGAAAGCCAGGATGAATACATCATACGTTTTTCTGCTATGAGCATCGCCCAGGAAAACCGCCGTCAGGAAGCCCATCAGGAACATTATGAAATTGTTGAATGCCTGCAAAAGCGCGATCTGGACCGTCTCCAAGCCATTATGCAAAAGCATATAGACCGAAGCAAAGAAAACTGCTTGGCTGCGCTTAGCAAAAAGAAATAATTTGGTTCTTTCCCTCCGGATATTTACCGGAGGGATTGCTTATATTCACAAAGGAGCCGATACGCATTCATGAAAGCTAATTACCATACACACACACCACGCTGCAAACACGCAACCGGTGCAGATGATTTGTATTTTCAAGCAGCCATACGGGCGGGTTTTGACACTTTGGGATTTTCTGACCATACACCCTGGCCTTATCATAGCAATTATGTTTCCGGCATCCGAATGGAACTGGATCAGTTTTCTGAATATGTCACAAGTCTTAGAAATTTGAAGGAAAAATATAGGGATCAGTTGAATATCTTGATAGGTCTGGAATGCGAATATTTTCCCAGATATATGAGCTGGCTGACGGAAACCAAAGAAGCATATGGCTTGGATTATTTGATCTTCGGCGCCCACTTTATCAGCAGCGATGAGGATAACCCATACATCGGCCATGCTTGCCGTGACAATGCCGTCATGTTTCAGTATGCAGACATGTGTGTAGAGGGCATGCAAAGCGGGCACTACACCTACTTGGCTCACCCCGATTTGTTTATGCGCTGCAGGGAGATCTGGGATGCTGAAAGCCATGCAGCGGCGCGCACGATATGCGCCTGCGCACTGGAACATGATCTTCCTTTGGAATACAACATAAACGCTTATGTCATCGGCGGTGCGGAATGCCTGTTCCCACGCCGTGAGTTTTGGGAATTGGCAGCCCAAATGGGCAATAAGGTGATTATCGGCTATGATGCCCATCAGCCTGAAATGCTGGAAAACACGAGTGCCGCAGCACAAACAGAAACATTTTTGCATTCCCTGGGCATTATGCCCATCAAGTCCCTCGCCATTCAGCCGAGCAAACCGCAGCTTTGCGGACAAATACAAGGAGGTACTTTATGAACTGGGATTTATCTGCCATTTATGAAAGCTTTCAAAGCCCTGCTTATCAAGCGGATTTAAACAGCCTACAGCCTCTTCTTCAAGAAATCGACGCAAATCTCAATAGCGGCGGAATGCCTCTTGACGTCCTGGAAAAGGCCGTCACTCAGCTGTCAACACTTCAAAACACTGCCAGCAAATTGGGCTCCTTTGCTTACCTCACCTGGTCTGTGGATGCAGTAAATGAAGAAGCTCTTTCTTACATCGACCAGCTGATGGCAAAGGATGTGGATGCCCAGCGTGTCCTTTCCGATTTCAGCCGCTACCTAGGCGCAATGGATGATCTGGAGGATGTCATAGCCCAAAGTGCCCTTTTGACCGAGCATGCCTTCATGCTGCGTGAAATGAAGAAAAATGCCGCACACCGCATGGATAAGGCCATTGAAAGTTGGATTCTGCGCATGTCCTTATCAGGGGGCGAAACCTTTGCCCAGCTTCGGGAGAAGCTGGCTGCTACCCTCACCGTCCAGTTCCGGGGCGAAGAGCTCCCCTTGTCGGCTGTCCGGGCCAAGGCGTATGATCCCGATCCTGCCGTTCGCAAGGAAGCCTATGAAGCAGAGCTGGCTGCCTACCCCAAAGTGGAGCTTGCCATTGCAGCCTGCTTAAACGGCATCAAGGGCGAGGCCCGCATTCAGGCGGAGGCCAGGCATTTTGACAGCGTTCTGGATTGGACGCTGCATGACTCCCGTATGGACAGACAAACGCTGGATGCCCTTTGGGAAGCTGTGCGTGAAGCGCTGCCTGATTTTCGCCGGTACCTGCGCGCAAAAGGCAAGCTGCTGGGTCATGAGGACGGCATCCCCTTTTATGATGTGATGGCACCTGTAGGCAAGGGACTGCGCACCTATACCGCAGAGGAAGCCAAAGACATGCTGGCTAAAATGCTGGGAAGTTTCTCCCCTGCCATGGGCAGCTTCATCCATGAAGCCTTCGATAACCGCTGGATTGATATGTATCCCCGTCCTGGCAAGCAGGGCGGCGCATTCTGCTCTTCCATCCATTCGCTGAATCTCAGCCGTATCCTCACCAACTTTGCCGGCAGCTATTCGGATATCAGCACACTAGCTCATGAGCTGGGTCATGCCTGGCACAACCGCTGCATGGCTGGTTTGCCTGTTCTTTTAACAGACTATCCCATGCCCCTGGCAGAGACTGCTTCCATTTTCAACGAGACGCTGCTAAGCCATGCAGTGCTTAAAACCGCAACTTCAGAGGAAGCCTTCACCATCATTGAAGCAGAGCTCATGGAAGCCACCCAGGCCATTGTGGACATTTATGGCCGCTTCCTGTTTGAATCGGAAGTCATTGAGACCCGGGCCGATCATGCCCTGAGTGTCAATGAGCTGAAGGATGCCATGCTGAAAGCCCAAGAGTTAAGCTATGGAGACGGTCTGGCCAAGGATGCCCGCCATCCATATATGTGGGCATGCAAGGGCCACTATTACAGCCCCACACTGCACTTTTACAACTTCCCCTACGCCTTTGGTATTTTATTTGCCAAGGGGGTATTTGCCCAGTACCAGGAAAAAGGGGAAGGCTACGTGGCAACTTACAACCAGCTGCTTCGCTCCTGCGGCAGCGGCTCGGTGTATGATGTAGCCAAGAGCGTGGATATTGATATCCATAGTGTCGACTTCTGGCGCAGCTCCTTAAGCATCCTGCGGGATGCTATGAACAAGTTTGTGGCGCTATGCGATCAGCAATAAAAACCGCCATGTATCCTTGCATCTTATGAAATCTAACCGAAAATACGAAACCAAGAACGGGGAGGATGGTTATGAGCCATCCTCCCCGCTGTACAACATCTGACTCCATTTCGTTTGGCTTGCGCAAACAAAAAGCATCCGTTATAATGGGTTTTAAATGTGCAAGTATGGAAAGGTAGTGACAGCATGGCAACTGATCTTACAATCGCAAGAGCAGCCGCGCCCAAGCCCATCCAAACCGTTGCCGAATCTGCCGGTTTTTTGCCGGAAACGCTCTACCCTTATGGCCGTCTGATTGCCAAAGTGGATCCCGCACCATACCTTAAGCGTTCACAAAAAGCCAAGCTGGTGCTGGTGACGGCCATATCTCCCACCCCGGCTGGCGAAGGGAAAACTACCATCAGCGTTGGTCTGGCAGATGGCATGACCTATACTGGCCGCAAAGCCATGCTGGCCCTTCGGGAGCCTTCTTTGGGGCCTGTGTTTGGTATGAAGGGCGGTGCCACCGGGGGTGGCTATGCCCAAGTGCTGCCCATGGAATCCATTAATCTGCACTTTACGGGCGATCTGCACGCCATCACCACGGCCAATAACCTTTTGGCCTCCATGGTGGACAACCATATTCAGCAGGGCAACGAACTAAACATAGACCCACGTCAGGTGAGCTGGCGGCGCTGCATGGACGCAAACGACAGGCAGCTACGCTCTATTGTATCCGGTATGGGCGGTAAATCCAACGGCACTCCCCGTGAAGACGGCTTTGACATTACTGCCGCCAGCGAGGTCATGGCTGTATTCTGTTTGGCCCAGGACTTAAGTGATTTAAAGGAACGGCTGTCCCGGCTTGTTGTAGGCCGCACGTATACAGGACAAGTTGTCACTGCCGGGCAGTTAAATGCCCATGGTGCCATGGCTGCCCTATTGCGGGATGCCCTGATGCCAAACCTGGTGCAAACCATCGACGGCACCCCCTGCCTGATGCACGGCGGCCCCTTTGCCAACATCGCCCATGGCTGCAACAGCGTCATCGCTACCAAAACAGCCCTGAGGATGGCTGATTATGTTATTACAGAAGCTGGCTTTGGGGCGGACCTTGGTGCTGAAAAATTCCTGGATATCAAATGCCGCACAACAGGCATTTGGCCTGATGCCATTGTGCTGGTAGCCACAGTCAGGGCCTTAAAGCACCACGGGGGCTGCCCAAAGGAAGCCCTGGCACAAGAGAACCTGGAGGCCCTGGAAAAAGGCCTCGCCAATCTTAGCGCTCATCTGGACCACATTCAAAATGTATGGAAGCGGCCGGCAGTAGTAGCCATCAACCGCTTCCTCTCCGATACGCCTGCTGAAACGGCGCTTTTGCAAAAAGCCATGGAAATAAGGGGTGTTCCCTGCGAGCTGTGCGAAGCCTGGGAAAAAGGCGGCGCCGGTGCTGCCAAATTGGCTGACGCCGTGTGCTTAGCCTGCGACGATACGTCCCTGCCTGCCCCCAGCTACACCTATCCGGATACACTGCCCCTATCACAAAAGATACAGGCCGTAGCCGACAAGATTTATGGTGCCAAAGAAGTAAATTTTGCACCAGGTGTTCTTACCCAACTCAAAAAATGGGAGCAGGAAGGCTATGCACAATACCCTGTTTGCATAGCCAAAACCCAGTACTCCTTTTCTGACAATCCCAAACTGCTGGGTGCGCCGCAAGGCCATACCTTGACTGTCCGCAGCGTCCGCCTGTCTGCTGGTGCCGGATTTATCGTAGCCTTTGCCGGGGATATTATAGCCATGCCCGGGTTGCCAAAGGTACCGGCTGCCAACAGCATCGATGTGGACCAGGATGGCAACATCACCGGATTATTTTAATTAGAGGTGAACTTTATGCAAAGTCTGCAAATGCAGTTGCTGGACATTCTAAGAGAAGACTGCCGCATCCCCCTGGAAAAAATGGCTGTAATGACTGGCCACAGCATCCAAGAGGTTGCCCAAGCCATTGAGGATATGGAAAGGCAGCGTGTAATTCTGCGCTATTCTCCCATTATCAATTGGGATTTAACTGACCGGGAACGGGTGGAGGCCATGATCGAGGTCCGCGTCACCCCCCAGCGGGACATGGGCTTTGATGCAGTAGCAGCGCGCATTTATAAGTTTGAAGAAGTCAAAAGCGTTTACCTTATGAGCGGCGCTTACGACCTTCTGCTTTTGGTGGAAGCCCATACCTTAAAGGAATTGGCCTTCTTTGTCAGTGAAAAACTAAGCCCCCTGGAGATGGTCACAGGGACCGCCACCCATTTTGTGCTCAAGCGTTACAAATCTGACGGCGTTATATTTGATGCTGACAAGTCCGACCGTAGATTGGTGGTCTCGCCGTGAGCATTCAATATGACAAATATATCAACCCACAGGTAGCGGCGGTGGCCCCCAGCGGTATACGCAAATTTTTTGATATCGTCGCCAGCATGCCCGATGCCATCTCCCTTGGCGTTGGCGAGCCGGATTTTGTTACGCCCTACCATATCCGCAATGCTGCCATCAACAGCATTCTGGATGGGGAAACACAGTACACCTCCAACTGGGGGCTTTTAACCCTGCGTCAGGAAATCGCCTATTATTTATCCTCCCGCTACCACATTTCCTACAACCCTGCAAATGAAATCCTGGTGACGGTGGGTGCCAGCGAGGGCATCGACCTTGCACTAAGGACGCTAGTTGTGCCAGGGGATGAGGTGCTGGTGCCTGAGCCCAGTTATGTTAGCTATAGCCCCAGCGTTCTTTTTGCCGGCGGTGTGCCTGTTGGGGTCACCACTGACAGCTCCACCGATTTTCGGCTGACCGCTGATGCGTTGATTCAAAAAATCACCCCCCGCACCAAGGCGCTTATTTTACCCTACCCCAACAATCCCACCGGGGCTATTATGGAAAAAAGCGACCTTGAAAAGGTGGCACAGGTGGCAAAACAGCACGACATCATTGTCATCAGTGACGAGATTTACAGCGAGCTTACCTATGGCACTACATCCCATATCAGCTTCGCAAGCCTCCCTGATATGTGGGAACGTACCATTACCCTCAACGGATTCAGCAAAGCTTTTGCCATGACTGGCTGGCGTATGGGGTATGCTTGTGCCCCTGCGCCAATTGCTGCAGCCATGTTCAAAATTCATCAGTATACCATCATGTGCGCACCGCGCCAGGGCCAGGTAGCCGCACTGGAAGCATTGAAGACCGGCCGCGAAAATAATTATGATGACGTTGAGCAAATGCGCATAAGTTACGACCGGCGGCGCAGGCTGATGGTGGATTCTTTTTGCAAAATGGGCCTGGATTGCTTTGAGCCTCTCGGGGCGTTTTACGTCTTCCCTTCCATCCGCAAAACCGGCCTCACCAGCGAGGAATTCTGCACACAGCTGCTAAACCGTTATCATGTGGCTTGTGTGCCTGGAACAGCCTTTGGTCAAAGCGGTGAGGGTCATATCCGCTGCTGCTATGCCACAGCTATAGGCAAGCTGGCAACAGCACTGGAACGTATTGAATCATTCGTAAAATCGCTTTGATGCAACAAATCCACCTTTATTATCGTCTGTTTGGTTAAATCACCCTTTTTGGAGGTACAGTATATGCGTCGAATCTTATCCGGTTTGCTGGTCCTGATGATGCTTTTCACCCTTGGCGCTTTGGCTGAGGATGAAGAAATATCTTATTTGGACATAACTGGAGAGAACCAGGGCAAAAGCGAGCCGGTTGAAACGACAGACCCTATCCTTCCATCCTCAACACCCGAAGTCATTCCTAGCGCAGACGGTTCAGTCTTGTTGACCATGAGCTTTACCGGGGATGTGACCATTGGCGGTGACATTCGCAAAAGCGGAAAATCCATTTTTGATAAAGAGCTGGACAAGCAAAAGGGTGACTTAACCTTCCCCTTTCGTAACGTCAAAGATATTTTTGCTGAAGACGACATGACTCTGGTCAATTTTGAAGGTACTCTGACAACTGCTCCCATCAACTCTGACAAGAAAAACAATAGCTTTTTGTTCTCGGCCCCGCCGTCCTATGTGGAGATATTGACCTCCGGTAATATTGAGGCCGTCTCACTGGAAAACAACCATGTATATGACCATGGCTCCGCAGGATATGCACAGACGCAGCAAACATTAAAAGATGCCGGTATCGTTTATTCCGGCGGCGGAGAGCTGGGCGTTTATACCGTCAAAGGTGTTGAGATCGCCATGCTGTCCTACCAGACCTTTGACCAATACCCTACGCTATTTGAACAGGTGCCCAAGGATGTAGCTGCTGCCAAGGCTTTGTACCCCCTGGTCATCGTCAGCTTTCACTGGGGCGCAGAGCTGGATTACAAGCCCAATGATAACCAGCAGAAGCTGGGTAAGATGACCATTGATGCCGGCGCAGATCTGGTGATAGGGCATCATAGCCATCGCATTAATCCGATTGAGATTTACAAAGGCAAGTATATTGCCTATTCCCTTGGTAATTTTTCTTTTGCGGGCAATACAAAACCCAGTGATATGAGCACCTACATCTTACAAACACGCTTTCGCGTCAAGGATGGTATAGCAACGCCGGAAGGATTCCGTATCATCCCCTGCCGCATCTCCTCCCGCACCGACTATAATGACTTTGCTCCAACCCCCTATGATAATGACAGCAGCATTCAAAACCTGTTGAGCGTACTGAAAGCTAATGGAACATCGCTAGACAATCCTGTTCCCAGTTATCCTTTGGAGTGGGGTCATTAAGCTGGAGATCCGCAAGCTGCTGCTGCCCGAAGGTTTCCAAAGGGCGACCGGAAAGCCCTTTGGTATTGCAAGCTTACATACCAGGCGCTATTTCATCTGTTACCAAAAACACACTGCCCGGATGTCCGCGCTGCTGCAGTCATCCGGGCGAGTTTATTCAAAACCTTGTCCCTATTGATCAGGAGGTACGCCATGAGAGCCAGAATCGTCTGTTTGCCTGGTGACGGAACCGGCCCAGAGGTTATAAAGGAAGCCATTCGTGTGTTGACCAGCGTTGCTTGCGCCTTTGACCATAGCTTTACGTTTATCGATGAAAAGTTTGGCGAGAGTGCTTTTCAGACATATGGCAAATCTGTTCCAGAAAAAACGCTGGAGGCTTGCAAAGCCGCCGATGCTATTCTATTGGGCTCCTTTAGTAAAACCTCTATTTCAACCCAAAACATAACATTAAATTCCATGTCACTGTTACAGAGCGGTCTAAACATGCATACCGGACTGCAGCTATGCCAAAATGTTCATGCTGCCGAGTCTGCGCCATCCTTTGGCGGAGGTGTTGATAACAACACAGAAATTGCTCTTGTCTGGCCTTTGCCTGATACTGCTGAACCACCCGCAACCCTTGAGAATGATACTGTCCATGACACCATTTCCCTCTCTCCTACCCAGGCTGAATTGGTGCTAAGAGCCGCATTCCGCCTTGCCAGGGAACGACGCCGGTCACTGTGCGGCACATTCTCATCCACCCTGCCTGCCGCAAAGCAGCTATGGCATACAACAGCCTTGCGTGTGGCAACGGACTTTCCCGATGTTTCTGCCCGCTGGCTGGAGGCGGAGCAGTGTGCCGCAGAGCTTGTAACACGTTCATCGTATTTCGATGTGCTGCTGGTTGATTCCATGCAAAAACCAGTTT
The DNA here is from genome assembly GCA_023409955.1 of Bacillota bacterium. Classification (GTDB taxonomy): domain Bacteria; phylum Bacillota; class Clostridia; order Christensenellales; family Aristaeellaceae; genus JAEWAH01. The sequence goes on along the minus strand of JAEYQQ010000008.1, from coordinate 7,601 downwards.
TCGCAGGCATTGCTGCAGGTCTCTCAGGAAGCTTCAACCTCTCCCCTTGTGTTATGCTGGGCGATACGTCACCTATGATCTACCTGCCAGCCAATGAACCTGATGCCTCCCTGGCCGGCCGGGATATGGCCAGTCCCATCGCCATGATTTTGAGCGCAGCCTTGATGCTGCGCAAATCACTGCAACTAAACAAAGAGGCCGACTGCGTTGAGATGGCTGTCAGGAATGTACTAAATGCAGGCTGGCGTACGGCGGATTTGGCACGCAGCGGTGAACCAAGGGTTGGTACGGAGGCGATCGGCAAGCTGATTGCAGAACAGGTGGATACGGCAGGTGCAGTCATGGCATCCTTCCGCAGATAACCCACTAGTTCATTGCCTCCAGCCCGGGGAAATATTTCTCCAACTTATTCAGCACCCGAAGATCTCCTTTTGTTTTCACATGCCCTTTCAAAATCGCAATTGCCGGGCTCTTCCTTCCCTTTGCCAAATCTTCAAACACGGAATAGGTTGCCTCTGCCCTTACGGTAAAGGGTTTGAAGTTATCTGTCAATATGGTGCAGCTGTCTTGTTCCAGCACCATCTGATACGTTTTTTGAATATCTGTAAAGAACACTTCGAGTACAATATCTTCTTTACGTGGCCGGGGTTGATATACAGATGCCGCCTTGCTTAAAAATGCAAGAGCGGCTTTTTCCTGTTCCTCCAAATGCATATGTTCCATATGTTCTCTCCTTGCAAATCATCTAATTTCTAGTTTTCCCTCATCAGGGTTGTTCATCCAAGCGGATATAGGGCAGCATTCCTTCCAGCTTTTTTTCCCCAATTCCGCGTACAGCGAGCAAATCCTCCGGAAAAAGAAAAAGGCCATTGCTCTCTCGCTCCCGTATGATCTCTGCCGCTATAACTTCGCCCACCCCAGGCAATTGCATTAGTATATTCACATCTGCCGTATTCACATTGATCTCACCTGCGGGCATAACGGCTTCTGGTAGCATCAACACGTTTTCTCTGCCCAAATAAGCTGCCTCATCTTGGTATTGATCTGGAAACACAGCCGCATAGCTAGCTACTGCCAGCGTGATGATGCCAAGGACAGCAAAGAGGATTGCGCCAAGACGGCCAGTAGCATTTTGCATGCATCTTCCTCCTTTCTTGGCACAATCCTCATCTATTCTCAACCAAGTCGCTGCGCAGGCAGCTTGTTCAAACGCCCTTCCTGACCTTCTGGCCTTGGGGAGTATCCTCCAGGATGTAACCCAATGCTTTGATCTCGTCACGCAAAACGTCGCTCTTTTTCCAATCCTTCGCCTTGCGGGCGGCGGCACGGTCATCGACCAGGCGCTGCACATCCGCTGGCAGCCCGTCTTCCTTCTTCATCAGCAGGCCAAGAATGTCTGTCAGTGAAAGCAGCATATCCAGTGCAGCCTTTACAGCACCTTTTGCGCTTGTTGCATTCAGCGTCACGTTGCCGTCCCGAACCAGTTCAAACAGCACACCAATAGCGTCTGCTGTGTTCAGGTCATCATCCATGGCCTGGTCAAAGCGCTCCTGAGCCTTTTGCACCCGATCCACAAAATCCAGTTCTTCCTGGGTAAGGGTTTGCTCCGGTGCGTTTTGCAAGAGGAAGGCGAACTGGTCTCGGGCGGTATACAGCCGGGTCAGGGATGCATGGGCCTGGGCGATCATTTCCCTACTGAAATTGACCGGGCTGCGATATTGTGCTGAGAGCATGAACATTCGCACAGCTTCCAAGTCATACTCTTTGGAAATATCCCTAACCGTAAAGAAATTGCCCAGGGATTTGCTCATCTTTTCATTATCAATATTCAGGAAGCCATTGTGCATCCAGTAGCGGACATACGGCCTTCCCGTGGCTCCCACAGACTGGGCGATCTCGTTTTCATGGTGAGGGAACAAAAGGTCCTTGCCGCCGGTGTGAATATCAATGGTATCCCCCAAATAGGTCATGGACATGGCGGAGCATTCAATGTGCCAGCCGGGACGCCCCATGCCCCAGGGGCTTTCCCATGCAGGTTCACCGGGCTTCTGCGCCTTCCACAGGGCAAAATCCATGGGGTCTTCCTTATCCGTTTCCACATCCAGCCGTTGGGATGCTCCGCTTTCCAAATCCGTAAGGTCTTGTCCGCACAGGCAGCCATAGTCTGAATAAGCCTTTACCCGATAGTACACATCGCCATTGACTGCATAGGCATAGCCTTTGGCAATGAGTTTTTCAATGATGGCAATGATTTGAGGAATATGGTCCGTTGCCTTGGGATGCACCGTTGCAGGGCGGATACCCAGCGCTTTGGCATCCTCAAAATAAGCCTGGATATAGCGGTCGGCCACTTCCTTAACCGTAAAACCTTCTTCATTGGCTCGCTTGATCATTTTATCATCGATATCGGTAAAGTTTTGCACAAAGGTAACCTGATACCCTTTATGCTCCATATACCTGCGAAGCACATCAAAGATAATAAAAGGCCGGGCATTGCCGATATGAAAATAATTGTATACCGTAGGCCCGCAAGCGTATATTCCCACCTTTCCCTCATTCAAGGGGACAAAGGTTTCCTTCTTCCGGGTTTGGCTGTTGTAAATCTGCATAGGCTCCTCCTCGATTCTTGCATGTCATTCATTTCGGCAGGCAATCGTCGTTTTCCTCCCGACATCGGTCCGCCTCCACAGGACAAACAGGCGAATCTTTATTAATGCACTCGTCGCAGCCCAGCGTTTGGGCATGTGCACGCAAGCATTTTTCCAAATGTGAAAGCCTTGCAATCAACGCTTCCATCCGCTCCTGTACAGGATCGGGCAGGTTTACCTGATCCAAGTCCACTTCCCCTGCCTTAAGCGGTTGCTTCTTCTTTACAATTCGGCCAGGGTTGCCAACCACTGTGCAGTTGGGCGGCACGTCCTTGAGTACAATAGACCCTGCTCCAACTTTGCTGTTATCGCCTATGGTGATGGGACCCAGTACCTTAGCCCCTGCACCAACTGTTACACCATTGCCGATATTGGGGTGGCGCTTTCCAGTTTCTTTCCCTGTACCACCCAGGGTAACACCCTGATAAATGGTTACATTGTCACCGATCACTGCTGTTTCGCCTACCACAACGCCATCCCCATGATCAATAAAAAGTCCCTCGCCGATTTTTGCACCGGGATGGATTTCAATTCCCGTCTTGCGCCTGGCACGCTGGCTGATGATCCTAGCCAATAAAATCCGCCCTTTGAGGTAATGCTTATGGGCCCGGCGGTGGGCACGTATCGCTTTTAAGCCCGGATAGCACAAAAGCACCTCAAGGCGGCTCTTGGCTGCCGGGTCCCTGGACAATACCGCGTCGATGTCCTTTTTCCACTGTTCAAACATATCTGCCACTGGGGGCAGTTAGCCCCCTGCTCCTTATACTCCGCCTTATTCTACCTTATATACGCACAAACAGCATCGCATGCCTATATTTCTCCTCGAATCAGCTCTTCTTGGCTGTTTAGACATTCATCTTCTTCACCAGGAAGGATACGCTGATATGTCCCATCGGATAAAAGAAGCCATGCCTTTGCCGTATCCCGTTTCTGCTGCTCAAGCACCCGCATAATTTTTTCTTGAATACCTTCATCCCTGACAGGGAACAAAAGCTCTATGCGCCTGTCAAGGTTTCTTGGCATCCAATCAGCGGAGGAAAGATATATCTCTGGATCACCGCCGTTTTCAAAGCGGAAGACACGGGCATGCTCCAGAAACCTTCCAACAATTGAACGTACAGTAATTCGCTGGCTCACACCTGCAACGCCTGGTCTTAGGCAGCAAACGCCGCGCACTGTCAAGTCAATTTCCACCCCGGCAGTGCTGGCTTCATACAGTGCTTTGATAATAATTGGGTCTACCAGGGAGTTCATTTTGGCATCGATACGAGCTGGCAGACCTGCCTTAGCGTTGTCCCGCTCCCGGTTGATTAGATGCAGGAACTTTGTTCGCAGGCGGCTTGGCGCAGGCGTTAAACAATGCATGGCAGAGATTTCTGAAAAACCGGTGACCAGGTTAAAAAACTTGCTGCCATCCTCTCCAAACTCAGGGTCAACGGTGAACAGTCCCATGTCGGTATACAGTTTTGCGGTCACATCATTATAGTTGCCTGTGCCCAGATGCAGGTAGCGGCGTATGCCATCCCCCTCACGCCTGACCACCAGCAAAATTTTGCTGTGGGTCTTTAATTTCGGCAGGCCATATACCACATGGCAGCCCGCCTTTTCCAAGTACTTGCCCCAGTGAATGTTATTCTCTTCATCAAAGCGTGCCTTCACTTCCAAAAGCACCGTCACCTGCTTGCCGCTTTGGGCAGCCTTGGCCAAGGCCTCCACAATAGGCGAATGGCCGCTGACACGGTACAGCGTTTGCTTGATGGCCAGCACATGCTCATCCTTAGCAGCTTCCTCAGCAAACCGCTGTACAGGATCAAAACTGTCATAGGGATGGTATAGGAAGATATCTTCCCGCCGGATGGCATCGAACATGCTGCCGCTGCTTATACGCTCATCCACCTTTGGACAAAAAGGTGGATACTTCCACTTTTCAAATCCCTGCAGCGAATACAGCTGCTTCAGTAGGAAGTCAAGATTGATGGGGCCAGGTACCCGATAAATTTCCGTCTCCCCAACTTCAAATGCATCCTGCATCAGCGCCAGCATGCGCTCATCCATGATGGGATCAATCTCCAAGCGGATCACCGCGCCCCATTTACGCTTCTTCAGGCTCTGCTCTATGGATGCCAGCAGATCGCAGGCTTCCTCTTCGTCATACTCCAAATCAGCATTTCGGGTAATGCGGTACGGATGGCAGGAAATAATCTCCCTGCCTGAAAACACATGATGCAAAAATAGCTGTATGATATCTTCCAAAAGGAGAAACGTTGCATCCGTGTCACTTCCTGGGATTTTCACAGCCCTTGGGAAGCCTGAGGGCACCTGCACCGTGGCAAACTCCGCTTTTTTGCTGCCATGCCCTTTTAAAAGCACGCCAATATTCAAGCTGCGGCTGGACAACAGCGGAAATTTACGGCTGCCTTCCACCGCCACTGGCGTTAGGACCGGGAAAATATTGCTTAAAAAATAGTGTTCGACCCACTGCACCTGCTGGCTGTTAAGCTGCGTTATGGGTAGCAAATATAACCCGGCTTCCTTCAAGCTGGGCAGCAGCTCCTTGTCATATATTCGGTATTGCTCCTGCACCATCAGCCGCACCGAAAGGGCAATCTGCCGCAGCTGTTCTCGTGGTTTTAAACCCGATGTGTCAGGCTGCTTCCATCCCGCGCGGACCTGGTCCCGAATTGAGGCTACCCGAATCATAAAAAACTCGTCCAGGTTGGTTGATACAATGGACAAAAACTTCATCCGCTCAAAAACAGGATTGTCCAATTGCATAGCCTCGGCCAGAACACGGTTGTTAAAAGCCAACCAGCTCAACTCACGGTTGATATATAATTCCGGCGAATCCTTCCTTCGCCCGGCGTCATCCATGGTCTCTATCCCTTCCAGTAGATTTGTAACAGTATACCACAAGTATAATCATTTCGCACGATTTTTGCATATGCTGCAAATGCAAAAAAGCAGGCGGGAGTTCACGCTCCCGCCCTGCCATAATACCGCTTAATAAGAACTTTTCCCTTCCACCCGAATCATTCGGTAATGATCCACAATGGCGGGATCCAGTTCCTTCAAGGATGCTAGCATGGCCTGCTCTCGGGCCTTGTGCGTGATGAAGATCAACGGCACATGGCCGCCGCTCTCCACAGATTCCTTTTGAAGCATGGATGCAATGGAAACACCGTGCTTGGCAAAACAACCGGATACCTGGCTTAGAACACCAGGTGCATCAATGGCCGACATACGGATGAAATATTCACTCTCCCAGTCATCGCTAAACGTCAGATCCTTTGGCAGCTCGTTTTTATTGACAAAGGTGGGATGTGAATGAATGCCGTGGGTGGCGGCATGTATCAAGTCGCTGACGACTGCACTGGCTGTAGGCAAGTCCCCTGCCCCGCGTCCCTGGAGCATCATTTCACGGCATGCGTGGCCATACAAATACACCGCATTAAAGGAACCGTTAACAGCTGCAAGCGGATGTCCCTGGGGGATAAACGTGGGATGGACCCTGGCTTCTACCACATTACCATTCTTCTTTGCGATAGCCAGCAGCTTTAAAGTCAAGCCCATTTCCTTACCATAGGCTATATCCGTGGCGGTAATTTCGGTTATACCCTGACAGTAGACTTTATCAAAGGGCACACGGGCATGAAAGGCCAAGGATGCCATAATGGACAGCTTATAAGCGGCATCCAGCCCCTCCACATCTGAAGCCGGATCAGGCTCGGCAAGCCCTAAGCGCTGAGCATCGAACAGCACCGCTTCATACCCTTCGCCATTTTGGGTCATACGGCTTAAGATATAGTTGGTGGTGCCGTTGATGATACCCATCAAACTTGTTATACGGTTGGCCTGCAATGACTCGGTAAGCGTGTGAATGACAGGGATGGCTCCGCAGACGCTTGCTTCATAATACAAGCCCACGCCGCTTTCCTGGGCTGCTGTCTGAAGCTCCGGCCAATGCAACGCCACTGCAACCTTGTTGGCTGTCACAACCGTCTTGTTGTTCTTCAGTGCCTTGAGCATATAGCTGGTGGCAGGCTGCTCCCCACCCATAAATTCCACCACAATGCTAATATCCGGATCATCCAGCACATCCGCAGGATTGGTTGTCAGCAGTTCGTTGGGCACGCTGGCATTACGCGCCTTGTATATATCCCGAACCAACACCCTCTTGATAATGATTTTCAAATCATTTCGGTGTGCAAGCTCCAGGGCAAAGCCGGAAAGCAGCTCCCATACGCCGCAACCTACATTCCCGCAGCCCAAAAAACCTACCGTTACCGTTTTCATATAAACTATCCCCTATACGTTTCTCTCATAAATCAGGCGCAAGCCCTTTAATGTCAGAAGGCCGTCCAGCTTGTCAATCTCTTTGGACTCCGGTGAGATCAATCTGGCCAAGCCACCTGTAGCAACAACAAAAGCCTTTTCTTCCCCGATCTCCTGCTTCATTTTGTTGATGATATAGTTTACCTGTCCTACATAGCCATAGAACAAGCCGGCCTGCAGATTTTGCACAGTTGTTTTTCCGATAATCACGTCCGGCCGAACAAGCTCAAAACGAGGCAGCTTGGCAGCGCCTGATACAAGCGCTTCGCTGGCCAGCTTGATACCTGGACAGATGCATCCGCCAAGAAAAGCACCTTTTTCATTGATAACACCAAAGGTAGTCGCTGTGCCAAAGTCGATAAAGATGCAGGGTCCGCCATATTGATCATACGCGGCAACAGCATTGGCAATGCGGTCGCTGCCTAGCTCCCTGGGATTTTCGTATTTGATGTTGATACCAGTACGTATTCCTGGCACCACCATCATGGGGTCCTTGTGAAAATAGTTCTGGCACATATGCTCCAGGGTGAAGTTAATGGTGGGCACCACGCTGGATATGATCACGCCTTCAACGTCTTCCATGTTCAGCCCGGCATGGGTAAACAAATTGTTGAGTAATAT
>JAEYQQ010000006.1 GCA_023409955.1 Bacillota bacterium | reverse complement strand
AGGAGGCAGAAGGGTTACAAGTAAGAATAAGCGTGCCTATTAATTCGGTTGGCTTGGAAAAATAAGAAAAAGAATAGAGGAGACGGTGCCTTGTATTTGCCGGCATGAAGAAAATATAGTAGAGGCTGCTGGGAAAACATAGCGAGGATATTCAAGCAGGTGATCTGGTCTGGTAGGCCGATCCCAAGACTAGCACCTGTCCTATGTACGCGGCAAGGGTTGGGTGGAAGCGGGGATGTTGCTTCCGGGTATAAAGTAAGAAGAAGTAGCAGAAGAAACAATCGCTTTTTCATCGTATATCCGCCTCTCTTGCTTTCTCACCTTGCAAGTTTTGACATTGAAATAATATTGCCTATCGGCGAAGCATTTTCAATTTGCTCTGAATTGGTTCACAAACGCCAAAAAAACCCTCATCCCTGACAAGGGAAGAGGGACTTGATACACCCGGCAGGTTCAAATATGTGACCTTCGGAGCCCAAATCGTGAGAAAAGGTTTTAAATAATTGGGTACGATGCATAAAGAGGAATGCAGGCTGGATAGTAATATCATGCATCCACATCATCGACTACTTAGCAAAATCCGACTTGGCTACATCGATTCGATTGGTGAGAATCACGTCAATGCCCATAGCGGTATACTTCCATATGTCTTCTGGGGTATCTGCATAATATAAGTTACAGCGAATACCTTTGTCGTGGAAGGTATTGATAAGGGCTTGATCAAACATGTCTCGCCATAGTTGAACGCGAAAGCACCCATAGCGTTGCGCCACGTCTAGAATGGGAATGGTATCCCTTGGCAGCTGAATGGCGCAGCGCCGAATCTCTGGGGCAAAACACTCCATTTGCTGTAACTCAGGTGCAGAAGCGGCAAAATATACGCTGTCTTCCAAGTGATGTGCATGTATCAGGCTTGCTATTTGGCGTATAACCTTTTCATTTGCTCTGGATTCCTTTATATGCAAGTTCAGAATAATGGAGCCCCCAAAACGTGCAAATAACATCTCCGGTGTAGTGAAATAAGATATACACGCATTATGAGGATCCAATTGAATTTTGGTCAGCTCCTCAAGGGTGAAATCCTGTATAAGACCTGGCCTTCCGGCTACTCGCTGCAAATGATCATCGTGAGAAATGACGAGTTTTTCATCCTTTGTCAGGCGAATATCCAACTCCAACTCATCCGCACCAAGGCCCCAAGCGGCGCCAAAGGCTGACATGGAATTTTCGGGCAGGATGCCGGACAACCCCCGGTGCGCGCAAAAGGCCGGAAATTGCTCACTGTTTAGCATGCGTTACAGCACCGTACTTTCAATAAATTGGGCAACACCATCCTGATCATAGGGAGCAGCAATGGCTTTTGCTTTGCTTTTTAGTAATTCCGAAGCATTTCCCATAGCAACACTAAAACCAACTGTTTCCAGCATCTCCATGTCGTTTCCACCATCGCCAAAGGCTAAGGTATGCTCGATGGGAATAGCCAACTGGTCACATAAGGCCTTAATGGCACGACCCTTGGTGCATCCAACGCGATTGATTTCTACATTGCGCCCTGAGGAGCTGCTAAGGGTAAATCGTTTGCAATCTGAAAGGGTTTGCCATATTTGATTTCGCATCTCCGGGTCAAAACGGGGCAGATTGATCTTTTCCAGTTTTGGAGCTCCATTTTGAAGATATTGCTCTACAGTATCAAAAACAGGCATGGCATTCCTTAAAAAATATTCACGGTGCCATTTGGGCATAGTCAATTCCTCAAGGCGCTGATAGGTATCGGCATCAATACCCACCTCATTATCGGTAAACCATTCAACAAACAAATGAAAAGGTTTGAGTAGCTGCCAAGCCAAGGCTGCATCTTGAGCCGGAATATAGTCATTGTATAGATGCGTGTTGTTTTTTACTTGCACGATATCCGCGCCGTTGGCAGAGATCAGATAATCAAAGGGTAGCTCGTTGATACATTCAGGAATATGCGATCTGCTCCGGCCAGTGGCTACCGCCAAGAGGATACCGGCCTTATGCATGTTACGCAAAGCATTTTGGGTACGGGGAGTAACACTCTTATGGTCTGAGGCTAATAATGTTTCATCCAGATCAAAAAATGAAATGCGAGTATCCGTGGTCATCATTCCTTATTAAAAACCGGACAGGCAGCTGCCCGATATTTGTATTTGTATTATTTCATGGCAGCTTTGGTATAGCCGCTGAGCATGTGTTTCTGGAACAGGGCGAATACTATCAATACCGGAATTACTGACAGCATGGCACCAGCCATAATCTCATGATAGTTGCTGGTCACCTCACCTCCAAAGGTCTGACGCAGATAGGTAAGGCCTATGGTAAGAACACGGTGTGCATCACTTGTTGTGATGATCTTGGGCCAGAAGTATCCATTCCAGCCGCCAATAAAGGATAGAAGGCCTACGGTTATTAAGGTTGGCTTACACATGGGAACGATAATGCGTAAAACGACCCCAAGCTTGTTCATGCCATCCACCTTGGCCGCATCCAAATAGCTTTCATCAACACCAAGAAAGGCTTGGCGCAACATGAAAATGGTATAGGCAGATACCAGGTTTGGAAATACAAGCCCAATATAGCTGTCAATCCATCCAAGCTTTGCAGTAAGAATATACAATGGAATAAAAGTAACCTGAATGGGGACCATCATGGCCCCTAGCACAAGCATAAACAAAAGCTGTTTAAAGCGGAAGTGCCCTCTGGAAAATCCATACGCAGCCAAAACACCTGTGGAAATTTCAAAGCTCATCTGAAGCAGGGTAACAATGGCTGTGTTTAGAAAGTATTTATGGAAGGGTGCGCGTTTGAGCACATTAATGTAGTTGACAAATTGCCAGGAACTTGGCCATAGCGACGGGGAGATCGCCAAGACCTCCTCCTGGGTTTTCAAGGAGGATACCAGCATCCAGTACAGGGGAAAGAACATTAGCAGGGTTATTAGTATTGCAAAGATGAGACCGATTGTTCGCCGGAGCCGGCGGTGCAGGAGCACACGGTTGTTCCAGCTATCCGCGAGGGTTGCGGGGGGCTGTGTGTTTAGCATGATCTTCACCTCTCAGGCGTCATAATGAACGTTTTTGTTGGTAATCCGCAATGTGGATGCTGTAACAGTCAGCAGGATTAAGAAGAAAAATATTGATACAACAGACGCACGATCGATGCGTGAATCTGTAAATGCCAAGCGGTAAATGTAGTAGACAATCACTTCTGTAGCCTGGTAAGGACCACCAGAAGTTAGTACATCAATGGACTGGTAAACCTTCATAGATGATAGGAATGTCGTGATAAACAAAAAGAGTGTCGTGGGGGAAAGCAAAGGTAGGGTAATAAATCGGAAAGCTTGAACCCCGGTAGCTCCATCTAAGGAAGCGGCTTCGTAATAATCTTTGGAAATACCCAGCATGGCCGACAGATAAATCATCATGCCATAGCCTAAGCTGTGCCAGCCGCTTAGTATCAGTACAGAAATCATGGCAGTTGTCCGGTTTTCCACCCATCCAATCTTATCAAAACCAAAGAGGGAGAGACAACTGTTGATAATTCCATAATCCTTATTAAACATCCATAAAAAAATGACACCCGCTGTTGACATGGCGATGTAGCGCGGAATGAAGATCATAGCCCTCATGCAGGCATAGGTTTTAGACAGTTTTTTGAATATTAGGGCCATAAGCATGCCAAATACGATCACAATGCCAATATGCCCCATTGTGTAAATTGCTGTAACCTTTAAAGAATTAAGCAATGACGTAGTACCCACCGGGCTTGTAAATAACCATATCCAGTTTTTTAGACCTACAAAGTTACGAGAATCTTTAATCAGGTTCCAGTCTGTGAAACTGATGCGAATTAAGTCCATGATCGGATAATAGGTGGTGACCAACAGCAACAAAACAGCTGGGCATACAAACAAAAAGTCAGTAAATGAATAGCGGCCTGTAAGTTGAGGCTGCCTTTTTTGTGCCTTCTTTGAGGCAATGGATCTTCCGGTGGATATCATACAAACACATCCTTTGCCGCTGCGGGAGGAGTTTTGGTATTGCCATTTCTGATTTTCAGTCGATTATCAGAAAAAAGAAAGACCTAGAAGCGCGCAGGTAGGTCCCGGCGCGCTTCCGGGTCTTTTATTAATGTCTGCGGTCGTTTATTGATCGGCCAGGTAGTCGTTCAACTCTGCAACAAGTTTATTCCAACCAGCTTCCAAATCTACATCTTCAAGCAGCATTTCAGCCAGATTGCGCTCGAAGATATCGCCGCAGGTGTCAAATAGTGGATGCTGGATCTTTTTGACCATCAAATCCAGGTTTTCCAACACAATGCGCATGGCGGGCAGTATTTTGAGGTATTCTTCATATTCCGGTGTGCCTACAACGGATTTCCGGGTGGTCAGGTAAGAGGTGGTCTTCGCCCACTCCACATTGTTTGTGGGGCCGGCGAGGAAGCTGGCCAAAAGGAAAGCAGCATTCTTAACTTCCTGAGTATTCTTGGAGGGGATAATCAATGTGCCGCCGGCTACCATGTGGTAGGCTGTTTCCGCTTTGGGATTCAGTGCGATAGCTACCTCAAAGTTAGAAGCGGCTTTGTAATCATCGTAGAGTGTGGTGGTGTACAAAACGCCCATTGTTTCACCAGAGGTAAAGGAAGCTTGAGCGTTGGATGCGGCATCACCAGAGTAATACCAGGTTACGTAACCCTTGTCTACCCAGTCGGCCAGCTGCTTGATCAGTTCAAAGGTGGCAGGGTTGTCAAGGCCGGTGGTGAGACCGTCTTCATTGATCATGTAGGCCCCTGCATTGACAAACAGGTTGTAGAAGTAAGCGTTGTCGTAACCGATGATGGAGATGGCGGATTTGCCAGTCTTCTCATAAACAGTTTTTACATACTCATCCATTTCGCTCCACTGGGTAGGAAATGTTAAGCCAAGGCTGTCAAGTACCGTTTTGTTGTAGAAGAATACTTGGCCTGATTGCATGAAGGGCAGAGCAACCTGAGCGCCATCCACATTCATAGCATCCACAAAACCGGCACCAAAATCAGACATGTCATAATTGTTGGCTTCGATATAAGGATTCATGTTCTCTGTCAAGCCGCCCTGGGCATAGCTGGCTAACCGCGGAACGTTAATTATGGTCAAGCCAGGCAAACCGGAGTTTGCTGCATGAGCAGCAACCAACTTTTCGTTGATGGCATTATAACTTCCAATATACTCCATGGTTACGGTTACATTGGGCTGGGTAGCTTCGAAATCCTTAACCATGCTGGTGAGCAGCCCGACGTCTGCATCAGAGGACAAGGAATGCCAAAATACGATGTTGACGGGAGCAGTAACGGCGTAGGTGTTTTCGGCCAAGGCGGTCCCCATGGATAGGAGCATTAGGCAAGCCAACAGGAGTGAAACAAGTCTTTTCATTTGGTGTCAGTCTCCTTTTTTTTATTCGAACCGCTTTGTATCACAAGCGGTAATCGATAAATTAACACATAAACATCATGCCATATTGGAAGGTAACCAAGTAAATTTTTAATTAAAAATTTTAATAAAATCTTGGTAAGTTTTAGTGAGGGTAGTATAACAATCCTTTGATTCTCTGTCAATATCAAAACAAAAATATCTTTCAAAAATTATTATTTCATGAATTAGTAGCATGTCGTGATTAAATAAATTTAATAGAATGTTGAAATGTGATGCATTGTGTTTTATAATACAGTATATGGGAACAAAGGCAATATTCATTTTGAGGTTAAAAGCTTCGCGCATTGAAATGAGGATCATATGAAGAGCAAAAGCCCAAAGGTTACCCTAAAGCAGGTTTCAGAGCTTGCCGGTGTTTCGCTATCCACTGCTTCTTTAATTCTTAATCATAGATCGGATTATTCCTTTTCAAGTGAGACAGTATCTAGAGTTGTTATGGCGGCAGAATCGTTGGGCTATGGCAAGAGTCAGCAATGGGAAGAACCTATTTTTAGAAAAAAAGTTATAGCAGTATTTCTGCCTGGAATTGCGGGAAATTACTATACCTCGATGGTATATGCCATTGACCGCGCAGCTAACGAACTGGGTTACGATACAATATGCTTTGCCACCTATCGAAGCGAAGAAAGGGAGTTAAGAGGCATATCGTATTTGTGTAAAACGGATATAGCAGGTGTTTTGTTTACCTTTATCCCTCACAACTATAAAATGGTTGAGGAGATTAGCAAAAACTTGCCTGTCATCGTAATAGGGAATCGTAACAATGTGCTACATATGGATATGGTTGAGGCCAACAACTATCGTGCAGGAGTGCTTATGGCAAGGCATATGCTGGAACTGGGCCACCGTCATGTTGCGTTTTTGGCTACAACCCGTCAATGGTGGGGATATGCTAGCGCACAGCGTCTTGTAGGTGCACAGGAAACGTTTGAAAATGAAAGCCCCCATGCCAAGCTTACCATATTAACCAGTCCTGCTAATGATCCGCTAAAATCGGATACGCTGAGTAGTCAAAAAATTGGAGCCGAATTATGCGAAAGATGTTTAGAAGACAAAAGTATCACCGGAATCATTGCTAATCATGACTATGTTGCATATGGTGCATTGCAAACGCTGGCGAAACATGGTTATCGCGTACCTGAGGATTACAGCGTATGCGGTTGCGATGATATTTTTGCATCCAGTCTGCCAGGGGTGGAGTTAACCACGGTTAATCATCATATTGATGAGAGGGGACGCCAAGCAGTTGCCCTTTTGCACCGTAAAATAGAAGAAATGAATACAACTGGAATAGAACCATCCGCTGTAAGCATTATGAGAGTGGAGTTTTTGAGTACCCTTATGGTGAGAAAATCAACAGGGCGCCCACGTCAAGGCGACACTAAACTTCCGTAAATGAATGCAATGATCTTGCAGGTAATGTTCACGAATATATGCTGTTAGTTTGTGTTGAGTAAAAAGGGGCCAATTTTTTAACTGTATTGGGTTTTCCACGCCTACTCGGTGGTTCACGTAAAGTATTATAATTTGTACTGCTTATTCTTAACCTTTCTTTGAAAAAGACATAAAGATTGGGATGGAATCATAAAAAAGCTAGAGAAGACCCCAAATCCCTTGCATCTACAAGGAATTCGGGGTTTGGTATGCCCAGCAGGATTCGAACCTCAGTCGGAATTGTATCAAATACAATTTAGTGCAAGTTCACATACGCTGAAAGACCTTATTCTTACTAAGTTTATATGGCGTATGATTGGGGAGCGTGGTTTATAACGAGGAAGTCAACGACCGTTCTCTCGTCATCCACGTCATAAAACAAGCTTCGACGGAGCGGTGCGACGTAGCTCGATCAAATCAAATGTTGGGATGTGGTGAAATCAAACCATCCATCCTACAGCAAGCCAAAGTGATCAGCCGCTGTTAAATCAATGGCTTCATAAGGAATGATCCTCTCATATGTCATTTGCAATGAACGTGGAAGATCATGCTTTCAGCGTAAGTGTCATGGTCACATGCCTAAACTCATCCTTCAAATCCCTCTGCGGCGTCATTTCCAGATATGGATAGCCGGCTTTGCTCCAATGAACGCGGCGTACATAAGGCTGTCTGCCCAGTGTGCGGTCCTGATCGTCATGAGGGACAGCGTGATAGACCATCAGTGTATCCCCGGTCTCGTGATCGATCACAAAATTGTTGTGGCCGGGACCGTATTCCCCCGGTACACTTTCTTTAGTCAGCAGGGGATAGCCTATGCGACGCCATACCCCCGGATCGGTGAGATCGTCTCCGCAATGGGCCTGCATGATCCCCGTTGCATACAGATCAGCCATGCCAGTGGAGGAACCGGAGATGGTGACAAACAGATCGTCTCCGTGGCGCAGCAGATAGGGTGCCTCTACGACCTCCGTCTCACATCGCTCCCAACCGTAGACAGGCCGCGCGATGCAGCTGGGCCAGCTGGTCATTTGCCATGGTGCGGCGGGATCAATGGAGGCAATATATATGTCGGCAGGTGCGACGATCTGCTTGCCGTTTTGCCAGTAGATCTTCCGGTCTGACCAGAGGACATAATGCCGGTCTGCAGCGTGAATGTACGTCATATCCAGCGAGATGCCCGATTCGGTGCAGGGGCGCCCATCCGGCTTCACGCAGAAGCACGGAGCATCCCAAGCATCGGGGGCACAAGGATCTCCGGTACAGCGCAGCACCACCGCGGCCACCTTTGTCCAGTCGCCGCCGGGGCAGATCGTGGTGAACATATACAGCGTACCGTCGATCTCGTGGAGTTCGGCAGCCCATGTGCCGCTGAAATGCTCATGATCGCGTAGCGGGATCCGGCAGATCACCACGGGATCGGCGCCGAAAACGCCAGAAACGGTGTCGGCACAGCGGATTGCGATGTTCTGGATCCCAGTGGAGGTCAGATAATATTTTCCCCGATAGAAGGTCACACAGGGATCGGACATGCCACGCCCAACATTCGGATCGTTGATATCTGCGGGATCAACGCTGCCATATCCTAAATGGCAGGGATTCTCCCAATGCTTCATACGGATGGTGCCGGGGATTGTGTATGTGCCAGGCCTGCTGGTATCGACAGCCTGCAATGCTTCCTCGTCCCAATCTACCTGTTTGTCATGATATGAACCGTCACTGTACAGGCAACGGGCTCGGAGAAGTTTCACTTCGCTGAGACTGCCGCCGACCGGCATCTGATATTCGATCGCCTGGACACCCACCTGCGTAATCTCATCCAGCCAGTCTCTGATCACCGACAACTCCGCGTCCGTCACGTCGATCTCGCACCGGGCATCATAAACTGCGTCACAGGAATGCACATCGTGGATCTGCCGAAAGTCTGCGGTCCATCCGCAGAGGCGTCCGTCTACATCATCCCACGCAAAGACATACCGCTCTGCTGCCGAATCGTAAAGACCGGACGGACGGCGGATCTCATGGTCACTGACCAGCAGGAAGCCAGATTCCTCATAATGGACAAGGTCGGGAGACGTGAAGAGCATGATGCTTCCTCTCGTCAGCGGATCGGGCCCGTTCTGATCCCGACGGATGGCACATACAAGGAACTGCCCGTTTTTGTCACGAAAGATCATCGGATCAATCAGTGTTTTCGTCGTACCTTCCGGTTTACCCTCATCAAAGGTGCAGCGGGGAAACAGGATCCCTGTATCGTTGCGCAGCGGATGAAAGCTGACACCGTCTGTACTATAGGCAAGATGCATGGCATGTTCCAGATCGCAGAGCTTCGCCGTATGACCGGGATAATTGTGTTCCGGATAGATACCCATACCGGGACGGGTGTAGCAGCGGATCGTCACCATCCGGGAGCCCTCCTTTGTATGCTAGCTTCGAACCGTCAAACAGTTTTAATGGGATGCGCTGTTGTTTCAACATAACAGCGGTGAATAAACGGTGGCCGAGCGTCACCGGGCGGGGAGTGTCCACATGGTCAGAGAGTAAGGGACAGCATGACCGGACAGTTCGCTGCCCTTGATCACCGGGCACTCTGCCGGCTGCAGGGATATTCTGTCGGGTACAGCGAGAGAGTTCCGGGCATCCAGCGGCGCATGGAGCATCTGTGCAGTCGGCTGCATGCCTTCTTCGATCAGACCGGGTAGACTGACAGTCCATTCTACGGTATCCTCCGTGCGGTTGATGGCGAACATCCGCAGCATTCCGTCATCGCCGCGGACAACCAGGACATCCAGGACCGGCTGTTCTCCCATTGTCCTTGTGGACAGGGTGTCGCCCTGCGAGCGCGCTGTAAAGACTGTACCTCTTGCGCAGTCGCTCATAAGCTTAAACACAGCATAGGTGCTGTTTGGATATGCTCCCTCATCATTTGCCAGAACAAGCCCGAGATCGTTGACGATCAATGCCTGACAGGCCACCTTGACTCGGTCGGCGTGCCGGATTAGTGCAAAGAACATGCCAGCAAAGACCAGCGCGTCCTCGAAGGTGAAGGAAATGTAATCCCGCATGGGCCCGATTGGCCATTCACCGAGGTCACCGTCTGCAATCACCGGCCCGACATTCCACTGATCAAAGGAAATGGCAATCTTCTTATCAGAACGCTTGCAGGTAGCCACATAGTCACAAACGCCGGCAATAGTTCCAATCATCTGATCCATGTCGACGGGCTGACAGAGATAGTCTGGGGTGTCGATGCCTGCCTTGCTGAGATACCTATGCAGCGTGATGTAGTCGACCTGATCGAAACACTGCATTAGCACCTTCCGATTCCATTCCGGATAGTTCTCCAGCAGTGTGGAGGAGCTGCCGACACAGGCCAGTTTCAGATCGGGATCCAGCCGGTGCATCAGTTGACCGGTGATGTTGGCCAGCCGGCCATATTCCTTTGCCGGCTTGTGACCCATCTGCCATTCGCCGTCAAGTTCGTTGCCGAGACACCAGAGCTTGACGCCAAAGGGTGTCTGCGCACCATTGGATATGCGCCAGTCGGAAAATTTTGTCCCTTTTTCTATGTTACAGTATTCCAGCAGATCAGCAGCCTCCAGTGCACCCCGGGTGCCGAGATTGACGGTCATCATGGGCTCGGCTCCCAATTCGTGCAGCCAGTCAAAGAAATCATGCAGCCCGAATTCGTTGGTCTCCATCTCCCGCCATGGCAGGTTCAAAGTGTGTGCGCGGGATGGACCGACGGTGTCCTCCCATCGATAAGAGCTGATATAGTTTCCGCCAGGGTAGCGTACGATCCCCAGATTCAGCTTCTTGAGCAGCTCAAGCACATCCATGCGCCAGCCTTTTTCATTTGCATGGGGATGTCCGGGCTGATAAATGCCGTTATAAATGACAGAACCCATATGCTCCACGAAGGAACCGAACAGACGGGGATCGGTCTTTCCAACGGTGAAGGCTGGGTGGATAGCGGTGGAAAAATACTTCAAATCTTATCGACTCCTTCCGGATACAGCGTCCTGTGGCCGACTGTTGTTATTCCTTCATGCCGCTCATGGCGATGCCAGCGATGAAGTATTTCTGCGCGAAGCAATACATCAGCAGCAGTGGCAGCATAGAGATCACAGAGCCCGCGATACTGGGGCCGTACTGGGTCACGCGCTCGCCAACGAACATGGCAAGGCCGCTGGGCAGTGTACGAATTTCTGTAGTGGTGGTGAGCATGAGCGGATACAGCAGGTCATTCCAGTTACCCATGAGAGTGAAGACGGCAAGAGAGAGCATAGCTGTCTTGCACAGCGGCATCATGATCCGGAAGAAGATCCCCAGCTCATTGACACCGTCGATCCGGGCGGCTTCCTCCAAATCCTTGGGTAATCCAACGAAGAAGGAGCGCATCATGAAGATGCCGAAGGCGCTGGTCATTCGGGGAATTATTAAGCCAGCAAATGTGTTGAGCATGCCAAGCTTAAAGATCTGGATGAACAGCGGGATCATGGTGATCTGAAAGGGGATCATCATGGTCAGCAGCACGATATTGAACAGCAGCTTGCGACCCTTGAAGCGGATTCTGGCAAACGCGTATCCCGCCATAGAGTCGAACAGCACGCTGAAGATAGTGACACCGAAAGCAAAGATCACCGTATTGCGGATGTACATCCACAGAGGAATGGCAGAAAAGACCTTGTCGTATTGCATCATCGTGTAGGAGGAGGCAAAGACAGTTGGTGGATAGGTAATAATGTCTTGCTCATACTTAAACGAGGACACAACCATCCAAAGAAATGGGAACACAACGACGATCAGCATCAGGGAGAGGATCACCGTGGAAAAGATATGATGATCCCGCCGAGAGTGGACACGAATAGCTGTCATTGATAGATCGCCTCCTCACGATTCAAGAACCAGGTGTTGAGGGATAGAGACAGCACCATGATGAGGACGAACAGGATCACGGCGATGGAGGAGGCATAACCCAGTGCAAAGGGGGAGGTAAAGGCACGGCTGTAGATATACTGTACGGCGGTCTCGGTGCGGAACATGGGCCCCCCGCGGGTGGCGACATAGACCTGATCGAATACCTGCATGGAGCCGATCAAATTGGTTACGCAGCAAAAAGCTACATTGGGCAGCAGCAAGGGGAGTGTAATGCGGAAAAACTGCGAAGATGTGTTGGCGCCCTCTACCCGAGCAGCTTCATAATAGACGGGGTTGATGGATTGAATACCAGCCAGCAGGATGACCATTGTGTGGCCAAAGTTCTTCCACACGGTCAAAAGCACGATGATGGGCAAGGCCAGATTCGGGTCTTTCAGGAATTGGCATTGTCCCAGTCCCAGACAACGGGTGAAGTATGCAAGAATACCGATCGTTGGGTCGAGAATCAGGGACCAGATAATACTAATCGTGGTCAGCGAACATATGACAGGGATAAAGTACATGGTACGCATGAACTTGGTAAACCATCCCGAGCGGGAAACGAGGACAGCGATGAACAGGCCCAAAGATACCTGCAGCGGCACCTCCATGAGCACGAAGCGGAAAGTGTTCCCAAAGGAGTTCCACACACGCTTGTCTGCGAATGCCTTCCGGTAATTGGCGAAACCAACGAACTTGGTGTTCTTAAAGAACATGTTGATATCAAAGAAACTGATTCCGATGGCGGAGATCACGGGGATGATGGTGAAGACCAGCAGGATAATCATGGACGGCAGTATAAAGAGATAAGCCGCCTTGTTGGGACGATTAAGCAGGTCGCGCAAGGTTGACACCTCCCGGATGAAATGGATCCCAGCACGGTACTGCACAGGATCAGGTCTGACGGATCTGCCGCCGGATCAACGAAGGCGAGCAGCGGGACGGAAAACAGATTTCCCTGTCATGTCTGATGGGATCTGGGGAGATATGCCCGGGAAACACCGGAGCGGGGATGCGGAGTAAGGAGCGGAAAGAATGAAACCCTCCTGCGGGGTGAGCCGCAGGAGGGGGAAATGGTCAGGACTTACTCAGCCATCAGCATTTCCATAGCAGCTTGTGCATTGGCCAGTTCGGTAGCAACGTCAGCACCGTTCATGATGCGCTCCAGCATGGGATACAGCACGTCGTTGGTGATTGCGGAAGCGGCGTCCACGCCCTGCAGATAGGGGATGCCATACTCCAGCGCAGCGCTCATCTCGGTCAGCAGTTCATTGGCGGCGATTTCCGGGTCTTCCTTAACGCTTTGCAGGTAGGGGGGGAAGCCGTTAAGCACAGACCACTTCTTGCAGATCTCGGTGGAGTTCCAGAACTTCATGAATTCATAAGCAGCAGCCTTAGCTTCGTCGGAGATGCCGGTGGTGACTGCGAAGCCACAGCCGCCCAGGTCATAACCGCGGCCGGCGGGTCCCTCGGGCAGCATATGCACGCTGTAATCCAAACCGTTGGTATTGCAGCCATTGATGCACCAGGGACCATTGATGTACATGGCAACCTGACCGGCGAACAGGATGTTGTCGTAGTCAGCGCCGGTCGCGCCC
>JAEYQQ010000157.1 GCA_023409955.1 Bacillota bacterium | reverse complement strand
GCAATGGACCGTCAGGATTCTATCCTGGCAATTAGCGAGCCATGAAGCGGTCATATGCCGCTTGTCGGATTTCCAGCGCACGCTGCAGGCCCATGTCGTTCAGCTTCGTGAGATGGCTTTCCCAATCAGCCTTTGTGGCTTCACCGGTAATGAACTTGGCTGCCATTTCCGGAACATAGGTGCCCAAGGAAGCTTCGATATTGGCAAGTTCATCGCTTTCATCTGCAGTCAAGGTTACGCCAGTGGGCATCTTGCCCTTGCCTGCGATTTCTTTATTGGAGTAGAACCACAGGTCGTTGGCAGCAATGGAGGCTTCGGTGTTCTTCATGTAAAGCAGCTTGGTAGCCTGAATGCAACTGCCGCTCCAGGTAGAACCGCCGTACTTGGAAATGGCATTGTTAAGTCCATCCGGGTCTTCGGTAACCAGGGGCAGATAAGCCGGTTCGCCATTGGCATCATAATCCCAGGTTACACCCTGCTTGCCAAAGTTCCAGTACAGATTGCCTTCGGGTGAGTAGGCATAGTCAAGCACGCGCATGGCAGTTTCAATCTTGTCTTCCGGGCAGTCTCCTGTGATAACAGAAACGACGGATCCAATGCCCATGCCGCCAAATACCATGCCAATGTATCCATCATCCGATGTGGGGTATTGCAGGCCTACCCAGTTGGCACCATTGCCAGCCTGTTCAGCCTCTTTACGCCAGTTAGATAACTGACCCATAGAGGTATAGGAAATGCCCATTACGCCGTTCAAAGCCTTGGTTTTAGCTTCGGTATCCTTATTGGATAGCACGTCCTGATCCATCAGGCCAGCAGCCCACCACTCGTTGAGCTTGAGCATATAATTCAACCAGCCCTCTTGAGCCATGTCGAACTGCACTTTGCCGTTATCATCGATATAGTAGCGGTAGCCGCTGCCTGCCTGTCCGGCAGTGCCGTGAGCACCGAAAGCACCGGCGATGCCACTGTCACGCATACGCGGATCCCAGGCAAAGGAAAGGGTTGCGCCATATTTTTCATTGAAAACCTTGATTACGTTATCCCAATCAGAAATGGTCTTGGGGGCTTCCAAGCCGCATTCATCCAGCCAGTCCTGACGAATGACGGGGCCTTGATACGTATCGTTCCAGCCGCCATCCTCACGGAAGAAGCCAAAGCCGTAATACTGGCCAGCGTCTGTCTTCATCGCTTTGTCATAGGCAGGATTGCTCTTGAGGAATGCGTAATAGTTCGGCGCCCACTTCTCCATGTAAGGCGTCAAATCGCGAATCGTGCCCTCTTCAATGTGGCGGGCAGCATCGCTCATCAGATTGCCAAAGATAATGTCTGGCAGTGTTGTACTTGCCAATACAAGGTTTAATGCTTGACTGGAATCTGTACCGGCAGTGGGAACAGACCATTCGATGTTGACGCCTGTCATCTCGCTCAAGCCCTTGTGGAAGGGTGAATCAGCGGGGCTGGCATATGCTTCATTAATGACGCCAAATCCTTCGGCGGCAAACCATGTCAAGGTGGTGGTGCCGTCCATCGGGTAAGTAAATCCTTCAGCGAAAGAGGTAGCAAAGGGGATGAGCATTACCAGCGAGAGAAGCAGGCAAAGCGTTTTTTTCATTTCTGTTCGAGCTCCTTATCTACATTTTTTACTCCATGTTATGTCTCTCTTAATAGCTGTCGCCCCGAAAATGATATGATCCTCCTTTCCTAAGGGACGATGCTATAAACAACCATTTCAGTATCAAATATGTTTCTAGATAGGCACATTATTAAATTACTGTCACGTGCCATAAGTACCTTTTACATCTGCATACACGCTATCACCGGTTTTTAGTCGTGAAGTTTCACGGCGTTTATTTAGCTCACTAAAAAACAATTCTTCATCCATCGGAAGTGTTACAGATCGGTTCAGCCAGCTTGACAAGTGCATAGCATTGGAAAGAAGCAGACCGTTGATGCCCTCATGGCCATTTGCTACAAGTGGGGTTCCATGTAAAACATTTGCCGCAAAGGCATTTAAAACGCCTGCGTGCTGCGGGTTGCAGCCATCGATTTCTACGGATATCTTCTGGCAAGGCGGTTTTGCAAAACCTTCTTTGCAGGTGCTGCACCAGGTACGTTCGTCTACGCCCAGCTTATAGAAAGTAAGTTCATTATTTTCACACACCAGCTTGCCCAAGGTACCTGTAATTTCTAAACGGTTGGTGCCTGGGGCATCGGCGGTGGTGGTAACAAAAACACCTGTTGCGCCATTTTCATATTCCAGATATGCGGTTACGTCATCTTCTACTTCTATGTTATGCCATTTGCCAAGATGGCAGAATGCCGTCACCTTTTGTGGCATACCGCAAAGCCATTGAAGTAGATCCAGTTGGTGGGGGCATTGATTCAGCAGCACACCGCCGCCTTCGCCTTCCCAGGTGGCTCGCCAGGCACCGGAATCATAATAGAACTGGGTCCTGTACCAGTCGGTGATCAGCCAGGATACACGCTTGAGCTGGCCAACCTCGCCATTATGGATCATTTCGTGCATTTTTCGGTATAGGCAATTGGTACGTTGGTTGAACATCATACCGAAGGACAGCTCTTTGTGCTTATCAGCTTCAGCAATCATTTCTCGTGCCTGTAAGGTATAAACTCCCGCCGGCTTCTCAACCATGACATGCAAGCTGTTTTGAAAAGCTTCGATAGCTAAGGTGGGGTGCTGGTAATGAGGCGTTGCCACTACCACAGCATCACAGGCACCGCTTTTGATCAATTCACTGCCTTCTTCAAATATGACCACGTTTTGGGGTAAGTTGTTTTTCGCCCAATTACGCCGAGCATCGTTCCTGTCCGCTACAGCGGTCAATTCAATTTCTGGTGTTTCGCCATTTAGTATGCGAGAGCAGTGGGCAGAGCCGATGTTGCCAATGCCGATAACACCAAGCCTAAGTTTTTTCATATTAGCAACCCAGCCCTTTCAAGTAATCATAGCTGCGCTTTAAACAAGAAAAGGGGCTTTCGCCGTAGCAATTATCTTGCTCTACCAGAACATACGCTGTCGTACCCAGCTCATGAAGCAGATCGAGTACCTTCTGGAAATCAATGTTACCATCGCCCACGGCTGCCATTCGCTGTTCATATCCCTTGACTGCCATGTCTTTAAAGTGAACGCAAGGAATGCGGTTCTTCAGTTTTTGAATCCATGTTAAAATATCAGCACCTGCAGCCTGTACCCAATAGGTGTCTAAAGTGATACCCATAATATCGGCAGGCATATCTTCAAGCAATACATCCATATAGTTTTTGCCAGAGGGTAGCTTTTCCCATTCGAAATTATGATTATGGTACATAAGAAGTTTGCCGGAATCGCGCATTTTTTGTGCAGGAACGGTATAATCTTCAGCGAATTGACGGATCCAGTCTGCGCTGCGGTAACGGTCGGGCATGGAGCCGATGCCTATATATTTACAGCCCAGTATGTCATGCTCGCGGATAACACTGTCAACATCATTCAAGATTCTCTCTTGATTTGTATGTGTTAAAACAATTGCAAGACCATTATCATCGCAGATCGCACGGACTACTTTGGGGTCCATTGGGCCGATGGCAGATAATTGTACAGTTCTATAACCGATATCTGCAATTCGCTTCATTGCAAGTCTAAAATCCCGTTCCGTTTGTGTATAGGTACGAACAGTGAAAGTCTGTGCACCAATTAGCATAATATGTATCTCCTCATTGTTTTAACAAAAGT
Organism: Bacillota bacterium; assembly: GCA_023409955.1. Classification (GTDB taxonomy): domain Bacteria; phylum Bacillota; class Clostridia; order Christensenellales; family Aristaeellaceae; genus JAEWAH01. The sequence continues at coordinate 6,498 of JAEYQQ010000157.1, read as the reverse complement.
TTACGATGTTTTTTGTGTAAAGTACATTGCATTTTTCAATGTACATATTGCATTGCGCACCATTCCAGAGTAAAATATAGTAACTTTAGTATGGGATGTGAAAACTAAATGCAGCAATTTTTCTTAGATCATATCAATGCCACACATAATGTATCATATAATGTAAATGCTTCTTACAAGCTGCATTGCCATCCTATTTATGAAATCTATTATTTTATCAGTGGGGTAGTGGATTATCTAGTAAACGGTGTCATGTACCAGCCCAAACCCAATACCATGCTTTTAATGGCACCGGGTACCTTTCATGAATGCAGGATAAAGACGTCTGATAAATATGAACGTTTTACATTGCATTTTGAAATATCTATGGTTCCCGAAAAAATCAGGGAGCAAATCATGCGACCTTTTCATTCATCCCGTATATATTATGAAAATGTGGATTCAATACTTTATGAGATGAATGCACTTCAATCCTGTTATAGCTATCCTGAGGAATTGGCTTTGTTGACTGTAAATGCTAGACTTGTATCCATATTATCACAAATAATGAATATATATAGTGCTAATATGGAGTCTGATGAACCATCTTCAGATATTACGCTTACACAAAAAATCATTTCCCACATCAACACCAACTTTTCCAACAAAATTACACTGGATATGATCTCACAGCAGTTTTATATGAGTAAGAATCAAATAAACCGTATTTTTAATAAAGAGACAGGACGATCTGTGATGGAATATGTCAGGGAAAAGCGTATTTCATATGCGGAGCATTTGCGGGCTATGGGGGTGCCGGCCGCAGAAGCTGCATACAAAGCAGGGTTTGATAACTACTCAACCTACTTCAGGCTAAAGCAAAAAGGACGGGACTAGACGATTGAACCATGTTATCACGTATTAAGAAAGATTTGCCGCATCAATAACGATGGAGGTTATATCATGGAAAAGCACGAACCCCAAAATATTGATGAGTATATAATGCTATATCCGGTAGAAGTACAAGCCATTATGCAGCGTATTCGAGAGGTTATCAAAGAAGCATCGCCGCAGGTTACTGAAAAGATCAGTTGGGGTATGCCAACGTTTTACTATTTGGGTAACGTAATTCATTTTGCTGGGAACAAAAGCCATTTAGGGATCTACCCTGGTGCTAGTGGTGTGGAGCACTTTTTGCCTGAGCTTATAGAATTCAAAACCTCTAAGGGTGCAATTCAATTTTCTTATAACAAGCCTCTTCCAGTGGAACTGATCCAAAGGATTGTAAAATTCCGTGTAGCAGAAAATGAACAATGGGCTGTAGAGAAAAAGAAAAGGTAATTAGGGAAATGTAATGCGGCCTGCTGGAGCCATTAGAAAGTGCCGGCATCATCACCTATCATATCTAAACATAAACGCCGGACAGCTTAAACTGCCCGGCTTTGAGTATCACAACATTCTCCATATCTATCTTCGTATCCGGTTTACAATAGCTAGCAGGAGCACAGAGCCTACTACTGCCACGATAAAGCTGGAAAAATTGAAGCCCGTGACTCCGTGACCACCCAGAAAGCTGAATACAAATCCGCCGATAGAAGAGCCAACGACGCCTACGATAATGTTGGCAAAAAGTCCCATTCGTTTATTGTTGCCTGTAAACATGCTAGCAATCCAGCCGGCTAATGCGCCAAAGATAAGCCAACTTAAAAGACCCATACACAACACTCCTTTCTTATGGAATATATGACAAATATAACACAATATATGCCATTTGAAACAGCGTGATGCGTTGTGTAACTCATAATATACGAAACCATATGGTCTGATCTTGAAATGCTTTATCATATTACATTGAAAGTTTATCAAAATGCTGGTAAGATAAACTTTATTGACGAATAAACGTCAAAGAAAAGGTGATTGACAGTATGGATTATCAAATTACAGTACCTACCGCAGAGGAAGCAGATTACATTGACGATATGCTTATGGAGCATAACCAGCTATCCATGCCCTTTGAACAGCACGAGCCATTTATCAGCATCAATCGCTGTGTGAAAAATGAAGAAGGCAAGGTCATAGGCGGTTTACTTGCCTATTCGGTCATGTGGCATATCCTGTATATTGATACACTATGGGTTAGTGAATCACATCGTGGCATAGGAATTGGCAGTAAGCTGCTACAAGAGGTGGAGGCGGAAGCAAGGAAGATGGGATGTCATATTGCCCACCTGGATACCTTTGACTTTCAAGGCAAGGACTTTTACATAAAAAACGGATACACGCTTTTTGGAACCATAGCGGATTGTCCAAAGGGGCACAGTGAACATTTTCTGTTTAAAAGGCTGTAGGATATTATCTATTCATTTTTAATGGAATAACAAATGATACGGAAAGTGGGCTGTCACTGGCTCTGGGGTTTCAGTTGCGTAGGGTTAGATGAATGCGTTTATATAATACTAGCAGTTAAACCTGACCCAGAAATAACTGTACAGCAAAGGATACTACAACCACAAGCGTGGAGATTATCAACCCATGAAGCATGGGTTTTGCGCCGGAGGAAAACATTTCTTTATAGTTGGTTTTTAGGCCAATGGCACCTAGGGCCATTACCATCAGAAACTTGGCGATGCCGCTGATGTTTTTAGTGATGAACTCCGGTACTATGCCTATGCTTTTTATGGCCACCATACATAGAAAGATTAGTATAAAGCCTGGAAATACCTTTTTGATACGCACTTTGGGGGTAGCGGCCTTCTTACCAGTTTCTTTGGATATGACTCTTGCATTAATAAATGAGAAAATCAAAACAGCTGGTACGATGGTTAATGTCCGTGTAAGTTTGACGATTACGGAAAAAGCGCCGGCTGCATCCGAAAAAGCGTATCCTGCTGCAACAACACTGGATGTGTCATTAACAGCCGTACCGGTCCACAAGCCATAGCCCAGATCACTCATGCCAAAGAACCTGCCTGCAATGGGGAATAGGATAACCATCAGTACGTCAAAAAGAAAGGTCGCTGCGATAGCGTAAGCAATATCTTTATTCTCCGCACCGATGGTCGGTGCTATGGCTGCTATGGCAGAGCCTCCGCAAATGCCTGTTCCTGCAGAAATGAGGCTGGAAAGCTTCCAGTTCATGTGAAACAACCGACCCAGCAAATAACCGCTGCCAAAGGCGGTTATTAATGTAAATACCATAACGAGCAGGGAATAGCTTCCTACAGAGATAACTTGCTCAAAGCTTAAGGTTAACCCCATTAAAATGATGCCAAGACGCAGCACTTGCTTGGAAGCTTGGTGAATGCCACCCTGAAATAGGGTGTGCTTTGATAGAATCGGGTTGAGCAGCATGCCCAATAGTAGGGCGATCACGCTTGCGCTAATCAGATTCTTAGGGATAAGGCCTGCAAGGATGGTCGAAATGGATGCAAGCAGTGCAGTTAATAAAAGGCCAGGAAGGAACTTTTTCATAGATTAGCATCCTTCATTATCAAAATTAAATAACTTGAATAAAGCATAAATCTCATTTGGGACTACATTACTTTTAATTATGTATCCTAAATGATTTAGAGTGATTCTATGATACGGCAAAAGACATCTCTATGCAAGACGCATACTGTAGCACTTTTTACATTCGTCGAGATATACTACACTTTTCTTTCTATATTGTGAAGTATTTAAGTTTATGGTAAAAGAGATGTTATGTCTATTATCTTGGTATTTCTACCACCCATCTGATTATGGATTGAAAGGTATGACCTACCAGTAATGATTACTGTTACGACACCGGATTATATTCTGGTTCTAATAAGCCATGGAGAAATCAGCCTTATGTTCGACAGTACGTGTTATGAAAAATCCACCCCTTTGCATAAACGAACTGCTTAAGGGTGGATCTTGGATAAGAAGATTATGGAAACGCTATTCCTAATATATAAGAATTTGCTATGCTAAAGAAGCTGCAGTTTCATCAGAATCATTCCGTTTGCGTACTTTCTTTCTTGCATACAAAAAGCTTACTACTTGCCCAATGCCGGCGAGTGTCCATGTGACTGGATAACAAGCAAAGAGAACCATTACAGTTGGATACCAGGTGAATACGGTTGCCAGCCATACAATGCGAAGGAGGCAAGCGCCTATCAACGTGCAGAGCATCGGGAGAATAGAGAATCCCATACCACGGGTGAGGCCGGGAAATACATTCATGATACCGGCTGTAAAATAGATGACCATTTGCACCTTCAGACGCACCATGCCAAGGTCAATAACGGCCAGGTCTGAGGTATAAAGACTCAGTAGTTGCCTGCCAAAGAGTAAAGTGGCACTTCCCAGCAAGATCCATGTGGCAAAAATAAGTATTGTTGAAATCTTCGCGACAGTATCAATCCTGTCATACTTTTTTGCTCCCATGTTCTGACCGGTAAAGGTTATGGCAGCATTGTAGTAAGCATTTATTGTGGTACCAATAAAGCCTTCCACATTACTGGCAGCGGAATTTGCGGCCACAAGGATAGTTCCAAAGGAGTTGACAGCTGACTGTATCAGCACATTGGATATGGAAAAAAGCATGCTTTGCAGTCCGGCTGGTAAACCAATTCGCACCAGAGACTTGAGCTTTGTAGTATCAATACGTAACTGCCGAGGCATAAAGCGTATCGGTCCTTCAAATTTATACAGGCAAAGCAAAATCAACACCATTGCAATATATTGTGAGATAACAGTTGCCCAAGCCACACCATCTACGCTCATGTGAAATACAATGACGAAAAACAGATTTAGCACCACATTGATAATGCCTGCAATTGTAAGGTAATACATGGGGTGCCGACTGTCACCAACAGCCCGTAGTATGGCCGCACCAAAGTTAAAAACCATACTGGCAGGTATACCAACAAAATAGATTTTCAAATATACATTTGCCAAGTCAATAATGTCTTCTGGTGTGCCCATCATAGCAAGAAGCGGTTGGCTTAAAACGAGACCCAGAATCATGACGATAAATCCACCGATAATGCTGATAGCAATGGAGGTATGAACCGATTTGCTTATATCCGTCTGATTCTTTGAACCATAATCCTGAGCTACTATAACACTTGTACCAACAGAAAGGCCCATGAATAGGTTGACAATTAGGTTTACTAAAGCGCCTGTGGCACCAACTGCTGCCAAGGCAGAACTGCCGGAAAAGCGGCCAACAACAATCATATCTGCTGCATTGAATAAAAGCTGCAATAAATTCATAGCCATAATAGGTAAGGCAAAGAGTATGATCTTTTTAAACAATGGACCGTTGCACATATCCATGTCATGATTCCTTGAAAACATACGTAAAATCTCTTCCTTCGCTTTCATTCACCACAGTCGGTGACGATATCCATTATAGTACATCCTCAGCATAAACAAAAGCCTTGTTACCTAGTAAAGAACTTTTGTGTTAATTGTAACATATACATGGGGGATAGGTCGTGAAAAAATATGAAGATGTACAGAATCTTTGCATATAGTTTGACTTTATTCATCGGGGCGGCTATTACAATGTGTGTGCGAATAAATGTGCTTGGTAATTGTAAAAAGATCTGACTCCGGAAACCAAAAATGAGAGGCGTTGGACAAAGTTAGAATCTCCGCATGAGAGTATATTCTTTTTACAAAATTGATAGTTTTATAGATACAATTTCGTCATTTAAAGAGTTAATGACTGAGAGCGGAACGGTAAGTGACTGAAGTATCTTTTTTGTGCTATTAATTATCTTAAACAAACCAAATATACTTGAAAACGTAACCCCTGATACACCGTTCATTTCATATGCGGCCAATATGTAGTTGTTGCAGCAATCGGAATTACTGTATAAGGATTTTATCCGGATGTAAAGTCCTTTTACCGTCAATTTTATAAAAAGTGGCATGGAAATGGCATATATAGCGCTTATTTTTTTCGAACAATCTACTGCAGCATTTATCAGGAGTAGCTTGGATTACAATCTCCGTAAACTGCCCGGCAGCAGCGGTCATTGCGCAGCTGCGGGCTGCGATTCCGCTTCTATAAAGGAGGGGTGATCTTTGATTCCTGTATGGGACCTGGTTTCCTATGTGCGCAGCAAGGTGGGCTGCGGGTATGTGTGGGGAGCGAGTGGCGAGACTTGCTCCCTTTCTTTGCGCCAAACCCTCGCCAATAGGGCGCCTGCCCAGGCCGAGAACATCCTTGGCAAATGCGCCAAGTGGGACGGCCTGCAGGTGTTTGATTGCGCCACGCTGATCCGTGAAGCCTTTAAGGCTGCCGGTATAAAGCGCGGGAGCGGCGCCACCACCATCTGGCGGACTTGGCCCTTTGCCGAGAAGGGAACCATCGACACGCTGCCGGTGAACGAGCCGGGCATTGCGCTGTTCGTTTCGGAGGGGCCTGACAAGATGTCGCACATCGGCATGACCATCGGTGGCGGCCTGGCCGTGGATGCGCGGGGTTCAGCTTCCGGGGTCCTCCTGGGGCCGGTGTCCTCCCACAAGTGGACACACTGGGGC
>JAEYQQ010000117.1 GCA_023409955.1 Bacillota bacterium | reverse complement strand
CCCCCAAGCCCAAAGTATAATCCACAGCAAGTTACATCCATGAAAAGGCCGGTGCAGCGAAAGCGCACCGGCCTTTATCATATGGAATAATTGACAAGCCACCATTCATGTCTATCCCTGGCTTCACTGAAAAAGGGCTTGCCCGGGATCCAGCGCATATGTCGCTTGTTTGAGAAGCTTTACCCTCCAAAATCAGCGGTCATTAGGCTGAAAACCGATGCAGGGTTATTTCATACTTTTTTGCATAAGCTGTATCATATCATCCATGGTGTAAAAGCCCGCCGGCTTGTCCTTGATAAATAGGGCAGCCTGCACGGCTCCCTGGGCAAACACCGTACGGTTTTGAGCATCATGGATCAGTGTCAGCGTCTCCCCCTGCCCATAAAAGCCAACCTCATGGGTGCCGGCCACCGATCCGCCGCGAACGGCGTGTACGCCGATCTCCCTGTGCTCTCTGGCCTGGGTGCGGGTTTCACGGCCTGGTACCATCTCCCGGCCGCCAGGATAACATGTGCTCAGCTCATCATAAAGCATCAGTGCCGTGCCGCTGGGTGCGTCGATTTTGCGGTTATGGTGCCGCTCGATGATTTCCACATCAAAATTTTCTCCCAGTACCGCCGCCGCCTGGCGGATGAGGTTTTTGAGAAGATTGATACCAAGGCTCATGTTGGCACTTTGAAAGACGGGAATGGTTTGGGACGCATCCTTGATTTTCCTGATATCTGATGGATTGTAGCCGGTGGTGGCCAACACCACCGGCATTTTCTCTTTAATCGCAAAGGCCAGCAGACCGGGCAGCGTCTCCGGGCGGGTAAAATCCACAATGACATCAGCATTGGCCGTACAAGCTTCAAAAGAAGGATATAAAGGAAAGCTCGCTTCCGTACTGCATGCCGACACATCCACACCGCCGGCGATCTCTATTCCCTTATCCCGGCATACCTCCGCCACGGCATGACCCATACGCCCGCAGGCACCGCTTAACAAAATCCGCATATAGCGTCCTCCGGAAATTATTGCAATAAATCAAAAGCTTTCAACTCACGAACAAGCCGTGCACGATTGTCTGGCAGCATTGGCACAAGGGGCAGCCGCACCGACTCCTGGCAAAGGCCCATTAACCCAAGGGCCGCCTTTACCGGTATCGGGCTTACCTCACAAAACAGTGCCGATACCAAGGGGTTGATATGAAGCTGCATCGCAAGGGCTTTACGCCAGTCGCCGTCAAAAAATGCCTTGGTCAAATCATGCATCCATTTGGGCGCAATGTTGGAGGCAACGGATATAACACCGTCAAAGCCCAGGGACAGAACAGGCGCCACGTTGTCGTCGCAGCCGCTGTAAAAGGCGATGTCATTGCCGCAGAGCCTTACCATTTCCAGCATCTGCGATAGGTCGCCGCTGGCTTCCTTCATGGCGATAATGTTCTCATGCTTTGCAATGGCCGCCAAGGTTTCCGGTTTCATGTTCAGGCCGGTTCTGGCAGGCACATTGTACACAACCACAGGCAGGCTTCCATCCTCGGCAATGGCGGTATAATGGGCAATAAGCCCGTGAGGTGTGGTTTTATTATAGTATGGCGTAACGCACAGCTGTGCATCAGCCCCCAAAGCTTTGGCCCTGCGGGCAGCCAAGATGGTCTTGCGGGTATCATTGCTGCCTGTGCCCGCAATTACGGGAATCCGACCGTTCACACGCTGAACCACCCTGTCGATGACCAGCTCTTTTTCCGCATCGGTCATGGTGGAGGGTTCTCCGGTGGTGCCGCAGGCGACGATGGCTGCCGTTCCGTTTTCAAGCTGAAAGTCCACCAATTTGTCCAAGGCATCTACATCGACGCCTTCCTGAGTAAAGGGTGTGACAATGGCCACACCTGATCCGCGAAAGAGCACTGGTTTCATGATTCCTCCTTGCAGGTAAGCGCAGCGGCGCTACTTCCTTGGGATGTATCCTTTTGCGCAAAGCAGCTCGGCTGTTAAAACGCTGCCGCCTGCTGCGCCGCGAATCGTGTTGTGAGAAAGGCACACGAACTTGTAATCCATCAGGGAATCAGGCCGCAGCCTGCCGATGGAAACGCCCATGCCATTTTGAAAATCCCGGTCCAGCTTCGTTTGGGGGCGGGAGGGATCCTCAAAATACTGGAGGAAGGGCTTGGGTGCGCTGGGAAGGTTCAGCCGTTGTGCCTCGGTCTCAAAATGATTCCAGCGGTCAAGTATTTGACTGATCTCCGGCTTTTTCTCAAAGGCCACAGACACCGCCGCCAAATGGCCGTCAGTGGCAGGAACACGGATGCACTGAGCACTGATGACTGGTGTGGCTGCTGACTTCACCACAGGGCCAAGGGCTGTTTCTGTAAGCTCTCCCCAGATTTTTAGTGGTTCCTGTTCGCTCTTTTCATCCTCGCCGCCAATGTAAGGGATGACGTTATCCACCATTTCCGGCCAGGATGCGAAGGTTTTGCCAGCACCGCTGATGGCTTGATAAGTGCATACGCTGATCTTTGAAATGCCAAAATCCAAAAGCGGTGTCAGGGCCGGCACATAGCTTTGGATGGAGCAGTTGGGCTTTACGGCAATAAAGCCAGTCTTGGTACCCAGCCGCCTGCGCTGGGTTTCAATCACCGCCGTATGGGTAAAATTCAACTCCGGTATGATCATAGGCACATCAGGCAATAGGCGGCATGCGCTGTTGCTGCTGACGACAGGCGTCTCCGCTTTGGCATACGCTTCCTCCAGTGCCTTGGTTTCATCTTTTTTCATGTCAACGGCACAGAAAATAAAGTCAGCCATGGATGCCACCAGGCTAACATCCGCCGCATCTAATACGGTCATCTTCCTTACGTAGGCAGGAATCTCATTGTCGAAAGCCCAGCGGCCTTCCACCGCCTGATCATATGTTTTGCCTGCACTGCGAGCACTGGCGGCCAGCACTGTCACCTCAAACCATGGATGATCCTTCAAAAGCTGCACAAAACGCTGCCCAACCATGCCTGTTGCTCCAACGATACCAACCCGAAACTTCTCCATACACAGCACCTCAATCCTATCCTATGCGATTTAGGAAAAAAGAAATCATGGTGAAAAAAAACACACCTTTGGGCAGCCAGCCTTCGGGTGCGTACAAGCATGTGCAAATAAGCGCCGGCCAGATGGCCGTCATGCTGTATCAGCGCTCCAAAGGATTCTGCTAATCCATTGACAGTTGCGTAATTGTTCACCACGCACCCAAGGCAATCCGGTTGGGGAACCGGGTCCCTTTCGGCATTTTTCCCTTTCGTCATATGGGATAGAGCCCCCGCTCCCTCACATGATTACTGATGAAAAACGCACCTCTGACACAAAACTATCATATTACCGGGATTGTTGGTTATGATACCACGCTAACACTTCGTTGTCAATCTAAGCTTTTGGTTTTTTTAATAAATATTGGTGGATAAGCAATGAGAATGCAAGAGGGAGCAATTGAAACGTCTGAGCCTGCAAGGCCCTTTGCCTAAAGAGATGGGTTCTATATTTGAAGCATAAACTCATGGATCTAAAAAAGCGCAACCGGCAGTTGCCAAATTGCATCATATTGGGGCTATTCAACCAGCCCATTCGTGCTATACTTTTTTATGAGGTGAGAGCAATGAATATAGCACAAAAGCTGCGGGATTTAAGAACAGCCGAAAATTTTAGCCAGGAACAGCTGGCACAAAAACTGAACGTTTCCAGGCAAGCAGTAGCCAAATGGGAAAACGGCCAGGCGCTGCCCGACCTTGACAGGGCCATCGCATTAAGCCGCCTTTACAAGGTAACCCTGGACAGACTGCTTCTGCCCGATAAGGAGTGTGCCGACCGAACTGCCATTGCTTTGCCGGACACGGCAACGGATGCGCTAATTGGTTTTCTAATCAGGGCCAAGCAGCATACGTATGCCGCCAGCACAGGCTCCATAAGCCCCAGCCGTGAAGCCAGCCATGACGCAGACTACCGGGAGGGAGACTATGCCTATCTGGATACGTACCTTGGTGGCCGCCAATTTTCCGGCGAAGAAGCAGTATGGATCAAGGGCGTACCCGTATGGGCTATGAATTACAGCGGTCGTGTCCTTCATGAAGGGTTTTCTGGCGACTTTCTAAAGGATGCTCTGATGAAGGTCCCCAAGGACTACCCCTTCCGGGGGCCTTTATGCCATATTCAGGGTCCCAATGTTTACCATGCCGCCATACAGGGGGACTTTGACTGGTTCAGCGGCCTGGAAGAAATCTATGCAGATGGCCGGAAGGTGTATGAATGCATGTTTCACGGCGGACGAGTGGATTAACTGCATGCTGAAACCCACAAATAAGCCCCGGCAATGTTTCTTTGCCGGGGCTTATTCTTTATGGCATTACTCTTGCGCCCATTTCAGTGATCTTTCCACAGCCTTGTGCCAGCCACAGACAGCATCCTCCCGATGGGCATTGCTCATTTGCGGATCAAACTGCAAATCCCGCTGCCATGCCTTAGCCGTTTCTTCCACCGAACCAAATATTCCAACTGCCAGCCCTGCCAGCAGCGCTGCGCCAAGGGCTGTGGTTTCCATGACCTTGGGGCGAACCACCGGGATGTTCATGATGTCCGACTGAAACTGCATCAAAAAGCTGTTGGCGCTGGCCCCGCCGTCCACCTGCATTTGCTTGGGTTCAAACCCGCAGTCTGCCGCCATGGCGGTTAACAGGTCAGCCGATTGAAAGGCGATGGCCTCCAGGGCGGCTCTGACGATATGCGCCCGGCCAGTTCCACGGGTTAATCCCACAATGGTTCCACGGCTGTACATATCCCACCAGGGGGCGCCAAGCCCGGTAAAGGCAGGCACCAGGTATACCCCGCCGGTATCCTTGATGGATTTGGCAAGGCTTTCGCTTTCTGCAGAGGTGGATATGAGCTTCAGCTCATCCCGCAGCCACTGGACGGCTGCCCCGCCCATGAACACGCTGCCCTCCAGCGCATAGGTGGGCTTGCCGCCAATACGCCAAGCCATGGTAGTCAGCATGCCATGCTTGGATGCCACTGGCTTTTCGCCTGTATTCATCAGCATAAAACAGCCGGTACCGTATGTGTTTTTCACCATGCCGGCCTTATGGCAGGCCTGGCCAAAGAGCGATGCGTGCTGATCCCCCGCCATGGCCGCCACGGGAATGGGACGGCCTAAAATGGACGTATCCAGCATGCCCACCACCTGGGCGCTGTCTACCACCTTTGGCAGCATGGCCTCCGGGATGTCCAGCATGCTCAAAAGTTCCTTGTCCCACTCCTGGGTGGACAGATTAAACAGCATGGTGCGGCTGGCGTTGGTGGCATCGGTTACATGGGGCCGGCCCTCTACCAGATGCCAGCATAAAAAGCTGTCAACGGTACCAAAGCAGAGCTCGCCAGCTTCTGCTCTTTTGTGCAGTTGCAGGGTATCCAATAACCAGGCTAGCTTTGTACCCGAAAAATAAGCATCTGGCACAAGTCCGGTTTTTTCCCGGATGAGTTCTGTTTTACCGGCAGCCTTCAGCCGTTCCACATAAGGGGCGGTGCGGCGGCACTGCCAGACGATAGCATTATGGACACATTCTCCGGTATTTCTGTCCCACACCAGGGTGGTTTCCCGCTGGTTGGTAATGCCGATGGCGGCAATATCCTCCACAGCTATGCCCGAAAGCCTGACCGCTGTTCGCAGTGCCTCCACCTGGGTATCCAGAATATTCTCTGGATCATGCTCCACCCAGCCCGGCTTGGGATAGATCTGCGGAAACTCTATGCCATGGGCTGCAAGCACCCTGCCGCTTTCCTCAAATACGACCGCCCGTGAGCTGGTGGTTCCCTGATCCAGTGCAACAAGATACCGATTGCCCATACGAATACCCCTTTACATTTGTGATGCATGCAAAAAACCGCCGGGAGGGTGGGAGCAGCATTGCCACCCCATGCCTGCCCCGGCGGTAAATCAACCCGTTATTTGATTTTAATGCCGTAGATTTTGCTGACGCCCTTACCGCTGGTGCCAACCACCAGGGTATCGTTATACACGGCAGGAGAGCCGATGATGGCGCCCTCGAGCTGGATGCCGTTCATAACAGCGCCAGTCTGCCCATCCAGCAATTGGAGAAGGCCATTGCTGTCGCCTTGGATAATCCACGCTTCTCCCGCTTCGTTATACACAGCAACAGGAGAGCTCCAGCTGAAGTGGGACATGGGCTGCTGCCATGCGATGTGCCCAGTCTTTTTATCAAAAGCGATGATCTGGCCACCTTCCGGAGTTTTGGCCACAGTGAAGATTACCAAATTGCCAATACTCTGCTGGCCCACCACAGGGGAAGCCATTACGCCGCCGGTTTCATTGGAATCAAACTCCACCTTCACGGTGTATGTCCATTCCTGCTCTCCGGTTAAGGCGTTCAAACGGCGGATGGTGCTGATGCCGTTCTTGCCTTGCTCCTTTACGGTGTTGGCGGTATACAGCGCCAAGGTACCGTCTTCATCAAAGTCCAAAGCAATGCTGGCGTCGGTATTGTCGTCAGTGTCCACAGCCCATACAGGCTTCATGGTATTGACATCCACACACTGCAAAATGCCAATGGCATCAGCAAAGTAAACGTAACTGCCATACATGGCCACGCTGCCTTCTATGCCTGTTTGGGTATCTTTCTGCGTGGAGGTCTTGGATTTATAGGATACGATTTCAGGGTCGATGGTCAGCTTTGCTTCAATATGATCAAACTTGGTATTGAGGTGGATGGTGTACAGCATGCCGTTTTCACCGGCAATGATCATGGTATCGCTGTTTCGATCCATCAGCGATGTTCCATCAAAGGCACCGTTGCTGCCATAAGCGTTCCTGTCACGGCCATTGATGAACTTTAGCTGCTTTTGATCGATCAGGTTGAACAGGAAATAGCCGATATCCCCGGTGTTGTTGCCGATCTTGCTGATGCCCTGGCCTACAGACAGCATAGGCATGCCACTGGGATCAATGGAAACGGAACCCTTCAAGGGATAGCCGACATTGATAGGGTCACGGGTAGGCTGGCCGTCAGCCAAATCCAGGAAGTAAATCTTGCCATCCTGAGAAGCCAGTATCACTTCTTTCAGCGCAGTGACAGCCTTTTTCTCCTCGTTGATGTTCATGATCTGGCGAATTTCCTTGGTCCACTTGACGATGGCCGGCTGGCCTGTCCAGCCTGCGCCATGGTAGGAGGATATGCCGCCCATAGGCGTACTCCAAGCGATTTCCAGCTTGTTTTCCTGCACATCCACGGTGCCGTAAGCTGCGTTCTGGCGGAAGGGGCCGCCCCTAAAGGTCAGCACTGCGCCGTTCCATGCAGCGTAATCCATGGGGCCGTTCATTTTTACGGGGACAATTCGGTTATATTCATTGACCGATTTGGAGCCGCTATAGATTTTCGTTGTCAGCTTCAACTGGGAAGGATCCGTCCCTTCCACCGCGCCTGCTGTCATATAGGGCATGGGCGTGGGGCTAGGCGATGCCACAGGCGTGGGCTCCGGTGTGGCAGTGGGTTCCGGCGTCGGTTCCGGTGTGGCAGTGGGCACAGCCGTAGGATCCGGGGTTGCAGTGGGGGCAATAGAGGGTTCAGGCGTATTGGCTTCATTCACCTGCTGCGAGGGTAAGGGAGTATGATCCACCGGGTCTTCCGTAGGTGCGGCAACAGGTGCATTGATGGCTACATCCACCGTTTTATCGCTATCCAACCAGGTTTCGCCGGATAGGACCTGGGCGGATATCTGCCCGGTATATGCTTCGGTGATGGACAACGTAAGCGTCCAGATGATCCACTGTTCCTCGTTCACCCTGGGGCTCTTTTCTTCCAGCAATACATTGCCCAGGCTGTTTAATATTCTGACCCCTTCCACCGTTTTGGTGGTGGTAATGGTAAAGGCCAGGTCCACCGGCGCCTGGCTAGCAGAGGGAACGACCTGGAAATACTGCACTGCAGGCGGCTCCTTGGTTTCCGTTACGAAGATGTTCTTCACACTGGTGGCAAAGAGCCCAACCTCCTGGGTAATGGTATCCTTCACATCGTTGAGGGCATTGATAATCCCTCCGCTTTGCTGGTCATCGCGCCCGGGCAGCGCCAGATACAACGCTCCTACAAACAGTGCGGCAACCAACACAAGACCTAGCAGCACCATCAGCCCTGTACGGCCACGGCGGGGAGCATCCTCTTCTTCCTCTTCCAGGTAGGATGGCGTTACGGGTGCCTGACGTGGCCTGATTGGAGCAAACTCATCCTGGCCCTGAACGGGCCTTTGCCCTCTGGCATAATTGGCACCAGGCCCCTGAGGACGGCCCTGGCCCAGCATTTGTTCATTCTCCATGGGTGTACGATTCACAGGTACGGGCCTTGTCGGCGGTGCCATCCTGGGCTCATCCCGCTGGGTGCTTGGCAACACCCGGGTAGCCTCCCGCATGGTCGGCTGCGCAAGCCTGGGTTCAGGCCGCTCCTGTGCTTCCTGTTCCATACCGGCATGCCGCTGGGAACGGCGGCGGCGTTCATACCCCTGGGCAGGTATACCCCCCTGATAATCATCCGCTGCAGGCGCATCAGACAAACGGCTGACCCGCTTGCTTACATACTGCGTCTGGGCTGGAACGTACCGCTGCTCAGGCTCTTCATCCGGCAGCATGGGGGCGCGCCCGGCACGCCTTGTCATGTCCGGCCTGATATCGCCCGGCCCGGGAACCTGTTCTGCTTTTTCATACATCGCCCTGGCCGGGATACGGCCATTCAGGCGATTTTGTTCACGATCGCTCAAAACACGGCACTCCTTTTCACTTCGAACCAGCTTCACCTGTCTATTATACAGAAAGTTCCGTTTATCCACAAGCAAAATTCATTCTTACTTGTAAATAATCAACCAGCCCTTCCATGGGAATGCTTCCCACAATGGTGATAATATATACCTAAGGCTCTGATTTGGCGTCATTCATGGGCATACATTTCTTCATATCCCTGGGCGCTCAGCAAAAAGCCGGTCTTATGCCAGCGCAAAAAGCATCGGGAAACAACACATTCGTACAATGCTGATACATTCACCAGCAAGGCTTATCGCAACCTGACAGGAACACCTTCCTGATTCAGGTACGCCTTTAATGCTCCAATCTCCAGAATGCGGAAATGAAACAACGTGGCCGCCAGCGCCGCATCCGCACAGCCTATGGTCAGCGCATCTTTGAAATGCTGCATGCTTCCTGCACCGCCGGAGGCGATGACGGGTACATGCACCGCCTGGGCCACGGCTTTTGTTACAGAAAGGTCAAAGCCTTCCCCCACCCCGTCGGTATCCATGCTAGTAAGCAGTATTTCCCCGGCACCCCGGCGCACGCCTTCGGCTGCCCACTTCAGCGCATCCATACCGGTGTTCACCCGGCCGCCATTGATGTACACATCCCAGCCGCCGCCACGCCTTGCTTTTACATCCATGGCCAACACAATGCACTGGCTACCAAAGCGCAGCGCCGCTTCTTCAATAAAATCCGGATTCTTCACTGCCGGGCTGTTGATGGATACCTTGTCTGCCCCAAGGCGCAAAAGATCCCGGATTTGGTTAATATCGGAGATGCCGCCCCCTACCGTAAAGGGGATGAACACCTGCTCTGCCACGCGGGATGTTACATCCAGCATGGTTTTGCGGCCCTCGTGGGAGGCATTAATGTCCAGCAGCACCAGTTCATCGGCCCCGGCCTGGTTATACCACACAGCGGCCTCCACCGGATCACCAGCATCCCGGATGTTCACAAAGTTGACACCCTTGACCACTCTGCCATCTTTGATATCCAGGCAGGGAATAATGCGTTTGAGCAGCATGGTCAGGCCCCCTCCTTTCCACCGAAGGCGGCAAAGCGACGGAGCATGCCAAGGCCGTCCGCCCCGCTTTTTTCAGGATGGAACTGGGCAGCCATCACATTCCCCTTTTGCACTGCAGCTGTAAAGGGAATGCCGTAGTGACAGATGCCAACCGACCAATCGGGGGATATATCCGCCATGATATAGGAGTGGACAAAATACACGCAGGGGCTTTCATCAGCGCTAAACAAGGCACAGTCCCTTGTTTTTAGTGTATTCCACCCCATATGGGGGATTTTCAGCCCCATGTCAGGAAAGCGAGTAATGGTACCGGGCAGCAGACCCAAACCCTCATAGGTGCCGTTTTCCTCACTGGCCTCAAACAGCAGCTGCATGCCCAGGCAAATGCCCAGCATGGGCGTATTCCTTTTCACCACTTCCAAAGCCGCCTAGTCAAGACCGGTATCCTTCAGCCTTGCCATGGCATCGCGAAACGCCCCCACCCCAGGGAGGATGACTCGGTCGGCTGACACCACCAGATCAGGATCATCCGTAATGACCGCTTCCTGGCCCATATACTCCAGCGCCTTTTGCACGCTGCGCAGATTTCCCATGCCATAATCCATGACGGCGATCATAACAATCCTCCCCCAAACGCGGGTATATATCACCGGATAGTCATAAGGGGCCCGGCATGGCCGGCGCCCCTTTGAGCTTATACATTTCTGTAGAGTATTTCTTCCCTTCGAGGGCCGTTGGAAACCATGCGAATGGGCACGCCGATTTTCTCTTCCAGAAAAGCAACATACTTCTTGCAGTTATCGGGCAGATCATCATAACTGCGGATGACGCGGATATCCTGCTCCCAGCCAGGCAGCACGGTATAAACGGGCTTGGCCGCCATCAGCTTGGGTGTGGCGGGAAACTTGTCCGTTACTTTCCCGTCAATTTCATAGCCAGTGCAGACAGGGATTTCTTTCAGATATCCAAGCACATCCAGATTGGTAAGCACGGTTTCCGTGCCCCCTTGGACCATAACGCCATAACGGGTAGCCACAGCGTCAAACCAGCCTACCCGGCGAGGTCTGCCGGTTGTAGCACCATATTCCCCGGCATCACCGCCGCGGTTTCGCAGCTCCACCGCCTCATCGCCAAAAAGCTCGGTAACAAAGGGGCCTGCGCCGACACAGCTGGAATACGCCTTGGTAACGCAGCAGATATCCCTTATGTCCCAGGGCGGCACACCGGCGCCCACCGTACCAAAGCCCGCCAAAGGCGAGGATGACGTCGTATAGGGATAAATGCCGTGGTCCGGATCACGAAGGGACCCCAATTGCCCTTCCAGCAAAATGGTTTTCCCTTCCTTCACAGCATCGTGCAAATACCAGGAGGTATCACAGACCATGGGTTCAATTTCCTTGGCCAGGGTATAAAACATATCCACCAGCCCGTCCACATCAATGGGCGGCTTGTGGTAGAGGTGCTCCAGCATGGGGTTTTTCAGTGAAGCCACGTTCATCAGTCGCTCACGCAGCAAATCCTTATCAAACAGCTGGCAGACCTGCAGGCCGATTTTCATAAACTTGTCGCCGTAAAACGGGGCGATGCCGGACTTGGTGCTGCCAAAGGACTTGCCACCCAGGCGCTCTTCTTCGTATTTGTCAAAGTCCACATGGTAGGGCATCATCACCTGCGCCCTGTCAGATATCAGCACATTGGGCTTGGGCACGCCGCGGCTGACAATCGTGTTTATTTCGCTGAGCAGCGCTTCAATGTTAAAGGCTACGCCCGGTCCGATAATGTTTACGATATGCTGATGGAAAACGCCCGAGGGCAAAAGATGCAGCGCAAATTTGCCATATTC
>JAEYQQ010000094.1 GCA_023409955.1 Bacillota bacterium | reverse complement strand
CACCACAAAATATGTTTAACGGTATCACTACTCAATAAGTCAGGCAGAATAAGCTAATCCCAACGTAGGGGCGATTATCAATCGCCCAAATGCTGCACACACGCTAATCAATGGGTATTCAATTCAACACGAGTAAAAATATCCCATCATCAGGGCAGTAAGCAAAACAGAAACGGGAAGAGGGCAAATGCAAACCCTTCTTCCCGTTTTTCACTTTTTTCTCAGTGCGCTTTCCAGCAGCATACCGGTGTAATGCACCGGGTCCCTGGTGGTAGAAAAAGGCGGAGCATAGGCAAGGTCCACATGGCTCAAATCCTCTGCTTTTGCGCCACAGGTAATGAGGGTAGCCAGGACATCAATTCGCTTGTCTACCCCTTGGACACCAAGAATCTGCGCCCCCAGAAGCCTGCCGGTCTTTTTATCGGCAACGGCTTTAATCAGCATCTCCTGTCCCCCTAGATATTCCGGCCGATCTGGCTGACTGTGCAGGCATACCGCCGTGCTAAAGCCCAGCTTTTCTGCTTCCTTTTGGGTAAAGCCCGTATGAGCCACAGTCCATTCAAACACACGGAAGATGCCTGTGCCAATGTTTCCGCGGTAGCGCATGCTGCCGCCTGTAGCGCAATCCCCGGCAATGCGGCCGGTTTTAGCAGCAGTAGAACCTAACGGCTTGTATGAGGGGAGACCGGTTACCGCTGAAAAGGTTTCAGCACAATCCCCACAGGCGTACACATGGGGGAGGCTTGTTTCCATGCGGTTATTGACTCGTATGGCACCGCTGAGCCCAAGCTCCAGCCCCATTTCTGCCGCCAGGCGGGTATTGGGCCTGACACCGGTGGCAAGCAAAACCATATCGGCAGGAAGGGTATCCCCATTATCCAAAACAACATGATCGCTGCCAATGCTCTTAAGCTTAGCAGACATGCGGATGGATATCCCCCTTCCCTCCAGCAACTTTTGCAAATGGTCAGACATCTCTGCATCCAAATGCCGGGCGATACGGTCGCCTTTTTCCGCCAAGGTGACAGATATATTCAGGCGCGTTAAGCTTTCCAGCATTTCCATGCCTATAAAACCTGTACCGGCAATCACCACCTGCAAAGGTTTCCGCTCCTCCAGAAAGTATAGAATTCTTCGGGCGTCCTGGACAGAACGCAGGGAAAAAACATGATCCCTCCGTACCCCTGGAATATCTGGTAAGCGAGGGGCTGCGCCTGTTGCCAGGATCAGTTTGTCGTACCAGTCCTCAAAAATTTCCTTGGTTTTGATATTCTTCACCCGGAGGGTTTGAAGGCTGGCATCTACCGATACCACCTCGTGCTCGGTAAGCACATCCACCCCATAAGCTTTTTGAAAATATGCCGCATCACGAGGGATGATCTCCCGGATATCGGAGATCTCCCCGGATATGAAATAAGGCAATCCACAGCAGGAATAGGATATATCGCTGTCCTTTTCATAGATGATGATTGTTGCATCGGGATCATTGCGGCTGGCCTTTGCTGCGGCAGCAGTACCGGCAGCTACCGCACCGATAATGACGATACGCATGGAATGCCTCCATTCTTCATGGATTGGTGATAGATGAAAGAGGCTTTTCGTAGCAGATGCTTGCTTTCATGCCAACATAAGGTTCATAGTTCTCCATTCGGCGGTAGCCTATTCCTTCATACAAGCAAATGGCCTCTGGCTGGTTGACGCCGGTTTCCAACACAGCCCGGGTGCAGCCCGTTTCTGCTGCCCACGTTTCCAACTCTGCCATCATCTTTTTGGCTATGCCCCGGCCACGGTATGTATGCTTTACAAACACACGCTTCATTTCAACGCTGTGATCATCAAAGGGCTTGAAAGAGCTGCAGCCAACAGCCTCATTTTCTTCCAGCGCTAGTATGACGGCGGTAATGCTTTCCAAAGTGTTAAAAGGAGCATATTCCGCATTTTGATTCTCATACCGCCCAGACAAATCATGATCCAGCATCATGACTAGTGCATGAAAACGGGGATCATCTTTATTTGTACGTTCAAACATCATATGTGCATGCTTCCTTTCATGAGATAAGACAGCTATTAACTCCCCGGTGTCCAGTCCGTCCATGCGTCCCCTGACATATCACTGGGCATCCGCCAGTCGCCTCTGGGAGATAGGCTCACGCCGCCCACCTTGGGTCCATCGGGGATACAGCTGCGCTTGAACTGCTGGGCAAAGAACCGTTTCAAGAAAAGTTTTAATGCCTTCTCGATGATTTTATCGTCATAAACACCCTCAAAGGCCTGCTGCGCAAAGGCATAGAGCCTGTCTGGCGAACTTCCGGAATCCATCATATTGTACAAAAAGAAATCATGCAGGGCATAATCCCCCAGTATTTCTTCCGTGCGCTGGTTCAACTCTCCCTTGTCCACCGGCAATAGCTCTGGCGAGATGGGGGTATCAATAATATCCAGGCAAACCCTTTCCACCTCTCCACCAAAGACCGTTTCCCCAAGATACTTGACCAATGTGCGGACCAGCGTCTTGGGGATAGAGCAATTGACATTGTACATGCTCATGTGATCGCCGTTGTAGGTGGAAAATCCAAGAGCAGCTTCGCTTAAATCCCCGGTGCCCAGCACCAGCGCACCGATTCGGTTGGCATAATCCATCAGGATTTGCGTCCGCTCCCTGGCCTGGCTGTTTTCATACGCTACATCATGAACGCTTTCATCCTGGCCGATATCCATAAAGTGCTGGCGTACGGCTGGGGCAATATTCACTTCTCTTGTGGTACATCCAAGGGCTTCCATCAGCAGCCTGGCATTTTGCAGGGTACGGCTTCCGGTGCCAAAGCCCGGCATGGTAATGGCATGTATGTTTTTTGAGCTCAGCCCCATCTCCAAAAAGGCCCTGGCAGCCACCAGCAGAGCCAATGCACTGTCCAACCCGCCGGAGATACCCACCACCAGTTTATCAAGGCGGGTTGCCTCCAGCCGGGTTCGAAGCGCCATGGTCTGTATGGAGGTAATCTCATCGCAACGTTTTTGCAAGCCATCCTCTCCCGGAACAAAGGGTAATGGGGAAATGTTGCGCTTGATGGGTTTTTCAAATCCAGGCAGCTGACCCATGGCTACCTTATGCATAATGGCGCAATCACTGTCAAAGAAGCTCCCGGACCTCTGACGTTGAAAACGCAGGCGTTGGATGTCCACATCCCCCACGGCATAAGTGCCTTCTGCCTGAAACCTTTTGGATTCCATAATGGTACGGCCGCTCTCATAAATGCCGCCAAAGCCTGCAAACACAAGGTCTGTGGTGGATTCGCCATACCCTGCCCCGGCATAGGCATATGCACAGAAGCAGCGGCCGCTTTGCTGGCGCAAAAGCTCCCGGCGATAATCATGCTTGGCAGCCAGTTCATTGCTGGCGCTTAAGTTGAATATGACCTCTGCGCCGGATGGGGCATAGGTGCTGGACGGGGGAATAGGCCCCCACAAATCTTCGCAGACTTCCACCGCAAAACGGAACTCCTCCGTTTCAAACAGCAGGTTCAACCCAAAGGGTATGACTTCACCGTCCAGAACAATTGTATCCGGCGCATGGAGCCCGCTTTTAAACCAGCGGGTTTCATAAAACTCACCGCCATTGGGCAAATATCGCTTGGTGGCAATGCCCTTGATTTTTCCATGCTGCAAAACAGCAGCACAATTATACAGCCGGCCTTGATTGCAAAGGGGGAGCCCCACCAGCACAACCATGGCTCCGGAGGCTTTCGCGATGGCATGCAGCGCCGCCACTGCCTCTTTTTGCAGTGTTTCGTTCAGCAGCAGGTCGCCGCAGGTATATCCCGTAATGCCAAGCTCCGGAAAAACCGCCGCCTGGATGTGCTCCTTTTCCAGCCTGGCTATCCAGGCCATGGTTTCCTTGGCGTTCTTCTTGCAGTCACCTAGGTATACCCTAGGAGATACCGCAGCAATCCGAGCCATGTTCAGATCCTTCATTTTATTACACCTTGCCTTCCAGGGACATGCTACCACAAACCAGAAATGGAAACAAGAAGATTACATACTGAAAGATAGGCAGAAGGGGGATTTTTAAAAAAATCCCCCTTCCCGCACCTATCCCCAAAAACTTAATTAATCACACAAGATATCAATCTCAGTTATCCAGCTTCTCCCGCCGGGCGGTGGATGTTTCAAACAGCCGTATCAATGCATCCTTGTCCTCTATGCGCAGTGCATCCTCGATCAAACGCATCTGTGTATTGAAATCGCCGATGGCCTTAAGCAAATAATCTTTGTTGGATAAGAACAATTCGCTCCACAATCCCCCGTTGATCTTGGCAATCCGGGTTAGGTCACGATAGCTGTCGCCAATAAACTGTTCTGTTTGCCTGCCCTCCCTGTCGCTGTTAATTAGGGCCACCGCCATGGCGTGGGGCAGCTGAGAGGTATGGGCAATCACCATATCATGCATTTCAGGGGATATGCGCCTAACCCGCTTGAATCCAAGCGCCAAAGCCAGAGCTTCAATCATGCGCAAGTTTTCTTCCTTGTTATTAGGCAGGGGAGTCAGCAGATAGTTGGCACCCTTGAATACTGCGTCGCTGGCGAAATCAAAGCCCATCTTCTCCCGCCCGGCCATAGGGTGCCCAGGAACAAAATCCACACCATCCGGCAAAAGCACGGAAAGCTGCTTGGCAAGCTCGCTTTTCACGCCGGTTACATCGGTAATCAGGCTGCCGGGTTTAAAATCCCTCATATGGGCCTTCAAAAACCCAGGCACACTGTGGGGATAGATGCATAGTATGGTCAAATCAGCCTTTTTCAATAAATTTGACCCATCCTGATCCCCTTCTAATATTACTCCTTGCGCCTTGGCCTTTACAAGGGTTTGCTCATTGGCGTCAATGCCGTACACCGCATCATAACCCGCCTTTTTTAGCCCCATGGCAAAGGAGCCGCCTATGACCCCAAGGCCTGCTATCACAATGTTCATGAGCGGCGCTCCTTTAAGTGACTGATCAGCGCATCCATAGCCAGCACATAGCTAGTAACCCCAAACCCGCAAATCTGCCCAAGGCAAGCAGCTGCAATGACAGAGGTATGGCGGAATTCCTCCCGAGCATGGATGTTGGATAAGTGTACCTCCACCGTAGGCAGCGCCGCTGCACGGATGGCATCATGGAGCGCAAAGCTGTAGTGTGTATAGGCTCCGGCATTGATAATGATGGCGTCATACTTTTTCAAAAGCGCCTCATGGACCCAGTCTATGAGCTCACCCTCATAGTTGCTCTGGCGGATATCCAAATCAATGCCCCGAATTTGCGCCTCTGCCATCAGCTGCCTACAGATGGCGTCATAGCTTTTTGTGCCATACACCCCCGTCTCCCGAAGGCCTGTAAGGTTTAAGTTGGGGCCGTTTAGCAATAGGATGCGCATGGTATTTCCTCCTTATTGGGCCAACTTCTGTGCAAGTTCATGATAGATGGTATGGGTGATATGGGCTGGGATTTCGCAATCCCAGAAGATCTCCTCGGCCTTTACCGCCTGGGCCACCAGCATATACAACCCATTGCAAAAGGGCTTGTCTAGTTCTTTTGCCATGGCTAGCAGCTGTGTTTCCCAAGGATTATAAATGGTATCCACCACGGCATCAAACTGTGCCGCAACATCCCTTTTGACAGGCGCTGCATCCACCTTTGGCCACATGCCCACGGGGGTGGCATTTAACAAAACCCCGCCAGATAATTCAAGCAACGCCTCATAACTGACAAAGCTGGTATTCGGGATAAGCGATGCTTTTCCCTCCGGATTCCGGCTGGCCACATACATTTGCGTGACACCAAGCTCCATAAGCGCTTTCAGGGCCGCCTTGGCTGCCCCCCCGCTGCCCAGCACCACGGCAGGCTTTCCAGATGGATCGATGCCATGGAACCTGAACATTTCCTTTAGCCCATACACATCTGTATTATAGCCTATCAGCCTTCCGCCATGATTCTTGATGGTATTAACAGCCATCAATTCCCTGGCATCAGCATCCACCTCATCCAGTTGAGACACCACCAGTTCCTTGTAAGGAATGGTCACATTGATTCCTTTAAAGGAAAGCAATCGGATGGCATCGCCCACCTGATGAAGCAAAGGTTTAGGAATCTCCATCAGCTTATAAGCGGCAGGAAGGGACAGCAGCTCAAAGAGCCGGGTATGGATAACTTCCGACAGGCTGTGCCCAAGCTTTTCCCCAATCAGGCCGAAAAACTCCAAACCAGACCCTCCTTTTACCGGGCTTTGCCATACAGACCCAGCAGCCGAAGCTCCCTGGCGCAGCCGGAGGCGGCACGAAGCGCCTTGCTAAGCTCTGCCTCGTCCATGGCACCCTCAAAATCTGTAAAGAAGAAATATTCCCAAGGCTTGCCCGGTATGGGCCTGGATTCAATTTTGCTTAAATTTACCCCATGCTCCGCAAAGCAGGTAAGCAGCTGGGCCAGGGACCCTAACTGATTGGCCACATGAAAGGTGACGCTGGCCTTGTCCGGTGCCTTTAGGGATTTGCTATCCCTGCTGATGACAACAAACCGGGTGGTGTTATTGGCATTGTCATGAATATCCTTAGCGATTACTTCCAGCCCATACAGCCGGGCTGCTAGGCTTCCGGCGATGGCGGCCTTGCCCTGCTCCTTCCACGCCGCTACATTTCTTGCACTCAGCGCCGTGTTTAATGAGGGCACCTGAACAACAGCAGGATACCCGGACAAAAAATTCCGGCATTGGGATAACGCCTGAGGATGGGAATGGATTTCCCGCAGATTCTCAATGCAGCTTCCCGGTACCCCCAGCAGGTGGTGGGTTACCTGCAGCACCTGCTCCCCAACAATATACAGGTTGTTTTTCAGCAGCAAATCATAGGTTTCGCCCACTGCACCTGCCGAGGAATTTTCAATGGGAAGCACCGCATATGCAGCCTTGCTAGATGAGACTGCTTCCAGCGTACCGCTGAAGGTATCGCAGGGCAGGTAATTATATTCTTCTCCAAAGAAGGCCACCGCCGCCTGCTGGGAAAAGGAGCCTTCTGTTCCGGGAAAGAAGACAACCTTCCTTATATCCGGCATGCGTTATGCTCCTTCCACAGTTCACACAGGCCGATGGCGGTCATGGCCTCCATCACCGGCAATGCCCTGGGCACGATGCAAGGGTCATGCCGGCCCACAATCTGCAAGGTCGTGTTGGTCTTGTCCTTGAAAGAAACGGTGTCCTGCTCCTGGGCGATGGAGGAGGTAGGCCGTACTACGCACCGAAACACCAAAGGCATACCATTGGTGATACCGCCCAGTATGCCGCCGGAATTGTTAGATCTGGTGCGCACGATACCATTGTCATCATAGTAAAAGGGATCGTTGACCTGTGACCCCAGCATATCCGCCATGGAAAAGCCTGTACCAAAGGAGATGCCCTTCACCGCCGGAACAGAAAACATCAAGTGAGAGAGGATGGCCTCTGCCGAATCAAAAAACGGCGCACCCAGTCCCGCCGGCAGCCCCAGTGCCATGCACTCCACAATACCGCCCACCGAATCATCCCGGGATTTAGCGTTTAGCACCGCCTGGGTCATACTTTCGCCAAGGCTGGGATGCAAAAGCGGAAGCGTCTGACGGCCAAGGGCCATGAGCGTTTCTTCCGTAACAGACGAATCCAGAAAGCTGCCGTCATCTATGCCCGCCAGCCGCTGGATATGGGCATAAATACGAATGTTATTTTCCCGAAGCCACTGCTTGCACACCGCCCCCGCAAAAACAATAGGAGCGGTGAGCCTGCCAGAGAAGTGTCCGCCGCCGCGATGGTCGCCAAACCCGCCATAACGAACAAACCCGGTATAGTCAGCATGACCGGGCCGGGGCTTGTCCAGCTCCTCGCCGTAATCCTGGGACCTTGTATCCCGGCTTCGAATCAACGCGGCCAATGGCGCGCCGGTGGTTTTTCCGCCGTACATTCCAGAGAGAATTTCAGGAATATCATTTTCCTGCCTGGGGGTGGAAAGATCGTTGCGGCCGGGGGCCCGGCGTGCCATCTCCCGGCCGACTTCCTCCAAATCCAAGGAAAGCCCTGGTGGCAGCCCATCGACGACAATGCCAAGGCCCACCCCATGGGATTCCCCAAACAGAGACAATTTCAAGTGTCTTCCGAAGCTGCTGCTCATGATACATTCCCTCCCAATGCAAGATAATCGTCCCAGTAGCTGGGCCAGGATTTTGTAACGCAGGCCGGGTTTTCCAGCACAACCGGTTCGATGCAATGCAGTGCTGCAATGGACAGCATCATGGCCATGCGATGGTCATCCCGGCTATGGACAGTGGTGCCGCCTGACAGGTGCTCCTGCCCGCTGATGAAAATGGTATCCCCTTCAGCCCGTATTTTCGCGCCCAGTTTGGATAGCTCCATCACTGTCGCTTCCAGCCGGTCGCATTCCTTAATCCGCAGCCGCCCGGCGTTTTCAATACGGCTTTCCCCCTGCGCCAAGCTCATCACCAGTGCCAGCATGGGCAATACATCCGGAATTTGGCTGCCATCGATGATTGTTCCCCGTAGCCTGTCTGCATGCATGGAACACACACCGCCGTCCGCTGAATAAGAGGCTCCCATCTTTTGCAGCAAGTCAATGACAGCCTTATCCCCTTGCCGGGAATCAGGGTTGAGACCCTTGATTGAAACACTGCTTCCCAGGGCTCCTGCGCATAGCATTACCGCCGCCTGGGAATAGTCCCCCTCCACGTGGCATGACCTGGCTTTGTACCGCTGGCCGCCGGGTATGACAAACCAATCAGGCGCGGGGCGTTTAGTCGTCACCCCAAATCCTTCCATGGCATCCAACGTCAGCTGTACATAGCCTTCTGATTCCATGGCTGTGGTAAGCTTTATTTCCGAATCGCCTTGCAGCAGCGGCAGCGCCAGCAAAAGCCCGGTAATAAACTGAGATGATACATCCCCCGGCAGTTCATATCTGCCTGGCGCAAGCTGACCCTTTGCGTCAAAGCCGCTATCCGTTTTGGCAAGGGTAATTCCAAGTGGGGCAAAGACTGCTTCAAACGGACCCAGCGGGCGCTCTTTCAGCCTGCCCTTGGTCAAAAAAGTTCCACCGCCGGTCAACGCAAGGGTTAGGGGAATCACAAACCGAAGGGTCGAGCCGGATTCCAAGCAATCCATGTGAGGGTGCTGTGCCGGGGTAAAGGCCTGACCGCATATGCGAAGGTTATCCCCTTCACGCACCCAATGCGCTCCCAAGGCAGTCATACACTGCAGCGTAGCCCGCATGTCATCTGATACATCCACCGGGGAAACAACGCTTTCCTCTTTGGCCAAGGCGGCGCAGATAATGGCTCGGTGGGCAACGGATTTGGATGGGGGAACCGATAAAACCCCTGACAACCTGCCGGGATGCAGTTTTATTGCAGCCATTTTTCCACCCCCGAAAAGAAATCCGGTGTGGTTGGATAGAGCTTCGCTTCGCCGATGCTCTGTAGCAGCACCACATTCAGGGCTTTGCCCAAGTTCTTTTTGTCCCGGGTTATCACGTTAAACAGCTTGCTGGTATCCGGCAGGCTTACTGTAAAGGGCAGTCCATGGGCTTCCAGGCACGTTTGCAGCGCTTTAGCCGTGCCATCCTCCGTCAGCCCCTTTTCTTGTGCCAGACGGCAGATGACATACATCCCCACCGCCACAGCTTCCCCATGGCTCAGCCCCTGAAACTGCTGCAGCGTTTCAATGGCATGGCCCAGGGTATGGCCGAAGTTAAGCAGCATCCTCTCCCCGGTATCCCTTTCATCCCGGGCAACAATGTCCGCCTTAATGGCTACACATCTTGCGATAATGTCCGGCATATGGGGCGCAAGAGCCTTTCTGCCCGGCGTTTTTCTTAGCAACTCAAATAACCCGACATCCCGGATACATCCATATTTGATTACTTCTCCCATGCCATCGGCAAACACCCTGTCCGGAAGGGTGTGTAATGCATCCGGGTCCAGCAGCACCAGTTTGGGTTGATAAAAACTGCCCACCAAATTTTTACCCTCCGGCAAGTCCACTGCCACCTTGCCCCCAACAGCACTGTCTACCTGAGCCAACAAGGAGGTAGGTGCCTGCACAAAGGGAATGCCCCGAAGATAGGTGGCAGCCGCAAAGCCGGCCAAGTCGCCGATCACCCCACCGCCCAAGGCCAGCAATCCATCGCTGCGGCTGATGCCTGCCCCACATAGAGCATGGTAAACCTCTTCCAGTTTGGCAAGAGATTTGGTGGCTTCCCCCGGAGGCAGCACAAACCGGAAGGCGGCAAGACCAGCATCTTGAATAGACGCTTCCACCGCATCCCCGTATAATGCATTCACATTTTCATCAGTAACAATCATCCATTTGCGGCAGGCGGGAAGATATTTTTTTAATACCTCCCCTGCCCTTGACAGGATGCCGCTTTCAAGCAGCAAATCATAGCTTTTTTCTCCCAGCTCAACCTTGAGGATCATTGGATTCCTCCGTTCTACATGCTCCGCCCAACCGCAGCCGCAATGGGCGCAAGCTCCTTCATAATGGTATCAAATCCTTCCGGGGTTATAGATTGCTGACCGTCAGAGAGCGCATGGACAGGATCGTTGTGCACCTCGATCATCAGCCCGTCAGCACCTACAGCCACAGCAGCCTTGGCCAAAGGGGCCACCATCCACCACTTGCCCGCGGCATGGCTGGGGTCTACAATCACCGGCAGATGGCTGAGCTTTTTCACCGCCGGGATAGCGCTTAGGTCTATGGTGTTGCGGGTATAGGTTTCAAAGGTACGGATGCCCCGCTCGCACAGTATCACCTGCTCATTGCCACCAGCCAGAATGTACTCAGCAGACATCAGCCATTCCTCTATGGTGGAAGATAGGCCGCGCTTTAAAAGGATCGGCTTGCTCAGCCTGCCCAGCTGCCTAAGAAGGTCAAAGTTTTGCATGTTCCTTGCCCCCACCTGGATCACATCTACCATCTCTTCAAATACTTCTATGTCCTGTGGGGACATGATTTCAGACACAATGGGAAGCCCCGTTTCTTTTTTGGCTTCCGCTAACATATGCAGGCCCTCATATTTCAGGCCCTGGAATGCATAGGGGGAGGTCCTGGGCTTGAAAGCACCTCCGCGTAAAAACTGCGCACCCGAAGTTTTCACCGCCTTTGCAACCTGGGTTATCTGCTCCGCAGATTCCACCGAGCAGGGACCGGCAATAACAGCCAGCTTTTTCCCGCCGATGGCCTGTCCGCAGATACTAAGCTCCGTATTGCCTGGATGGAACATGCGGTTGGCCTTTTTAAAAGGCTCCAGCACCCGCATGATCCTGTCCACATGCGGATTGGCCTCCAGCCTGGAAATATCGATCTTGCTGGTGTCCCCAACAAGGCCCAGAATCGTCAGATCCGTTCCATGAACAGGGCTCACCGTTACACCCTGCTGTTCAATATTTTCGGCCAAAAGTTGAATTTCCTTAACTGGCGTACCTTTTTTCATCACAACAATCATGTGTAAACCTCCTTAAATCAAACGCAAATGAAAGATATAAAAAAGAGAGCCCGAAAAGAGCTCTCTTTATTCATTGAGACCTGCCATTTACAGGCAGAATGCACTCTTCTCACAAAGGATTTTTCTGTTGCTCAAATAGCCGAAGCGGTAGCCGCTCCGGCCCATAAACGAGAACAGACCCCTGGAAGTAGCATTCGCAGCCATGTTAAGCCTCCAAAAACACGATGGATTGGGTGCATTATAGCCCATCTATTACAAATATGTCAAGGAAAAACAGGGGAAATACAATGCGCTTAAGGCGCATTGTTGACCTCCACCCGGCTAACAAGCCCGGTACTGCGCTGTATAGATAACACGATACCCCTTTTGCCTTTGCTAAACACATAACGGCGGGATGTTCCTGTCTCGCTGGCCTTTGCAGTTAACTCCCCATAGATCGAAAGTGCCGCTTCCTCCGTCATGCCAACGGCAACCCCGCCCGGCAGCACAAGGGGGATTTCGCCACGCTGCATATCACTGACAATGGTGGTCACCATGCAGTTAACAGCCAATGTCGCCTTGTCAGAATGATTGTAGACCCAGGTAGTCCACTGTTCTCCATTTAGCATCAGCGTCAATTGGCTGGAGCCATACGCCTTTACTACACTGTCAGCACCATCTATAGCTATCCAGCCATTTTTCAAAAATTCTGATACCGGCGCAGGCAAGGCATACAGTGCATTGCCATAGGAAACATAAAATGTAAAAGGATCTTCTCCCAGGCTGCTGGGCGCATGATAGTGTGCAGAACCGGAAGATGAGTTTCCAGCCAGCGCCTTAGGGTCCGGTGCGGCAGACATCACAACATTGCGCATGGATACTTCCTGCAATACACCAGTGGCGGCTGAAAACGAAAAAACAACCTCCCTGTCGTATTCCAGGTGATACGTGTACTGCGTAACTCCTCCGCCATTTTGGCTGCCGGAGGGGGTACCATAAGCATCTGCAACATCACCAATCACTGAGATGCCGGGAAGAATGCCACCAGGTAATAATACCTCACTGTCAGATGCACCCAACTGTACGGATGCCAGCACGCATTTTTCTACTGGTGCCACATCCCAGGAGGTGTTGAACATTTCACCGTACAATAAAACACCATTCTTCTCCCAGGCAGTGGAAGCGGTGCGATCTTCAGGCTTTAAAAGCTCTTTTCCATCGCCGCTGTAGGTCCATCCGGCATTAATCATCTGCTCATATGAACTGGGCAGTGTAATTACTTCACCGTCAATTTGCATCTGAAAACTATACAGATCTTCATTGAAGGATGCAGCATCACCAACAGCTGGGGTCATCAGTAAGGTAAATAGGGGAACCATGTGGAACAGCGAACGAATCGCCTTCATCATATCCGGGACATTTCCTTTCCATACATGTAGAGTCGGAAAACACTTCCCTATTCGACAAAAGCATGAAAAATCCTTCTCTGCTTTAAAGATTCATATTTGAGAAATACGAATGTCATCATTTATAGCATGTCCTTATCTTGGCGCTGGAGAATGTCCGAGGATAGCACAGTGCCTGTGCTGACGGACGCATTGCCAAACCGGCCGCGCACCCGGTCAATGGCCGCTTCCAGCTTGGCCTGCTTTTCCTGTCTGATGGCATCCTCCGGAAAAAGGCTGACCTGGCAACCACCTTCACCCGGATTGCACAAATTGGCAGCCGTCACTGTGAGTGTTCGAATAGGCGCATTCAAATCCCAGGACCGGCACAAAAGCGGCAGCGCAGCTTCATACAGCTCCCGGGTGGATTGTATGGCTCCATTTAGCTGGGTTTGCCGTGAGATGGTTTTCAGCTCTGTATCCTTGATGTGCAAAGCAACGGATCTTGCCATCAGCTTGTGTCGGCGCAGCCTTGTACCCACACTTTCGCACAGCATTAAAAGACCTGCTTTCACATCTTCCAAACCCACCAAATTGCGGCAAAAGGTCATGCCGTTGCCAACGCTTTTAACAGGCTCACCTTCCCCTGGACGCAGCACCGGACTGTTATCCAATCCATTGGCCTGATACCAAAGAGCTTCCCCGCTTGCACCCAGCAGCTTTTTCAATTGATCCACAGGCGTACCCGCAAGCTCACCTATGGTGGTAATAAAATGCTTGCGCAGTACCTGGGCTGCCGCCTTGCCCACATACATCATACTTTCCACCGGCAGTGGATACAGCAAGCTCTTGTAGTTTTCACGGGTGATCACAGTGGTAGCGTTGGGCTTTTTATAATCCGACCCCATCTTGGCAAACAACTTATTATAGGATACGCCTACCGATATGGTCAGCTGAAGCTCCCTCCATACCCGTTGGCGTAGGGTATCCGCTATCTTCTGTCCTGTACCAAACAATTGCCTGCTTCCTGTAACATCCAGGTAGGATTCGTCAATGGAGCTGACCTCCACCTGGTCTGTATATTGTGCATATATCTCATTGATTCTCCGGCAGTACTCCTCATACTTCTCTCCTTGGGGCGGCACCAGTACCAAATCAGGGCATTTGCGCTTTGCCTGCCAAATGGTTTCAGCTGTACTCACGCCATATTTTTTGGCCAGCTCGTTTTTTGCCAGTATAATCCCATGACGGCTTTCGGGATCGCCGCATACCGCCATGGGCACCTTTCGAAGCTCCGGCTTATCGATGCATTCCACCGATGCAAAGTAGCTGTTGCAGTCACAGTGCAGGATGACCCTATCCATCCCCAGCCCTCCACACTAGAACATTTGTTCTTATTATATCAAATTTACTGGCTTGAAACAAGAGGGGTAGATCTACAAAATTTTTCAAACCGCTTGACATTCACGTTACGTAAAGGTTTATGCTTATGCCGTTGGGAGGTATTAGGATGGAGTACACTGTTTTAAAGCTTGGGAAACTGGCCGGAATCAGCACCCGGACGCTCCGGTATTATGATGAGATCGGGCTGCTGCATCCCCAAAAGGTCACCGCATCAGGATACCGGGTGTACGGGGAAAAAGAAGTGGACGCACTGCAGCAGATTCTGTATTTCCGTGAGCTGGATATCCCCCTCACGGACATCAAGGCCATCCTAAACGCTCCGTCCTTTGACCAGCAGGCAGCGCTCAACAGCCATCTTGCACAGCTCAAATTAAGACGGGATAGGCTGGACCGCTTGATTCAAAATGTGGAAAAGACAATCTTCCATGAGAAAGGAAGTATCACCATGAGCAACAAAGAAAAGTTTGAAGCCTTTAAAAAGGATTTGGTACAGGGCAATGAAAAGAAGTATGGCTCAGAAATCCGTCAGAAGTACGGAAACACACAGGTAGATGAAAGCAATGCCCGTATGTTGAAGCAAACCCAAGAAGAATATGACACCATGCATAAAGCAGAAGATGCTCTTTTAAACGGCCTGGAAAACGCCGTGAAAGAAGGCTTGGACCCCTCCGGCCCTGAGGGACTTCGCCTGGCCGCGCTCCATAAGGATTGGCTTTCTTACACCTGGAAACAATACGCAAAGGAAGCACATCTAGGCCTTGCCCAAATGTATGTGGAGGATGAGCGATTCACCGTTTACTATGATAAAAATGTAAAGGGTTGTGCACAGTTCCTAAGAGATGCCATTTCCGCTTTTGTTCAAAAGTAAATCAAGCACACAGCAAAGCGCGCTGGCTGATCAACCAGCGCGCTTTGCTGTGTGCTTATGTTATATCATCAGGAGGATTTATGGTTATTGAATTGCGTGGCAGGCAAGCCATAAGATGCCTTGGATATGTTCCTTTTTTGAAACATCATACGTAATCCGCCTGGCCCAGGTTTCCTTCGTGCAAAGGGATATTCCATTAACCATTGTTATATTC
>JAEYQQ010000113.1 GCA_023409955.1 Bacillota bacterium | reverse complement strand
CATTCCATTCATATACAAAATCATCGAAGGAGCAGCGGGCGATTGATAATCGCCCCTACGCCGTTTTTAGATGGTTGCTGTCTATGCCGTGATAATCGCCCCTAGCCCGTCTTTAGATGATTGCTGTCTATGCCGGAACATACGCTTTCTGGGAGAAAAGTAAACCCTTGAATGTCTCGTTGCGGCTATCTCCGTAGGGGCGGGTATTAACCGCCCGCAGGCTGCGGAAGTGGATTACAGCGAATACGCATTCCACTCTTGCACAGAACCATCGTCTACCGCGACATTCATGTTATGCATGGAATCATCGTCTGCTCTAGCATTCCATTCATGTACAAATCATCGAAGGAGCAGCGGACGATTGATAATCGCCCCTACGCCGTTTTTAGATGGTTGTTGTCAATGCCGAAACATATGCTTTCTAGAAGAAAATTATGGGGAGCCCCCTCGGCTACAGCTTATTCATGCCGTTGATGTAGGCCAGGATACTGGCTTCCACAACATCGGTAGAAAGGCCCCGGCCTGTTACCACCCGCTCGCCGCAGCGAATTTTGACTATGGCTTCACCCTGGGCATCCTTGCCTTCGGAGATGGTTTGAATGGCGTAATCCTCCAGAGAGTGGGGCGGTGCAGGAATCAATTTATCCACTGCATTGAAGGCTGCGTCAATGGGGCCATCGCCCAAGGCCACCTCCTCGGTGCGCTCCCCGTCACGAAGTACGCTGACCACCGCGTTGGAGGTAACATAATTGCCGCTGTTGACGGTAAAGCGCTCCAGGCGATAGTTCGTTGCATCCACCGTATCAGATAGCCGGTGCACTGCCAGGGCTTCCAGGTCGTAATCGGTGATCACCTTTTTGCGGTCGCACAGGTCCTTGAAACGCTTGAAAAGCTGATCCAGTTCTTCCTTTTGTAAGGTGTAGCCCAAGGCACTCAAGCGCTCCTCTACAGCGTGGCGTCCGCTGTGCTTGCCCAGCACCATGCGGTTTTGCATCAAGCCTATGGATTCCGGAGTCATGATTTCATAAGTCTCCCGGTTGGCCATCACCCCGTGCTGGTGGATACCCGCCTCATGGGCAAAGGCGTTTTGCCCAACAACCGCCTTGTTCATGGGGGCGTTTACGCCCAGGATGCTGTACACCAGGCGGCTGACGGGAGAAATGCGGGTGGTGTCCGCTTGGCAAACCATGGGATACAGATCGGGGCGGGTATGCATGGCCATAACGATCTCTTCTAGCGCTGCATTGCCGGCCCGCTCGCCGATGCCATTGACGGTGCACTCCACCTGCCCGGCTCCCGCCATAACAGATGAAAGTGTATTGGCCACCGCCAGACCCAGGTCGTTATGGCAGTGAACAGACAGGGTGATGGTATCGATGTTCTCCACATGCTGGCGAAGGTACTTAAGCATTTCCGCCATCTCATAAGGGGTGGCATAGCCCACCGTGTCCGGAATATTGATGACGCAAGCACCGGCCCGAATGGCTGCATCCACCGCCTTTGCCAGGAAGGCCGGCTCAGAGCGCATGGCATCCTCAGCGGAAAATTCCACTTGGGGGCACAGGTTCCGGGCATAGCCCACCATGGAAGTAATATTGGCCAGCACATCCTCTTGCGACATTTTCAGCTTATATTGCATGTGGGTGGGGGATGTGGCCAGGAAGGTGTGGATCAGAGGAGATTTGGCCTCCTTCACTGCATTCCAGGCAGCATCGATATCCTTTTTGGTTGCCCGAGAAAGGCTGGCCACCGCGCAGTCCTTCAGTGTCCTTGCAATGGTCTGCACCGATTCAAAGTCACCCTGGGAGGCGATGGCAAAGCCCGCCTCAATCACATCCACCTTCATGCGCTCCAGCGCCTGGGCAATTTCAATCTTTTCCGCCAAGTCCATGCTGCAACCGGGAGCCTGTTCCCCATCCCGCAGGGTTGTATCAAATATTCGTACCGGTTTCTTCATCTTAAATTGCTCCTTCCTTCAAAACAGCACCTTGATCAGCCGATGACACCATAGCCGCATAGCGCTTTAAGTAGCCCGACAGCGGAGCGCGCTTGGGAGCTTCAAAGGAAGCCTTCCGGGCAGCAATCTCCGTTTCGGGCAGCCTAAGGCTGAGCCGCTTATCCGGTATGTCAATGTCGATCAGGTCGCCCTCCTGAACAAGGGCAATGAGCCCGCCAGCGGCGGCCTCGGGAGAAATGTGCCCAATGGCAGCACCCCGGGTTGCCCCGGAAAAGCGCCCATCGGTGATCAGGGCTACGGACTTATCCAGCCCCATACCCGCAATGGCAGAAGTGGGGCCCAGCATTTCCCGCATGCCGGGGCCGCCGGCAGGGCCTTCGTAGCGGATTACCACCACGTCCCCCTCTTTGATTTTGCCATCATATATAGCCGCTATGGCATCGCTTTCGCCGTCAAATACCCGGGCAGGGCCAGTGTGGCGCAGCATTTGGGGGTCCACGGCGCTTTGCTTGACTACCGCACCGCCCTCACACAGGTTGCCAAAGAGCACTGCCAGGCCGCCAGCCGGGGAATAAGGGCTATCCCAGGAGCGGATCACCTGTGAATCCGTCACCTTCACCCCCACCAGGTTTTCATCCAGGGTCTTGCCGGTGACGGTCATACAGCCGCCGTGCAAAAGGCCCATTTGCTGCAATTCCCCCATCACCGCCGGGATTCCCCCGGCCTGGTGCAGGTCCTGCACATGATGCTTGCCCGCCGGGGCCAGCTTGCACAGGTTGGGGGTCTTTTGGCTGGCTTCATTGATTTTGGAAAGGGGAAAGGGCACCCCAGCTTCCTTGGCGATGGCAGCCAGGTGCAGTGCAGTATTGGTGGAGCAGCCCAGAGCCATATCCACCACCAGCGCATTTTCAATGGATTTGTCATTGAGGATATCTCTGGCACAAATGTTCTTTTCCAGTAGTTCCATAACCTTGACCCCGGCATCCTTTGCCTGGCGAAGCCGGGCGGTATAAGCCGCCGGGATGGTGCCGTTGCCGGGAAGGCCCAAGCCGATAGCCTCTGTCAGGCAGTTCATGGAGTTGGCAGTAAACATGCCCGAGCAGGAGCCGCAGGTGGGGCAGGCCTCATCCTCTACGCATTGAAGCTCAGCTTCACCGATGTTGCCAGCCTTGTATGCTCCTACCGCCTCAAAGGCGCTGTTTAAGTCCTTGCCATTTAAGGAGAGCATGGGCCCGCCGGACACAAAGATGCTGGGCAGGTTCAGCCTGGCCGCCGCCATGAGCATCCCCGGCACCACCTTGTCGCAGTTGGGGATGAACACCAGCGCGTCAAAGGCGTGAGCCCGCACCATGCACTCGATGGTGTCGGCAATCAGCTCCCGGGTGCAAAGGGAATAGCGCATTCCCTCGTGCCCCATGGCGATGCCATCGCATACGGCTATGGTGTTAAACTCGATGGGCGTACCCCCGGCCATCAGCACCCCGTCCTTGGCTGCCCTTGCGATCTGCTGAAGGTGGGTATGCCCGGGCACCACTTCATTGAAGGAATTGACGATGCCGACAAAGGGCTTTTTCAGCTGCGCATCGGAAAAACCGCAGGCTTTGAGTAGCGAGCGATGAGGCGCACGCTCCGGTCCCTTTTTTACGGCGTCGGAACGGCTCATTGCTTATCCTCCTTAGGCTTTTGCCAGCTCATTTTCGACCGCAGCTCTGCACCGGTTTTTTCTACCAGGCTGCTTTGGGCTGCGTTCCGCATGGCATTGAAAGCGGGGCGGTTGGCTTGGTTTTCCAAAATCCAATTCCGGGCAAAGGTACCGTTTTGAATTTCGGATAACACCTTCTTCATTTCCTTGCGGGTTTCATCGGTAATGATGCGGCTGCCGGTAACATAATCGCCGTACTCCGCCGTATCGGAAATGGAATAACGCATAAAGTTCATACCGCCGGCCACCACCAAATCAATGATCAGCTTCATTTCATGCACGCACTCAAAATAGGCGCTCTCCGGCTGGTAACCGGCCTCTACCAGGGTATCAAAGCCTGCCTTCATCAGGGCCGTGACGCCGCCGCACAAAACCGCTTGCTCGCCAAAAAGGTCGGTTTCCGTTTCCTCTTTAAAGGTGGTTTCCAGTATCCCGGCCCGGGCGCCGCCAATACCCGCCGCATAGGCCAGGGCTGTTTCCTTGGCATTGCCGTTGGGATCTTGATAAACGGCGATAAGGCAGGGTACGCCCTTGCCTTCCTGGTACTGACTGCGGACGGTATGGCCGGGACCCTTGGGGGCGATCATGATCACAGCCACATCCTTGGGAACCACGATCTGCCCAAAGTGGATGTTAAAGCCATGGGCAAAGGCCAGGGTCTTGCCTGCCGTCAGGTAAGGAGCGATATCATTTTTGTACAGCGCGGCCTGCTTTTCATCGTTGACAAGAATCATGATTACATCAGCAGCCGCCACAGCATCGGAAGTGAGCATCACCTCAAGACCCGCTTCCCTGGCCACCGCCGCGGACTTGGAGCCCCTGTACAGGCCCACCACCACGTCAAACCCGCTTTCATGCAGGTTTAGTGCATGGGCATGGCCTTGGCTGCCATAGCCAATGACCGCCACCTTTTTGCCCTTCAAAAAGCTTGCGTCACAATCCTGCTGATAGTACATCTTTGCCATGATAATCAATCCTCCTTATTATCTGTCAACACATATCCGCCGCGGCCAATGGCCGTAACGCCTGTGCGGCATAGCTCAATGATCCCAAGGGGCGATAGAAAGGCGATAAAGGCATCCAGCTTGTTCTTTTCGCCAGTAAGCTCCATGGTCATGGTATTAGGTGTTAAGTCAATCACCTTGGCCCGAAATACCGTCACCGCCTCCAGCACCTGGCTGCGGGTGCCAGGCGCAGCATGAACCTTTACCAGCAGCAGCTCCCTGATCACGGTCATATCCAGATCCATCAGCTCTACCGTTTTCACATCATGTAGCTTTTGCAGTTGCTTTACAATCTGCTCCCGCACATAATCATCACCGGTGGCTAAGATGGTGACCCGGGATACGTGGAAATCCTGCGTTTCCCCAACGGAAAGGCTGTCAATGTTAAAGCCCCGGCGGGCAAACAAGCCGGATATGCGGGTAAGGACGCCGGACTCGTTGCTGACCAGCATGGATAAAATAAATTTGCCGTTTTCCATGTTCTTACCCCCTCACAATCATATCCCTAATGGTTCCCCCCGGCGGGATCATGGGCAGCACCTTTTCATCCCTATGGATTCGCACATCAATGACCACAGGACCGGGCAATTGAAAGGCTTTGTCCAGCACGGAATCGATCTTGTCCTTGTCATCCAGCCGCAGGCCCTTGGCCCCAAAGGCCTGGGCCAGCAAGCAAAAGTCGGTAGCCCGATTCATGGTGGTGTTGGAGTAGCGCCGGCCAAAGAACATGGTCTGCCACTGGCGCACCATGCCCAGCACGCTGTTGTTGAGCACCAGAACGATGATGGGCAAGCGGTTGGCTACAGCCGTAGCCAGTTCGTTCATGTTCATGTGGAAGCTGCCGTCGCTGGTGACCATCACCGTCTTTTTCAGCCCTGTGCCGATACAGGCGCCGATGGCCGCGCCCATACCAAAGCCCATGGTGCCAAGGCCACCGGAGGTGATGAAGGTTCGGGGCTTGCGGAAGCTGTAGTACTGAGCCGTCCACATCTGATGCTGGCCTACGTCTGTAGCTACGGGACTATCAGATG
This sequence comes from Bacillota bacterium, assembly GCA_023409955.1. Taxonomy (GTDB): domain Bacteria; phylum Bacillota; class Clostridia; order Christensenellales; family Aristaeellaceae; genus JAEWAH01. Next base: position 27,670 of record JAEYQQ010000113.1, on the reverse strand, counting down.
CCATGCGGCTGTTTAGCGCCCGCAGCACCATTTGGGGGTTCAAGCGGTTTTCATTCATCTTCAAATGGTTATCCGGGGCGGTATTCAATTTCTCTACTTCCGTTATCCAGGCAGTGTCCTTTTTCACAAGGCCGCAGGCGCTCAGCGCTGTCAGCGCCTCCTTTACATCTGCCACCATGGCCACATAGGCGGGTATGTTCTTGCCAATCTCCGCCGGGTCGATATCAATGTGCAGAATCTTGCGGCCCTTGGAAAACGCTGCCTTGTCGCCAGTAGCCCGATCGGAAAACCGAACGCCCACGGCAATAATGAGGTCTGACTGATCCATGGCTTGGCTAGCGGCATACCGGCCATGCATGCCCGTCATGCCAAGGAACAAAGGATGATCGTGATCGATGGCGGAAAGCCCCATCATGCTGGCCCCGATGGGCGCACCGATGGTTTCAGCCAATTTCACCAGTTCTGCCCCAGCCTCTGCAATCACCACGCCGCCGCCGGCATAGATAAAGGGCCTCGCAGAGGAAGCAATCAATTCCGCGGCCTTTGCGACAGATTCGCTGTCAGGTTGCTTGGCCTTGGCTGCTTCCACAGGGGCCCCAGGAACATATTCACACTCGGCTATTTGCACATCTTTGGGGATATCGACAAGCACAGGACCAGGTCGGCCAGAAGAGGCGATGCTAAATGCTTCACGCATGGTATCTGCCAAGCGAGTCACGTCCTTCACCATGAAGTTGTGCTTGGTGATGGGCATGGTGATGCCTTTGATATCCACTTCCTGAAAGCTGTCACGGCCGATGGCATTACAAGCCACATTGCCGGTGATGGCTACCATGGGCACAGAATCCAGGTGGGCTGTGGCGATGCCGGTGACAAGGTTGGTGGCGCCGGGGCCGGAGGTGGCGATGACCACACCGGTTTTACCGGTGGCACGGGCATAACCGTCGGCCGCATGGGAAGCTCCCTGCTCGTGGCAGGTGATGACATGGCGAAGCCAGCTGGAGGATTTGTATAACTCGTCATAAATATTCAACACACAGCCGCCGGGGTAACCAAATACCGTATCCACCTTAAGCTCCTTGAAAACCTCCATCAGGATCTGCGCACCGTTCAGCCTCATCGCTGTGCCTCCTTATAAAAAATCCCCCTGCTCCGTGTATCCACGGTTCAGGGGGTGTAAGCATATCGTACTGCGACTATGCTGCTACATCTATCCCATCCCTTGGCATACACAAAAGCCCGCTGGCATCTAGCACGCTAATTCGTACAAGAACGACAACGAGAAGAAGGCTGCCAAGAATCAGGGATAAGTGGTTCATAGGTTACTCCTTGTGGAAAAGTTTTTATAACGGTAACACAGGATGAAAGTCCTTGTCAAGGAAGGTGCTGTTTTTTTCTTGTTTTTTACATTAAAACTCATGTTTATGCATCAGCCGTAAATGTGTCATGCATATGCTCCACCATGGATATGATCCTCAAAGCCATTTACTCCCCCTGCATCACATCGCTTTTCTTCGGACTGTTCCTACCCTCCAGATCCGGAGGCCTGCGCTCCATGGCTGCCAAAGCAATCTCGATGTCCTCATTAACCTCTTGCGGAGTATGGCAGCTCACCGTAACCATATCGCAGGGGCGCAGCGTGGCATAGGAAAAGGTGAGTCCCACAAAAGGCGATACCCGGCCTGCCGCCATGGCCTTGATGGTCATTACAGGCTTTTTTGCCTGCCAGATGACCTTGTGGATGTACTCGATTTCCACCTGCATCAAAAAACCAGCGCAGTTGTAGATTTGGATATACGTTTCCACGTCATACCCATTCAAATCTGAATAGACGATCAGCTCTGGCATGTGGGCAGAAAGGCCTGGGATCATCCCATGATCCCGCACCATGGCTAGGTAATCCGGTAGCCGGTCCATGGTCCGTTTGTTTTTGTTCACCAGCTGCTCGGCGCTATAGTGATGGGGCATGCAAAAGGTGGCCCCCAGCTTTTTAGAATTTTCGATGGTTCTGAAGGCTTCTTGCCGGGCCGCCGGATGGTCGTCCACGTTGATGATGGGGGTGTCAATGATGATCAAGCTTTTCCCAGTCCGCTCCCGGGCTAAGTTTATGCCCCTTAAAAAGGCAGGATTCCCATCCAGCGGACACATAACGGCATCAATGCCCTGCGTCAAATATACTTCCAGCAAATCCGCCACTTTTTCCCCGGTGTCATACCGGGCTTTGATCTGCCGGTCGGCAGCGGCGCTGGTGTGGCTGTAGCCCAAAATCCAGTTGCTGCCGATAATCATCCGCGGCAGGGAGACACCGCCCACCAGGGTCCGGGGAAACTGCTTCTGCGACATACCGTTTCCTCCTTTCAACATGCAAACCCGTTTGTATATCATTTCAAAAGTGCGAACCCATTTTCCGCCCGCCTGTTTCTAAACATTATCATTCCTCTTCTTCCATACCCTTTCGCTCCATGATAAACACCTGCACCTACCCCCACACTACCCCTTCTCATGCGGTTATGCTTCCCAATTGCCCCGGCGTTTGATATACTTATGCCATCAGCCATCGGGGCATCCTCCCGATACATAAGGAGTTTTTGCATGCTCAAGGGCATTTCGCCGCTGATTTCCCCGGAACTTATAAAAACCCTAGCGGAAATGGGCCATGGAGATGAAATTGTGCTGGGGGACGGCAACTTCCCGGCGGCCACCATGGGCAAGCGCTGCATCCGCTGCGACGGCCATGCAGTACCCGCCCTTCTGGATGCCATTTTGCAGTTGTTCCCTTTGGATACCTTTGTAAAGGACCCAGTCATACTGATGCAAACAGTGCCTGGCACCTTAAGTGAAGATCCTCCCATCTGGGCAGAATTCCGGAATATTATCGAAAAACATGCGCCTGGTACAACCATCGGCTTTGAAGAGCGGTTCGCTTTTTACCAGCGCAGCCAACAGGCTTTTGCCACCATACAAACCGGAGAGAGCGCCTTGTATGCCAATGTGATCCTGAAAAAAGGCGTTATCGGAAAGTAAAAAACAATGATGCAAACCATTACCAGCATGCAAAACCCAAGGGTTGCGCTGTGGCGCAGCCTGAAAACCCGCTCCGCCCGTCAAGCCGCCGGCCTGTATCTTGTGGAAGGCGTAAAAATGGTGGAGGAAGCCCTGGCCCTTTCCTTAAGCCAGACGCTGCTTGTGGACATGGACAGGCTTTCGGCCTTTGAGCCCCTTGCTGCCTTAGCCTCCTGCGAGGTCATTGCCGTGTCGCCCCACATCCTGGCTGCGGTTTGCGACACCAAAACGCCCCAGGGAATCGCCGCACTGGTAAGCCTTCCCCCACAGCATACTGCCAGCAGCCTGGGCTCCATGATCATAGCGCTAGACGGTGTTCAAGACCCCGGCAATGTGGGTACCATATTGCGCACAGCAGATGCCGCAGGGTTCAGCGGCGCACTGCTCAGCGAGGAATGCGCCGATTTGTATTCCCCCAAGTGCCTGCGGGCCACCATGGGCAGCATCTTCCGCTTAAAGGCACAGGTTACGACCTCCCTGCCGGAAAAGCTGACTGAGCTTCGGGAAAAAGGCTTCAACCTGCTCTCAGGGGAGCTTGGCGGTGCGCCCTTTTACAGCCGGGAGAATGTTGGCAATCAATTCTGCCTGGTCATCGGCAGCGAAGGCAGCGGCGTATCCAAGGCTGTCAGCCATGTATGCACCCACCGCCTGGCCTTGCCTATGCGGGGCGGTGCTGAATCCCTAAATGCCGCCGTTGCCGCCGGCATTATGATGTATGATTTGGTTAACAGAGGTTAAGTGAAGCCCATCACAAAACACCGTTTCCATTGCTGGAAGCGGTTTTTTTATTTATGATTCAACATTTAATCTCTATAATGTTTACCGAATGGGGCAGCACGGCCAGAGGCCTTGGGTCCGCAACATCCATCCAGTCCGAAGAAAAGATCCTGGCCCCCTGATGATCGACATCGTTGTAGCTGTCGCAACAGTCGCCCATAAGGGTATGCATCCTGTATGCATGAATCGGCGCATGATCCACTTCCAGCAGAATTTCCGTCATGGCCGCAGGGGATTTGTTCACCACTGCCAGCGTCACCATGCCCTTGTCCGAACCGGTGGTGGCGATGACATCCAGCTGGTCCACAGCCACGTCCCGCTGCTGCTTATCCGTAAAAACAGCCTTGGGCATATCCTGGCACCAGGCATCCACCACGGTATTCTGCAGGTAATTAACATATAGGTCGAACACATGATACGTGGTCCGCAATACAATCCCGCCAGAGTGGGTATAAATACAGCCCCTGGTATTCACTGCCGGCGCAAAATTCGCCATACCAACTATATCGCAGTTGCGGTTGAGCTCATTTAAAAAGCAGGCGGAGAACACAGCATCCGCCATGGTGTAGGAGCTGTTGATGTCGTTTTTGTCCCTGGGCAGCAGGTATTCTTCCTTGGTTACCCCAAGCTTTGGCGTATGGATGTTGGGATGGTACCAGCCCCGTAAGTTCCACTCGTCAAAGGCAATTTTCACTTGCTTTTCAAGGCCCATGGCCGTAAGCAGCCCTCGGACCCTGGCAATGGAGGACCCAAGATTTTGGGTATATGCCATGGTCTGCTCATAGGTTGCCAGTGCATTGGTATTGTGGATGCCATCCCAATACGCATGAATGGAAATCCAGTCCAGCTGCTGCCCTGCACTACGCAACAGATTCAGGTTCCAGTCAATGTCCGGGATGGCGGCCGCCGACAGGGAAATTGCAGGATCCACATGCTTCATCAGCTTGGCAGATTCCTGTACCAGCCTTCCCCACTCTCCTGCTTCCTTGGCCCCTAATTCCCAAGCGCCATAGTTTTCGTTGCCGATGCTCCAGTATTTCACGCCGTGGGGCTTTGTGAACCCGTTTGCAATGCGCTGACGGGCATACTCCCCTTCGCTTTTCAAGTTGCAATACTCCACCCAGTCACTCATTTCCTCCATGATGCCAGTGCCTGCATTGGTGCAAATATACGGCTCACAGTCAAGCTTGCGGCACAGCTTGATAAACTCATCTGTGCCAAAGGCATTGCTGTCTTCCACCCGCCAGGCCTTGTCAAATACGGCAGGCCGGTTCTTGCCCACCCCTTTTTTCCAGCTGTAGGAGGACACAAAACAGCCGCCGGGCCAGCGGAGGATGGGCACCTTGATTTTTCTAAGTGCTTCCAGCACATCCACCCTGAAGCCGTCCTCATCAGCCTGGGGATGACCGGGATCAAACACACCGCCATAGACCTGCCGATGAAAATGCTCCAGAAAGTGGCCGTAGAGCAAGGGGCTTGCTTGGCCGACCTTGCGAGATGTCTGCACAAAAATCTTCATGCTCCCGCTTCCTCCCCTGGCAAATGGTATATCCCGGCAGACTCTCGCATGGTTTTGTTGCGGCCAAACCAGAAATCCTTCACCAGATTCAGATCATCCATCGGTGTGGAATAAAAAGTACGAATCCGTATATCCTGGTTATGATTTCCAAACTTCTTGCCATACACCGTAAGACCGCCAACATGCTGGGCATCCTCCCTGACCTCCAGCCGCAAGCGCCAGTTTGTCATGCTGTTGCCCACCTGAGCAATGGTCACATCGCTTTTGCGTTCCTCATCCAGGTAAGTTCCTGTTTTATCAATACGGATCTGTTTAAGCAGCCCATATTGATTGGCCTGCCACCAATGTGGTGTGATCACGCCATGGCGTTGCCCGAAATCCCCTGGACAGGTCCAGTCAAACAGCCGAACGCCATTGAGGGAAAACGTGATGTCAGATGGCCATTCTTCATTATAGCCGGGCGCTTCCGATGAAATCTCCATGGAGATTTCAATTTCCTCCAAGGTCTGGCTTGGCAGCATATAATTCGGAAAGGTGTACTCTACAAAGCCTTGGGTAAACCACAAAATCTGAGCATACATGCGCTGGGGGTCCATCAAAAATTTGGGCTCATCAAAATAGCCGATGATGTTGTCATCTGTAGCCAGGCCGCAGGTGGGCTTGACTTGTATTTCACTGTAATGGCCAACCGGAATGGATACTTCATGAATATTCTGAGAGATATCCTTATGGGGCAGCTGCAGGCGGTATTCTGTTTCCATCATGATGCACTTTTTATGGCTGGCGCCGTTCACTGTTACCAGGCTGGATTTGATAATGCCTGCCGCCTCCAGCTTTTGCACATGCCGAGTCATAATGGAACTGCTGATACCAATCTTTTCGGCCAGCTGCTTAATGTTCAAATCCTCTTTTGCCAAAAGGTGCAGGATTTCCACCCGCACCTCACTGGCCAATGCTTCAAAGAACGGTACGCTTTCCTTGTCTACAAAGATTATCATAGGCCACATCCTTTGCAATGCGGCAGATCAGCCCTTTACGCCCCCCGCTGTCATGCCTTCTATAAAGTAGCGCTGGAAGCTGATGAACAGGATCAGGATGGGTATGATGGCCATCACAGAGCCCGAGATCAATACCGCATAATTGTTGCCGTATGGCGTCAGCAGGGAAGCCAGCCCCAGAGGCAGCGTCAACTTGCTCTGGGAGCGCAGCACGATCAAGGGCCACAAGAAGCCGTTCCAGCTGTTCATGCCCACCAGTATGCCCATCGCCGCAAAGGAGGGAACGGCCAAGGGCAGCATGATCCTGAAGAAAATGCCGTACTCGCTGCAACCATCCACCCGGCCGGCATCTACAAAGTCGTGGGGCAGGCCGCTCATGTACTGCCGGAAAAAGAAGATGGGCAGGGCCTGGGCTACGAAGGGCAGGACAATGCCCCAATACGTATCGATGAGCTGTATGTTCAGTGTCGTCTTAATTCCCACCAGCAGTTGGAACAGCGGCAGAATGATGATCTCCAGGGGCACCATCATCACCAGCAACACACAAGTAAAGATCAGGTTCTTTCCTTTGAAGTTATATATGGCAAAACCATAGCCGACAAAAGCGCTGACCATCAGCGTGGCTAGGGTTTGGACCACCGTAAGCAGCAGGCTGTTGCCAAACCACTGGAAATAGCCCTCGTTTCCGGTAAACAGATACACATAGTTATCCAGGGACATCAAAGCAAAATCCAAATTTACATTCAATCCCTTGCGGAAAAGCTCCGTCGTAGGCTTCAAAGACGCCAGCAAAATGGCATACAGCGGGAACAAGGTAATTACCGCAAGCACGGTAAACAAAAGCACAATCAATACGGTAATCCAGGTTTTGCGCTTTTTCATCCTTGCTTCTCCTTTCTGAGGGTGCCGTTAAGATACAGCTGAATCAGGTTCACGACCATCACGATGAAAAGCAGCACAATGCCGATGGTGCTTCCATATCCCATGTTGTTTTGTTCAAATCCGTTGCGGTATAAATATCCCACAATGGTAATGCCTATATTGTTAGGCGACCGGTTGCCGTTCCAGAGCATGTAGCTCTCGGTGAACATGGCCATGCCGCCGTAGATGCTGATGGTAAGTACGTAGATGGTAACAGGCTTGAGCATGGGAATAATGATGCTCTTGAATCTGTGCCAGGCGTTGGCTCCGTCGATCTCCGCCGACTCATAAAGCTCATTCGGAATATTTTGTAATCCGGCCAAAAAGTAGAGGATGTTCACGCCCGTCCAGCGCCACACCGCCATGGTCAGCAGCGTGATCATGGAGGTATCGGGCACACGCAGCCACTTGATGGGCTTCATGCCGAAAAAGCCGATGATCTGGTTCATCAGCGAACCGGGCAGCTCACCGAATATGAGCCGGAAGATGGTGCCGGCTACCACCACGGAGGTGAGTGCAGGTATAAACAGTGTGGAACGGTAAAAGTTGCGGGCACGCATGAGCTTGCTGTCCAGCATCACCGCCAGCAGCATGGGGATGGGGATCAGGATCAGCAGCGTCCAAAAGGTGTACGTGGCGTTCAGACGCAGCGCCTTAAAAAAGATGGGGTCATTCAAGTTGCTATAATTTTGAAGGCCGATAAATTCCACCTGATTGGGCAGTATCCTTTGAAAGCTCATGATGACGGTAGAAATGATGGGATACAAAAAGAACAGCAGGAATGTGAACACGAAAGGCGCAACAAAAACATAAGGGGCGATTTTCTTGTTGTACGCAAACTGGCCAAGCGTAGCTGTCGCCCTTCTGTACACGGGCCGGTTAACCGGGGAGGGGGTTACGGATCTGCTCATGTACGCTCACCTTCCTTGAAGACGCAGTGAACAGGTTTCCCTGTCCACTGCGCCGAAAATCGATTTCCTCCGAGGCTGCCTGTCAGTTGGCGGTAGCACTCTTTTCCAGAATGGCCTGCTCTTCAGCCAACAGGGTCTCCACATCTTCCATACCGTCAAAGGCACGGGACATGATGGAGGTGCGGACGGCGTCCATGGTCTTGGGCAGGTTTTCGCTAACGACGATAGCGGGGATCTCATCTTTCACCTGAATCAGAGCATCGAAGGGGAAGTTGGCAAAATAATCGATGAACTTGTTGGGCTTTTTGAGTTCTTCGCTGGTCCACATCGCTTTGCGGATGGGGTCAAAGCCCATGACTTCCCAGATCTTCAGGTTGCCTTCCTCGCTGAGCTTGGCAAAGCCCAGGAAGTCGATGGCCAGGTCCTGATGCTGGCTCTGGTTGGTAACAGAGGTGCCGGTGCCGCCAAGACCCACGGAACGGGGTTGGCCAACTTCGAACACGGGGTTGGGCATAACAACGATCTTGCCTTTGAGGTCAGGCATATAGTTGGTGAAACGGTCCAAATACCAGAAGGGCATGGTGATGGAGGCCGCGCCGCCGCCATTCATGAAGCCGTAGTACTCTTCGGCATGGTGTCCGCCGCCGGGAGCCACGATAGCCGTGCCGGCCGAGATCATGTCCTGATAGAACTTCAGGCCCTTTGCCATTTCGGGGGTGTTGACGTTGGGCTGCCCATCGGGGGTGAGAAGGTCGCTGCCCTGTTCGGTGAGCATCTGCCAGAAGGACCAGGGGTCATTGGCTTCCACGGTGCACATGGGAACGCCCGTCTTTTCCAGAACGACCTTACCGGCGTTGGCATAATCTTCCCAGGTCACGATGCTGGCGGGATCAATACCGGCGGCATCCATGATTTCCTTGTTGTAATAGGTGACGGAGGCGCCTACATGGAAGCAGATACCATAGTATTTGCCATCCTTGGCGTAGATGTCCACACGGGCCTTGACGATGTTGTCAAGCTCCGGCTCGATCACGCGGTTCAGGGGAACAAGCTGGGTTTCACCCATCAGATAGTTGGCATACTTGCCGATCTCGATGTCCACAAAGTCGGGGGCACCGGTGCCGGACTGCAGCGCGATGAGCAGCTTGTTGTGCATGTCATCATAGCCCAAAGCAGTAGGAACGATCTTGATGGCACGGTCGGGGTACTTTTCGTTCCAGATCTTGGCCATCTCTTCATAGAACTCCACATGCAGCGGTTGGAACGTCCAGAACTGGAGCTCGGTCACTTCCGCAGCAGATGCCGTTGTGATGCCAGCAAACATGGTCAAAAGCATCGCAAGAATCATTGCAAGGGAAACAAGCTTTTTCATGCGTCTTCCTCCTGTTAATTGTTTGAACTTATTTTACAAGCTTATCCGTTTCCGGGTGAGGGCCCTTCTCCCGGCTATGGCAAGCTCCCAATATGGGCATCAAAAAAGGGATAAGGCATTGGCATTAATGATTTGGGGGTGCTATGCTTCTATGATAAAAAATGTCGCTTAAAGTATGTTTGCTACAAAACTTTCTTTGCACTAGGATCTATTCCCTGTTTTAAAACGCATCTGGTCAACTCGTAATCTCAGTATATTCCAACCCCCGTAATATGTCAATATGTCCATAAAATATTCAACTATCATGTAATATATGTTGATATGAAGGTACATTCCACAAAAACAAAGCGAAGACCTCATGAACTTTTTTGTTATTCACTTGTATGTGAATCCCTGAACCTGACCAGCGTGCCCATCATACGTTGATCGCTAAAAAATCAGCTGCTTGTACACCTGGGCAAACTTCGTTTTCGCATGTTTTGCTACATCATCTTTAGCTTACAAAAGATCGTATTCAAAACACACCATACGTTGCTTTACTTACGTATGCCAAGGAATTTAATGGGTACAATCTTCCAAATGTATCTCTGTGTTGATATTGATTCGATTTAATATATTGTACGTTATTGGTCAACCTGTTCCTATCTTGTGACATTGAGGCATCCATATACAAAGCGCACTGAAAACCCGCCCATCACTCAACAGGATAAGGTTTTCAGTGCGCTTCCTACTGGTATATTAAATACCCATTTAAAACTTCCGTCCGCTGCCCCCGCCATGTATGCGCCCGCTGGAGGAACGGTGAGTGCTGCTGCGCCCGCCTCCAGCCCCGCCGCCATTAGCCGATGCCCTTGGCACCCTTGTTACCTGGGTGCGCAAAAACACATCTGTTGCGCCTGTAATCTTCACCTGAGCATTCTTGTTCAGGTCATAGGCATAGGCAGACCCCTTCATGGCATAACTGCGCCGAACCCAGATAACAAGTATAAGCGCCGCGGCAAAGCCGCATAAAAGCGCAATGCCCGCCTCTCCCATTGTTACCGCCTTGGGCACCTGATACCGGTCGATTGTGCCTTCCTCATCCTGGTTGAACTGGTTCTGCGGAATGCCATTGTTGATATAACCACCCATCTGCTTCAGCGCTTCCGCCGCCGCCTTGGCATATTCTCCGCTGGAAAGATAAGGGTAGGACGCATCCAAAAGAGCCTGCAGCCTTGTATCGGTAAGATAGCGAATCGCAATGCCGGTGGTGGATACGGTGGCCACCCGGTTGTTCATGTCGATAAAGAAAAGAAAGCCGTTTGATTCAATGCCGGTACCAAAGCCATTCCGATCATAAAAGTCATCGGCATAGGCCTGAGACCTGCCACTTTTAGCATCCTGCGAAGTCAGAATCACAAAATCCATGTCATATTTCTTCCGCATGGCAGCAATTTGGCTTTCCAGGCTGTCTATCTCGCTTTGTACCATCAAATGTGCCTGGTCAAATACCCGCTGACTGCCCTTACCCAGGGACTGGGCGCTTGCGCAAAGGGGCAGCAGCAATAAGCAAACAATAACAAGTGCAATAAACCTTCTCATACGCTTCCCCTCCTACACAAAGAAATAGAATATGCCAAGCAGTATGCCACAGACTGCAGCCGCCAGCACGCCGCCATGGAGAATCAGCTTTTTCATATCCACCGGCAGAACGCCGCAGACCTCCCCTGTCTGCCCGTTCATGGCATAGTAATACATGTTTCCTTTTTCCCCCCGGTAGGTCATCACATAAGCTGGCAGCAGCGTATAGCGGTAGCGGTTGCCCTTGAGCTGCACGCTGGTAGAACCCACCAGGGAGGTGTAAGGGGTGTTGGATGTGATCAGCGGCTGAGCATAGCCCTTCAACTCTTCCTCCACCGAGCCTTTGATGGCATCCTTGGCAATGTCCCGCTTTTCAGCCATAAAGCCAGATAAGTAGGAGGGTGAAAAATCCACCAACCCTTGGGTATCATAGGGGTGCACAGCATCGGCCAGCTTACGGTCCGCCTTTTGCAGCGCACTGCGCTCCACGTTGCGAAAGGAGATATCCGCATCCCGGGAGACGCTGTAATACTTGGTGGTGGTGATGTTGTATTTGGCTGTGACGGAGTGGGTTACAATCTGTCCTTCCCCGGTAAAGCTGGCGGATGCTTCATAGTCTGCCAGCCAGTAAGGATAATACACCCCGGCAAGCCGCTCCACGCTGCTCTCTGCAATAAATTCCTTCGGAACGTATTTCTTATTGCGAATCCATTTAAAAAAGCGGGACTTGGCCTGGTCCTTATCATACTTAAAGGGCAGCAGAGCGTCCGGCCGGAAGGCCTCATCCAGCCTGCCCACAATTACCACAGGATTATGGCAGTAATAACACTGGGTGGCGGCAGTGGTTTCGCTGGTCACCAGCTCCGCACCGCAGCTGGGGCAGGAAAAGAGAAACTCCTCTTCCCCCGGGCGGTAATCCAAGGCCCCTCTTTTCTTTTCTTGCCCGTATGCCTTGTCAGATAGCGTATCCAGATAAGCTTTATCAAAATGGCTTTGGCAAAAATCACAAGCAAACGAATCACCATTGGGTTCATACTTGAGCGCATTGCCGCAGGATGGACATTTGTATGTAAAGGCAGGCATATAACCCCTCCTCCTTCTTCCCTTTCCCTATGTATATGTGCCTTGGGGTGCATGCATATTCCCAACTTACTTACCGCACCCATTACCTAAAGCAAGCAGCTCTTCCATCCGGGATTCCCCAATGACGGTGATGCCATGCTTTTCAAGCAGTTCAGCCGCCACGCCGCTGCCGGGGGCCAGGCCGCCCGAAAAAGTACCGTCGTATATTTCCCCATGCCCGCAGGAAGGGCTGCGTTCCTTCAATATGGCATACTGGCAGCAATAAAGCTTAGCCAAGGCCAGGGTTTCCTCTGCGCCGCGGACAAAGGCCTTGGTCACATCCTGCCCGCTTTTTGATAGCACCCTGTCCCCCACCCGTTCAGAGGGGTCCCTGGGCGTATGAAGGCCGCCATATATTTCAGGACACACAGGCACCAGGTGGTGCTTTTCCATCAGCCTTTTTACACGGGGATCGAGCTTGTCCCCACCGTCATACCGGCAGCGGATCCCCAGCAAACAGGCGCTGATCAAAATGTTCATATCCATTCCCCCTGCCCTTGATAGCGTTGCCATTATATCATATAAAATGCTGAAAAAAACGCCAATCTGTGAACAATCGGCAGACCGGTGCAAAACTGAAAAAGCTGGGTATATTATTGATTATCCTTTTGTTTCAGGGTGGCAAACAGTCACTTTGCCATGGGGTTTGATGAAACGGATCAAATCCGCTATACTGTACATCATGATCACTTGGCAGCAAGGAGCTAAAATGACCGTATCAATTTTGCAGCCGGAGCTTTTACATATTTTCGACGAGGACGCAGAAAAAACGTATTGGGGCGGCTTTCAGGAATGGTATGCCATAGACTGGCATCGCATGGCCGGCTGCGGCCCCACTGCCGCTTCCAACCTGATGGCCTACCTTGCCCATACCCGCCCAGCGCTGAAAGCTTTGTATGGCTATGATTCCATGAGCCTAAAAAATTTCACCAGGCACATGGATGATTTGTATCAGTTCGTAACCCCAGGAGGCATGGGCCTGAACAAAACCGAAATGTTCACAGGTGGTGTGGAACGCTTTGCCCAAAGCCGGGGTCTGACGCTCAAGGCCCATGTATTTGATGTGGAAGGAAACTTGTTCAGAAACCGGCCCCCGGTTACAGCCCTTGCTGCATTTGTTAAAGCCGGGCTCACCGCCGATTGCCCCATCGCCTTTTTAAACCTGAGCAAAGGGCGGGTTAAAAACATACAGGGCTGGCACTGGATTACCCTCACCAAAGCGGAGATGGATGAGCATACCCTTATGGTCTGCGCCTCAGACGAAGGCCATGAGATCTGCTTTGATTTAAAAATGTGGTATCTATCCACCCGCATGCGGGGCGGCCTGGTGTACTTTACAAAGGAATGACATAGCATTCAAACAAAAGGCCCTGTATCAAAAGCGATACAGGGCTCCACTCATCGGCAAAGCGGCGTTGCCCCTTTGCCGAACTTTTCCCTCACTACACTGCACCAAGGCTACGCCTTTGTGCGGCCGTTTGCTCGGGCAAGGTTGGAATTTCTTAAAAATTCCCGCGCAAACCACCGCACATGTCGCTTGGTTTGCGATCTACAATCGGAGGGCTTCGACCCTCCAATACCTCCCGGAGTCAGCTGATGGTCTGGGCCCTGTATCAAAAGCGATACAGGGCTGTTTCATTTAGCTCAATTATATCTAATGAAAATGCGATTGCACTACACCCTCAAGGGCTTAGGCCTTTGTTTGAAATTGATTTTGGCAGCGGCCGCAGGTAACTGTCACAGAACCCACCTTGCGGGGCAGCTTCAGCCAGCTTTTGCACTGGGGACACTTGAAGTATTTGTATTCCTTGCTGTTTTTCCGCCTTACCGCAGCCTGATTCCGTTTTGTCTCAAATCTTGTTTTTGCAGTCAAATAGCGCCTGTTCTCTGCCCTGCGCTTTTCAATGTTACGGGAAAACATACGGAAGATTACAAGGGCATATACGATAAATCCCAGCAATGTGAAAAGGGAGAAGTTTGCTATAACCCCCAGCAAATACAGTGCAAACCCGCACCATAAAAGCACCCTTGAAAGCTCATCCCCGCCATAGCGCCCATTCATAAACGACCGGAGCGTTTGCTTGATTTTTTCCCAAAAAGCCATTGCCTAAGCCTCCTATTGTGTTGATCCTCAATAGCCTATCCCGCAGGGGCAGCAGCGAGCGCCGTTGCACAGGCAGTTACACAGCAAATTGGCTGCGCACAGCGTCATGCAGGGACTGGCGCAAAGGGGACTTGCATAACCCCGCTGCTGTCCGGTTTGCCGATACCCCCATCCCCCTGCCTGAAGGCGGGATAACCAGTTTTGATATTCCCTGTTCCCAGGCTCCATTTGCACCGCGGCACGGGCGTCGTTCAGGGCCGCAATTCGGTTGCCCATCCCCAGGTTGGCACAAGAGCTCCAGTAATACCATCCGGCTGTCCGGTTGTTCATTGCCCCCAGCAAATCTAGGGCATTTTGGTACCTTCTTGCCTCAATCTCCTGCTTGACCCTGTCAAACCGGGGCTCATCGGCTCCGCTGTAGCTTTGCTGCTGCTGATTGCCAGTTTGCCTACCGTAAGCCCCACCAAACATTTCCCAAAGATCTTGGAAATCAAAGCCCTCAAAACCACCATAACCCTGCTGACCTTGGCCGGCTCCGCCAAAGGGAGAGCCCGCATTTGGGGATGAACCGCCATATCCGTGGCTTTGCTGCGCTGTACCCTGACGCTTTTGCTTGATGAGTACAGAATATGCCTCATTGATTTCCTTCATTTTGGCTTCAGCTGCCGCCGAACCGCCGTTGATGTCAGGGTGATATTTCTTGGCCATCTTCCTGTAGGCCGCCTTGATTTCATCCTCGGAGGCACTTGGGCTTACACCCAGCACCTCATAAGGGTCTTTGTTCATGTGTTTTTCTCCGTTTCCTTTAGCTTATCCTTTTGGCTGCGCTTTTGCTGAATCTTTGCAAAGCGCGTCCATACACCGCAGTACAGTATATTGCGCAGGATATCAACATCCTTTTCAAGGGGAAGAAGCTCAAAAGCTTCGGCACATTCAGCGATCAGCAAGGAAAGGCTGTCCTTGCATAGCGGTTCATACTCCTCCTCCCGATGTAGCTTCACCAGGGGATTGAAGCGCTTTTTGCGCAAATCAGATGGCAGGTCGTCATAGGCATCCATCATGTAGACAAAGCGCCCCATGGCTTCCCCCATGGTTCTAAGCACGTTTGCCCAGTAATCCTCCCGTGCTTTATAGATTTCTCCCAGCATCTTTCCTGTTAAGTTGGCAAGGCTGTCTACATCAGCGATGTTTTCCTTTTCCAGGCTGCCAATATGCTTAAGGCTTTCCGAAACAATTTTGCACTTGCCTGGATAGCGTTCCTGTACCTTTTGATAAGCGCCTTCAAGCAGCTTGGCCTGCATGAGCCCGGCAGCACTGCGGTCATCCACCCAATCATCCATGCACTTGTGGTAGGCCAGGATAATGTTCATATCCGCCACATACTCGCTGAACTCTGTTTGGATATACGCTTGCTTTTTCGTTGGGTGGAAAGCGCAAAAGCTGTCGCCTTCTACTTCCTCCGGCTCATACAGGGAACTGAGCAGCACCAGCAGGAACGTCATATCATTGCTAAGGGTAATGCGTCCCTTGTTGCCATACCGCTGTCCAAGGGTGCGGCACAATCCGCAGTAAAAGCCCCTATAGCGTGCAACGGCACTCTTGGACAGTGCACCTGGGTTAATGGTGACGTATCCGAACACCGTAATCCTCCTTTATGCCCCCTATTGGGCGTTCCCATTTTTTCCATTATCATTATCCGCGTCATTTGCCGTATAATCCGCATCCATTGCGCCGTCTGCAGACGCCTGCATTCCAGGGTCATCCACCCTGCGCCCTGCCAGATTCAGTGCCAGCGCCAAATCAGAACTAGCGTCCTTCATCTCTCTGTCATTATTTGCATCCATTGCCTTTTGCAAACGTTCTATCATGACATTTATCTTATCCTTATCCTGACCCTTGAGGGTTTTTGCGGCGGATTCTGCCTCATAAATCAGCTGCTCTGCCCGGTTGTGAAGCTCCGCACGCTCCTTGCGCACAACATCCTCAGCCGCATACTTCTCCGCATCCTTCACAGCCTGCTCAATTTCCGCTCGGCTCATGTTGGAGCTGTTGGTGAGGGTAATCTCCTGCCGCTTGCCTGTCCCCAAATCTTTGGCCGCTACGTTGACAATGCCGTTTGCATCAATGGAGAATGTAACCTCTATTTGGGGAACGCCACGCAAGGCCCTGCGGATACCATCCAGTCTGAACTTACCAAGGGTCTTGTTGCCTGAGGCAATCTCCCGCTCTCCTTGCAGCACATGAATTTCCACCGTTGTCTGAAAATTGGCGGCTGTGGTAAAGACCTGGCTGCGCTGAACGGGCAGCGTGGTATTACGGTCGATAATTCTGGAAAATACATCCCCCATGGTCTCAATGCCCAAGGATAGCGGTGTGACATCCAGCAATAGAAGCCCCGTTACCTCACCTGTGAGCACCGCGCCCTGAATTGCCGCACCTACTGCTACACATTCATCCGGATTGATACCCTTGCTGGGCTCATAGCCAGTAAAACCCTTCACGGCTGCCTGTACCGCCGGAATGCGTGTGGATCCGCCCACAAGCAGCACCTTTCCAAGGTCTTTTGGGGATAGGCCTGCATCCTGCATGGCCTGCTTGACTGGCCCCATGGTAGCCTCTACCAGATGACTTGTCAAGGCATCGAACTTGGCACGTGTTAAAGTAAGCTCCATATGCTTCACCCCGTCCTTCCCCGAAGCGAGAAAGGGCAGGTTGATTTCTGTGGACAAAACGGAGCTGAGCTCGATTTTTGCTTTTTCCGCCGCCTCGCGGATGCGCTGCATGGCAGCAAGATCACGGGTGACATCCAAGCCGCTGGATTTTTTGAATTCGCCAATGAGATAATCGGTGATGCACTCGTCAAAGTCATCACCGCCCAGTCGGTTGTTGCCTGCGGTGGCCAGTACTTCAATAATATCCTGATTGATTTCCAGCACAGATACGTCAAAGGTGCCGCCGCCAAGATCATACACCATGATCTTCTGGGCCTCACCCTTGTCAATGCCATAAGCCAGTGCCGCAGCTGTAGGCTCATTGATAATGCGCAGCACATTAAGCCCTGCAATTTTTCCCGCATCCTTGGTAGCCTGCCGCTGGCTGTCACTAAAGTAGGCGGGTACAGTGATCACCGCATCGGTGACCTCCTCGCCCAGATAGGCCTGCGCATCCCCCTTGAGTTTTTGCAATATGATTGCCGATATCTCCTGGGGCGTAAAGTTTTTGTCATCAATTTTCACATGATAGTCTGTGCCCATCCGGCGCTTGATGGAGGTAACCGTGCGATCATGATTGGTAATGGCCTGCCGTTTTGCCGCCTGACCGACTATCCGCTCCTTATTCTTGGTGAATCCTACTACGGATGGCGTTGTACGGTCCCCTTCCGAATTGGGGATTACCACCGCTTCCCCGCCCTCCAGGTAAGCAACGCAGCTGTTGGTGGTGCCTAAATCTATACCGATCACTTTTGACATATAGCTTCCTCCGGTTCTGCCTTATTGTTTCATATTCTCACTGGTATTTTGCATTATACAAAAGAATTATAAACGGAACGTTAAATCTGCAGCGCATTATTTCTTTTTGAGCACAAAAACAGCCCTGCATCGATTTCGGCACAGGGTTCAATCTATCAATAACCTATGAACAGGGATGGGAGGGCCGAAGCCCTCCCATCCCAAATAGAAAACCTATGCCCTCTTTTTTGATGCGCTATTTATGCCACTTCATATCCCTCTTCAATGATGGCTTCCTTAATAGCCTTAAGCGATGCCACCTCAGTATCGTACTCTACGGTGACTGTTTTGTCCTTCAGGCTGACTTCAACGCTTTTCACGCCAGCCATAGCGCCAAGCGCATTCTTAACCGCCCTTTCGCAATGGGCACAGGACATACCTTCAACATTGATGATTACCTTCTGCATATGCTTCCTCCTTTCATTTCAAGTCAAAAGGTTTTAAAAGTTTATCCACTTCGACGGGCTTGTTGTCCTTATCCATGGTAGGCACCTTGGCAAACACCCAGCCTTCCACAGCATTCACATCCACGCCGGCATCGATAAAGGGCTGCGGGTTTAACACAAAAACGATATCCTTATCATTGGTGGAAATATCCTTGGCCCATTCAAACATGTTCCCCCCGCCAAGCTCCACACCGTAATGATCCATTTCCCCATGATATTTTACGCTATCACGTTTTTGCGCAACCACCTGCTTGTAGGCATCCACAAACGCAGCATCAGCGTAAGGCGCCTTTTCGCCAAGATTTGTGCCGATGATCAGCTTGTCATCCTGAACCTTGATGCTCTCGGGCAGTTTTGCCGCATCCAGCCCAGCATTCACAAAGGGCTGCATATCCAGCTCCACCGCCACATCCAGGCCGTTGGTTTTGGAAAAATCACGGCTTAAAAGAAACCGGGCGGCCCCATCTGGAGCACTCAGCGCATATCCGGCAAAGGCTTCATCCGCCGCTGCCAGGCCGCCTGCGGCTGCAACCATCTGTTCAAAAGAGGTTACAGAACCATTGCCCACTACATCCAACTGGGTACAGCCAGTCACCACAAAAAGAACGGCTGTCACAAGGACTGTCAAAAATCGTTTCTTCATCATGCCAATACCATCCTTATTTGTGATAGGGTTTGAAACGCTTCAGCCGCAGTGCGTTGGACAGCACCGAAACAGAGCTTAGCGCCATGGCTCCCGCTGCAATAATAGGATTTAAAAGTGGGCCGCCGAACAGGTTCAAAAGCCCGGCAGCAACGGGGATGCCTGCGGTATTGTAAGCAAAGGCCCAGAACAGGTTTTGCTTAATGTTACGGATGGTGCTCTTGCTCAGGTGGATGGCGGTGGGCACATCCATCAAATCGCTTTTCATCAGTACGATATCGGCAGATTCCATGGCCACATCGGTACCAGAGCCGATGGCGATGCCGATATCGGCCTGGGCCAGGGCTGGCGCATCGTTGATGCCGTCCCCTACCATGGCCACGGTTTTGCCTTCGGCCTGCAGCTTCTTCACCTCGCCGGACTTATCCTGGGGCAGTACCTCGGCCAGCACCCTGCTGATGCCCACCTGCCTAGCGATAGCTTCCGCCGTCTTTTTGTTATCACCGGTGATCATGGCCACTTCTATGCCCATGCTGTTCAGTTTCGCTATGGCTTTGGCGCTGCTTTCCTTCACCACGTCGGCTACGGCAATAATGCCTGCAATCTGCCCATCCATGGCAATGTACATGGGGGTTTTGCCCTCGCCCGCCAGGCGGCCGGATTCGCTTTCCAGCTCAAGCAGCGCTATGCGCCTGTCATCCATCAGCTTTTTGTTGCCAATGAGGGTTTCAATGCCGTCAATGTTCACTTGGATGCCGTGGCCTGGAATGGCGGCAAAGTTTTCGCCAGCCAGTATGTTAAGCCCTTCATTTTCGGCCCCTCGCACAATGGCAGTACCCAGGGGATGCTCCGAACCCTTCTCGGCGGAAGCTGCCACCTGCAAAAGCCGATCCCGGGCTATGCCGTTGGCGGTAACAATATCCGTCACCTCCGGCTTGCCCTCTGTAATGGTGCCGGTCTTGTCAAACACGATGGTATTGATTTTGTGTGTGGTTTCCAGGGCCTCGCCGCCCTTGATCAATATGCCGTACTCAGCGCCCTTGCCTGTGCCGACCATTATGGCCGTGGGGGTAGCCAGGCCCAAGGCACAGGGGCAGGCAATCACCAACACCGATACAAAGGCTGTCAAAGCAAAGGTCAGGGTCTCCCCGCCCAGCAGCCAGCCGACAAACACCAGCACCGCAATAACCACCACAGCAGGTACAAAATAACCGGATACGATGTCGGCCATCTTGGCAATGGGTGCCTTGGTGCCCTGGGCCTCCTCCACCAGGCGGATGATTTGACTCAGCGCCGTATCGGAACCCACCTTCTGAGCCTCAAAGCGAATAACGCCGTTGCTGTTTATGGTGGCGGCAAATACCTTGTCACCGGCCTTTTTGTCAATGGGCATGCTCTCGCCGGTGAGCATCGATTCATCCACAGCGGTATGCCCTTCCAGCACCACACCGTCTACAGGAATCTTTTCACCGGGCTTTACCAATATCACATCGCCGATTTCCACTTCGTCTATGGGGGTTTCAACCTCTTGCCCCTCATGAATCACAATAGCTGTCTTGGGGGTTAAGCCCATCAGCTTTTTAATGGCTTCGGAGGTGCGGCCCTTGGAGACGGCCTCCAGGGTTTTCCCAAGCATGATCAAGGTGATAATAATGCCTGCTGTTTCAAAGTACAGCCGATCTACCGCCATAAAATCACCGGCAGTGATCAGGTAGGTGGAGTACAGGCTGTAGCCGATAGCGGCGGATGTGCCCAGCGCCACCAAAGAATCCATGTTGGGGCTGCGCTGCCAAAGCGCCTTAAAGCCCACGGTGTAAAACCTGCGGCCTGCAATGAGAATGGGGATGGTCAGCAGGATTTGCGTCAGCGCATACACAAGAGGAAAGTCCATAGGCGCAAGAAAGCCAGGAACCGGCAGCCTGGGCCATGTGAGCATGGGCGCCATGGCAAGGTAAAACAAGGGAATACCAAAGATGGCGGATACAATAAACCGAATCCGAAGGCTTTTGATCTCCTTTTCCTTGCGAAGCTTATCGTCATCCACGGTGTTTTTTTCGCTGGCAAGCGCTTGGTATCCAAGGCCATCAATCGCTTGGCGGATGCCGGAAAGCCTTACTGTCTGCGGGTCATAAACAACCGTAGCTTTTTCGGTGGCAAAGTTGACGGCAGCGCTCTTGACGCCGTTTAGCTTCGCCAGCCCTTTCTCGATCCGCTGGGCACAGGCTGCACAGGTCATGCCCCCGATGGGGATGGTCACCTGGCTTCCCTGGGCCTCCCGCGCCACACCGTAGCCTGCCTTTTCCACGGCCGCGAGAATATCGGCATTGGTAAGGGGCGCATGAAATTCCACCGAAAGCTTTTCGGTGGCAAAGTTCACCGCTGCCTTTTCAACGCCTTCCAGCTTGCCAACGGCCTTTTCCACCCGCTGGGCACAGGCCGCACAGGTCATGCCGGTAATGGTCATGGTCTCCTTGCTCATGTTTGATCAGCCTTTCCTGATTGCCGCCCATTCAGGGGCAGGAAATCAACTTATATCAATATTTCCAATTGAGGAAATAAACCTTCGCAGCCTCGAGTATTTCATGAGAAATGGTAATGGTGCTGTCAGTTACCGTCTTGAAGTCTTCCATAATCGGCAAAGGGTTGCACCCACCCCGGGCCAGCTCCACATCACTGGTAAGAAAGCTGTTGCCGCAGTTCTGGCAGATTAGCACAGATCCCTCCTGCACAAAGTAGCCCCGGCCGGAATCATAGCAAACCTGGCAAGTATTAAAGGCTGTGCGGATGGTGCCATCCGGCGCTTTCACTGCCAGCACCTCCATTTCAACGCCATCCACCAGGATGGGATAAAATGCTGCCTGCTCCGTTATATCCGCAGCATTCAGCACCAAGTCGCCGGTAATAAGCGCTGGCGCACGTTCAGACTGTGCCAAGCTGCCCGTCTGTGCTGCCGGCACCGTTGGCAAAACCGCAGGCCCGGGCACAGCGTTTCCATTTGTTCCGGATGCCAGAGCCACGCCGATGATGGCGCCGGCCAGGAGCATGACCCCTAGTATATAGGTTATCGGTTTTATCGTTTGCTTTTTGCCCTTGTTGGGCTTTCCGGACTTTTTGTTATGCATCAATCTTTCTTCCTTTCCTTGCTATCCAGTGCTTGTTTATAAAAGTCTGCCAATGGTAGTCAGCAGTTCATCCACCACTTCATCCTCACCGCTGCGTATCCTATCCACAAGGCAGCCACGAATGTGGTTTTCCAGCACCATTTTACTAATGGAGTTCAGCGCCGCCCGCACGGCCGCAATCTGGTTTAGGACATCGTCACAATACGCATCCTTCTCCACCATGCCCTTGATGCCCCGCACTTGGCCCTCCACGCAGTTCAGCCGCTTCACTAGTGTTGCTTTAAGCTTTTCCTCCCGTACTGTTTTGCGCTGGGAGCAGTGGCTGCAAACTGACGCCTCCTGCATTTCTTCCGTATCCATAAGTTCAGAATGCTTTTCAGACATGGATGCATTCCCCTTCATTCTTCAAACATACTATACCCCCCTGGGGTGTGTTGCTATTATAAAAAAACAGCTTCCCTTTGTCAATATGCCGCAGATCCTTTCCTTTTAAAAATATTCCATACCTCCAAACCGGGATGGCGTATTACCTATTTTTAGCGCCAGACTCATTGTACCTTTCCATTTTGAAGATTGTATGGAGATGCCATACGTACTTTTTACATTGATGAATGTATTCATTTTCATAGCGGTTTGCTTTATGAAAAAAGGCTGTGCTACAATAGCATAAAGCGATACTTGTGATTTATACAGGAGGAATGATGTTATGCTTTTGATTCGCGGCGGCCTGATCCATACTGCCATTACCCCCGAACCTTTTGTAGCTGACCTATTGATAGAAGGTGGCAAAATCAAGGCCATCGGCCAGGGCTTAAACAGCGGTGATGCCCAGGTGGTGGATGCAGCCGGGCTTTATATTTATCCTGGCTTTGTGGAAGCCCACGGCCACATTGGCCTGGACGGCTACGGCATCGGCTATGAAGGCCAGGATTACAACGAAATGAACGATATTCTCTCCCCACAGCTTCGGGCCATTGACGCCATCCAGCCCATGGACCAAGCATTGACAGAAGCCAGGCAGGCAGGCGTCACCTGCCTTTGCGTAGGCCCCGGCAGCGCCAATGTGCTGGGAGGCACCTTTGCAGCCATCAAGCCGTTGGGCAAACGGGTGGATACCATGCTGGTGAAAAAGGAATGCGCCATGAAGTGTGCCTTTGGTGAAAACCCCAAGCGCTGCTACAAGGACAAGGGCGATTCCACCCGCATGTCCACCGCTGCAAAACTGCGGGAAATGCTCTTTAAAGCCCGTGAGTACCAGCTAAAGCTGGAATCGGCAGGCGACGATTCCTCCAAGCGCCCTGGCTTTGACATGAAGCTCCACGCCCTGCTTCCGGTGCTGCGCCGGGAGATGCCTTTAAAGGCTCACGCCCATCAGGCGGATGATATGTTTACCGCACTTCGCATTGCCAGGGAGTTTGATGTGGACATCACCCTGGAGCACTGCACCGAGGGCCACTTAATCGCTGATGAACTGGCCAAGGAGAACGTACCCCTGGCAGTTGGACCGACCCTGACCCACGCCTCCAAGTTTGAGCTGCGCAACAAAAGCTGGGATACGCCAGGGGTTTTGCAAAAGGCAGGCTGCCAGGTTTCTATCATCACCGATTCCCCGGTAATCCCCCAGCAGTATCTGGCACTGTGCGCAGGGCTGGCCATCAAGTCTGGCATGGATCCCTTTGGCGCGCTGCAGGCCATCACCATCAATCCGGCAAAGCACATTGGTATTGATGAGAGGGTCGGCTCCCTGGAAGTGGGTAAGGATGCTGACATCGTCATCACCGACGGCTCTCCCTTTGAGGTCAGCACCAATGTAAAAATGGTGTTTATTGATGGGGAAAAGGTGTTTGAGCAGGCGTAAAGTCAACATATGATGCCCAATCTTTATCCGGATCTATCGGTGCATCATTTGCTACAGCCCATATTGCTTTTTTTGCAAACCTCCTCTGCCTCGGCGATAGTCTATAGAAGCGTTCCTCAATTTGGGTCCAGGGCCGGCAGGCCTTGGTCGTTTCAAGGGGGTTAAGGGGAGTGCAGGGGGGAGCTAAGGGGGGAAATCGAAATCTCCCCTGCTCCCTCCTGCGTTCTCGTCACTTCGTCATCTTCTATCGCAATACATGCCCATACCAAATTTTTATTCCACACTTGCATTTTATTCCAATCAAAGGTATACTACATTTCAAATCATCGAAAGGAGCTGCAAGCCATGTTCAAGAAAGCACACGGTGCCCATTATGACAAATGCGCTTTGTCTGCGTCCGATTACAACGCTACGCAGGCTTTGGCTCTTTTTGATATTTTTGAACTGATGTAGCACCGCTGCATCCACACCAAAATACAAGAAGCGGCTAAGGCAAAAACCTTGGCCGCTTTTTTATATTGAAACATACAAGGGAGGAAAGCAACATGCTGAAGACGCTGGTAACCGACCGCCTGATACTGCGCAAGTTTACCCTAGATGACATGGATGCCGTTCAAAGCTATGCGAGTGTCAGGGAGAACATCCTATACATGGGTTGGGGGCCCAACACCCTGGAGGATACAAAGGCCTTTATACAAAGCGCGATAGCTGCAGCAGAAGAAGACCCTTGCCAAAACTATCAATACGCCGTTGTCCTTGACGCTACCGGCCAGCTCATCGGTGGCTGCAACCTGTTGCTTTCCGGCAAGAAGGCGGAAGTAGGCTGGATACTGCACCGGGACTACTGGAAACAAGGCTATGGGCCGGAGCTTGGCAAAGCCCTGCTGGCCTTTGGCTTTGATGAACTATCGCTTCATCGCATCATCTCCTACTGCGATGCAGAAAACTACGGCTCCTACCGCGTAATGGAGAAAATCGGTATGCGCCGGGAAGGTTTGTTTCTCAAAAGCCGGCCGGCTAACAAGCTCTCGGATCAGGAGTATGGCGATGAGCTCGCCTATGCCATCTTGAAAGAAGAATGGGATGCCCAAAAGGAGATTGCCTATTACAATGCCCTTCCCGTTACGTTTGATGGATTTCCAGATCTCATGGAGCTGTCAGGCGATGGAATATATCTGGTCTGTACCGCAAAAAAGCCTGCCATTCCCGAAAAAAAGTTTGTACCCGCCTATCAATTTGCCGTATGCCGGGGCGGAGAAAAAATAGGCGAAATCAACCTGAGGATCGGCTACACCGACAGCCTGTATTATGGCGGTCAGATTGGCTATAACATTGATGAAAAATACAGGGGCAACGGCTATGCAGTAACCGCCTGCCGCCTTGTTCAGCCCGTTGCAAAAGCCCATGGCATGAAAAAGCTGCTGATTACAAACATACAAACCAATACAGCTTCCAGGCGCGTATGCGAAAAGCTGGGGGCACGGCATGTGCGACTTATCCGGATACCGCAATGGCATGATATGTATAAAGAGGGCAATCGGTTTGTGAACATCTTTGAATGGGCTGTGGAGTAACAAAACCTGCTATTTATCAAACGGATGGATGAAGACACAGGGGGCGGCAAAAACTACAAATGGACCCAAGGAACGTAAAAAGAGGTAAGTGCTTTGTCCACATCTGCTTCATCAACCCCGGAAAAGAACATCCTTGGCATCGCCCTTGCCTATATGCTGGCATTATTGATCGCCTGGAGCGGTGCTTGGCTCCTGGCCGATTGGCTGCAAAGCCAAAACACATGGCTTGGCCAGCCGCTGTCCATGTTTTTGTACTGGCTGATATTGCGGGTGGTGCTTTGGGTACTGCCCTCCCTGCACATCATCCGCCTTACGGGCCAAAGCGTCCGGGAGGTGCTTGGCTTTCATCGGGTAAGGGCTATTCTGTTGTGGGGCGGCATCATTGGCCTGATCTGGGGCGGCAAAACTCCTGTGTTCATGCTGCTGTCCGGCCAACCCTTGCAACCCTTTGTTTTGGATATCACCTTTGTCACCGCCGTTTTGTACGCACCGCTGGTGGAGGAGCTTACCTTCCGGGGAGCCATCCTTCATGCACTGAAAAGCCGAATGTCCTTTGCATTTGCCAACTTCATCACAGGCTGCCTGTTTCTTGTGATTCACTTTCCCAGCTGGTATTTTGAAGGCATATTTCAGGGGGATTGGATGGTCCTTGCCAGCTACTGCGTAGCCATCCTTTTACTGGGCTGGATCTTGGGTTATGTAGCAAACCGCAGCAAATCGGTAGCCGCCGCCACCTTCACCCACATGCTGAACAACCTCTTTCAGCGGTTTATGGCATAGCATCCTCATATCAAAAGGGACAGGCAATAACGCCCGTCCCTTTTATGCTGTGCTTACCATTCCTTACGGTAGATCATTCCCTGCCGCCAGGTAAATTTCGTACCATTCCTCCCGCGTCAAGCGAATATCGGCAGCCTTTACGCAGTCCCGCAGGCGCTCCTCATTCATGGTGCCGGTTACAGGCTGCATCTTTGCCGGATGCCGCAAAAGCCAGGCCATGGCGATGGTGGTATTGGTGACACCGTATTTTGCAGCGATTTCATTGACCTTGGCATTGAGCTTGGGGAATATGTCATTATCAAGGAACACTCCCTGGAAAAAGCCGTACTGGAAAGGGGACCAGGGCTGAACGGTGATGTCATTCAGGCGGCAGTAATCCAGCACACTGCCGTCCCTGTTCACAGCTGTAGCATCCAGCATGTTCACATGCAGCCCTTGGGAAATCATGGTGGCATTGGTTATGCTCAGCTGCAGCTGATTGGCTGCAATAGGCTGCCTGACATGCTTTTTCAACAGCTGCATTTGCATGGGATTTTGATTGGATACGCCAAAGTGGCGCACCTTGCCGCCTTTTTCAAGCACATCAAAGGCCTCAGCCACCTCCTCCGGCTCCATCAGGGCGTCTGGGCGGTGCAGCAGCAGCACGTCGAGGTACTCGGTCTTCAGGCGCTTCAAAATCCCGTCCACAGACTTTACAATATGCTCCTTGGAAAAGTCAAAGGCGATGCCCTTGCGGATGCCGCACTTGGACTGCAGTATGATATTCTCCCGAACCGAAGGAGTCATATGGACGGCATCAGCAAAAATCTCTTCACAATGGCCGTCCCCATAGATATCCGCATGATCAAAGAAATTGGCTCCCAGCTCCATGGATGTGTGTACAAAGCTCTCCGCTTCCTTTTTGCCAAGGCCGTTGATGCGCATGCATCCCACTGCAATGACGGGAACTTCTAGGCCGGTAACGCCTAGTTGTATGGTTTTCATTGTTCATCCTCCTTTTTTCAGCTTACGACCATTCAACGCTTGCTATCCCGGTAATCCGCTTATCTTTATCATAAACCTTCAAGTTTACTCTAAGTCAATATGCATATGCACAAAAATACCGGAGCAAGCTGCCCCGGTAGAAATCCTTATTTGGGGTTCCCAAGCACAATGATACTTGGCTTCCATTCCCCAGGAATTGTACGAAGCCGCATCGGTGGACGGCGCCAATGGCTTGCAGCAGTTCTGGCACATTACTGTGCCTGGCATGCGCTATCCCCTTACTTATACGGCCATTACAAGTGTAATTTCGCAGTTTGGCATATACGGCCAGCCGCTGATGTTCAATGGCGGCGGACCTACCACAGCTGTAATCAATGGTTTTGACCAACGCAGCAACACCGTGTTGC
>JAEYQQ010000090.1 GCA_023409955.1 Bacillota bacterium | reverse complement strand
TCAGAGTGCGCAAGCGGTTGAGCGTAACAGCCAAATCCGCCCTGTCCCTGGTCATCGTGTTGATTTTGACCGTAGGATTCGGTTTTCTCTCCATGAACGGTATGAACCTGGACAGCCGCGGGCTGTATAAACTCAAATCCTGGCTGCCTACCACCAATGTGGAAGCTTGGCCTACATCCATCCCCTTGGGGCTGGACCTGCGGGGCGGCGTGTATGTGGAATATCAGGCATCCAGGCCTGAAGGCACAGAAGCTGATTTTGGCGAGCTGCTCAATGGAACCATAACCATTATCCAGCAGCGCTTGACAGACAAGGGTTATCCCGAGAGCACCGTCACCAGCATCGGCACAGACGGCATTCGGGTGGAGATTCCCGATGTGACCGATCCCAACGCCATATTGGATCTGATTGGCTCTCCTGCTAAGCTGGAGTTCATCGACCCCGATGGCAATGTGTTCATGGAAGGCAAGCATGTTCAAACAGCCAGGGCCGGTTATGATTCCACCCAGGCCATCGGTAAGCAGAACATCATTGCTTTCTCCCTGACCCCGGAAGGTGCTACCCTCTTTGGCGACATGACGACCAAGAGCATTGGCAAGACCATAGCCATCAACCTGGATGGCGTACAGCTGATGGCGCCTACCGTTGAAAGCGCCATTACCGGCGGCCAGGGCATTATCACCGGCAACTACTCGGCTGAAGAAGCCCAGAATATCGCCCTGAAGATCCAGTCCGGTGCACTGCCTTTGGTCATCACCCAGCAGAAGGTGGATACCATTTCTGCAACCCTGGGCATCGATGCGCTTTCCACCTCTGTAACAGCCGCCATCATCGGCCTTTTGCTGGTGATGCTGCTGATGATCGTGCGCTACCGTGTTTGCGGCTTCGTTGCCTCTTGGGCGCTATGCCTGTATATGATTCTGCTGTTCTTCTTCATCGCTGTTGTGCCCGGCATTCAGCTTACCTTGCCCGGCATCGCCGGTATCGTGCTTGGTATCGGTATGGCTGTTGACGCCAACGTGATTATTTTTGAACGCTTTAAGGAAGAAATCCGCCGGGGCCGTACCGTCAAGGGCGCTGTGAAGATGGGCTTGAAAAACGCCATGTCCGCCATTATCGACGGCAACGTGACCACGCTGATTGCGGCCTTGGTTCTGCTGGCCTTTGGTACAGGCTCTATTCAGGGCTTTGCCAAGACGCTGTTTTTAAGCGTTGCCACCAGCATGTTAAGCGCCGTATTGATCACCCGGTTCCTGCTGACCCGCGTAGCGAACCTGCTGGGGAACAAGCCTGCGCTGTTTGCCCCGACGAAGACCACTGTAAAGGAGGCGCAGTAAATGAAAAGCAAATTGAAAGGCAGCGCCCGTACCTGCATTTTGATCTCACTGGCCATCATGGTCCTGGCCGTTGTTTTATCGCTGGCTGGGCAGGGCATCAACTTTGGTTTGGATTTTGTCGGCGGCTTATCCATGCAGTATCAAATGAACCAGGCGTTTGAACAGGCGGATGTTGAAACCGCCCTTCGCAACCAGGGCATTGAGGAATATCAAATATCCAAAGCGGGAAGTGCCCAAACCGAGCTGCAAATCCGTATCAAGGAGATCAGCGACGAGGGTGTTCAGGCGCTGCGCACCGGTTTGGAAGCCGAACTCAAGGATAAATACCCGCAGATGGATGCTGAAAATGCCCAGGTGGGCTATGTGGGCCCCGTGGCCGGCCGTACGCTGGTACAAAACGCCATTTTCAGCGTGCTGATTGCCGCAGTGCTGATGCTGGGCTATATCGCCATCCGGTTTGACTTCAACTCCGGTGTGGCTGCCATTATCGGCCTGCTCCATGACGTGGGCATCATGCTCTCCTTTATGGTGCTGTTCCGCTCCTTCATCCAAATGAACAGCTCCTTCATTGCAGCTATGCTCACCATTGTTGGTTACTCCATCAACAACACCATCGTTATCTTTGACCGTATCCGTGAAAACGCCAAGAACCCGGAGTACAAATCCATGGGCCGCTCCAATCTGGCTACGCTGTCTGTAAAGCAAAGCCTGGGCCGCACCATCAACACCTCCTTAACAACGCTGATCACCATTGTGGCCCTGTACATTCTGGGCGTCAGCGCCATCAAGGAATTTGCGCTGCCCATCATCATCGGCTTGCTTTCCGGCTTGTACAGCTCCAACCTCATCAACGGTCAATTGTGGGCAATGATGGAAGAACTGAATCCCCACAAGGGTGCAAAGCCTAAAAAGGCATAAGCACAACAGATACCAAAGGAGCGTTCTTTCGGCCAAACCGGAAGAACGCTCCTTGCACATATATTGAAGTATTGGGGGATGGATCATATGCTGCGCTTTGTCAAACGGTGCCAGCCGGATACGAAAATAGAGGAAGGCCTGCCAGGGTGGTTTGCGACATTGCTGGCCATGCGCGGTGTGGATACCAAGGAAAAGGCTGAGCTCTTTTTACATCCATCCCTTTCGCAGCTGGTTGATCCATATCTCATGCAGGGGATGGACAAGGCGGTGGCTTTGCTGAAACGTGCCATCAATGATCAAACGCCTTGCGTGGTTTATGGCGATTACGATGTGGACGGCGTCAGCTCTACCTCCATGATGCTGCTTGCCCTGCGGTCTTTGGGCGCGGTAGTGGAATACTATATTCCCAGCCGTCATGAGGAAGGGTATGGCTTAAATGAGCATGCCGTGAAAAGCCTTGCACAATCGCATCGGCTACTTATAACGGTGGACTGCGGCATCACTGCCGCCCAAGAGGTGGCCCTGGCCAAGGAACTGGGCATGACCGTTATCGTTACCGACCATCATCAATTGGGGCCGGAGCTGCCCCCGGCAGATGCTGTATTGAATCCGCTCATGGGGGATTATCCCTTCCGCCGTCTGTGCGGGGCCGGGGTAGCCTTCAAGCTTTTGCAGGCATTGGGCGGCTTGGAGCTTGCCCAAGAATACCTTGATCTGGCCGCCCTGGCCACCATTGCAGACCTTGTGCCCCTGCATGGCGAAAACCGGGTGATTGCTGCACTGGGCCTTGCCAAAATGGGTCAAACAAACCGGTTGGGTCTTGCAGCCCTGATGGAGGCGGCTGGAATCGATGTCAAGGGTAAAAAAGGCGTCAATGCCGGACAGGTGGCCTTTGGCCTGGCACCCAGGGTCAACGCCGGGGGCCGTTTAAAAAGTGCATCCTTAGGGGTTGAGCTTATGCTGACAAAGGATGCGGACAGGGCCAGGGAATTAGCTCAGACACTTAACAATGAAAACACCCGCAGGCAGCAGCTGGAGGCGGAGATTTTCGCCAAGGCCTTGGCCCAGGTGGAACTGGAAACAGATTTTTTAACAGACAGGATCCTCATGGCGGATGGGGAGGATTTTAATCATGGGGTCATCGGCCTGGCAGCCAGCCGCCTGACAGAGCGCTATCATTATCCCTCCATTGTATTTGCCAAAACAGGGGAGGAGTGCGTAGGCAGCGCCAGGTCCATCCCCGGGGTGAATATTCATGAAATGCTGTCAACCTGCCTGGATCTGTTCATCCGCTTTGGCGGACATGAGCAGGCAGCAGGGCTTACGATTAAGGCCCAGCATTTGCCGGAGCTCAGGCGCAGGCTTAACGAAGCGATTCATCAGCGCTGCGACCCCCAGGTATACATTCCGGTAAAGGAATACGATGTAGAGGTTTCATTGGGCGATGTAACGGAGGATATGGCCAAGACCCTTGCAAAGATGCAACCTTCGGGCTTTGGCAATCCTGAGCCGGTGTTTATGGTTGCCGGGGCCCAGGTCCAGGATATGCGGCCTGTGGGCAAGGAAGGCGTACACTTAAAGTGCAGCCTGTACCATCAGGACGCCTTGCGCTCTGCTATTGCTTTTCAAATGGGCAGGCGGGCGGCGCATATGCCACAGCAGGTGGATGTGCTGTTTGCACCGGAGCTGAATGAATGGAACAATCATGTTACCGTGCAGTGCAATATCAAGGCCATTCGCCCATCCGGCGCAGCCGGGCTTGCGGATGATATGCAGCGTGCTCAGGAGACTGTATTGCAGGAAATGTGGGGGATGACGGCGAATACACATAAGATTCACCCTCATTTAGGACAGGCGGGCAGCGATGAGCTGCAAACAGCGCTTACCGGTGCGCAAGGCACGGTGATTCTGTGCCGGGCACCAAATACCGCCCGGCGCATAGCCATGGCATATGGGGAAAAGCTCCATGTGACAGACAGGGTGGAGGATAGGCGCGGCTTTCATACGCTGCTGTACCCGGCAAGGATCGCTGAGCTTTCCGATATGTGGCATACGCTGATTCTGGCAGACGG
This sequence comes from Bacillota bacterium, assembly GCA_023409955.1. Classification (GTDB taxonomy): domain Bacteria; phylum Bacillota; class Clostridia; order Christensenellales; family Aristaeellaceae; genus JAEWAH01. Next base: position 3,179 of record JAEYQQ010000090.1, on the reverse strand, counting down.
GGAACTGATGCCTGGTGAGGCGGCGGCTTTGCAGGAAAAATGCCCCCGGGCACGGATTTTATCGTATCCGCAAAGCCAAGAGCTGAAAGAACTAGTAAAACCCTTGGCGCTTTTGGATGATGAGCTGCGCAGGCTTTACAAGACCCTTGGCACGTTGTCTTCCATCACGACCTTTAGCCTGTCTGCGGCAGCACATTTATCGGTGCCCCAGGTAAAAGCAGGCCTTTATGTATTATCGCAGTTATCGCTTATTGCCTGGGAGGAGGAACCCTTTACGTTAACCAAATTACCACCCGTAAAATGCAGTCTTGACGACAGCTTGTTCTTAAAAACACTCAGATCATTTATGAATTAACCGCGGAAGGAGGGCCGGTCATGTATACGTATATCAGCAGGGAATGCATGCCCTTGGATCAAATTTTGGCCAAGGTGCAAAAACACCACCCGGGTGACAGTTATCTTCTTGTGAAAAAGGCGTATGAATATGCGGAAACTGCCCATGCCGGCCAATTCCGAAAAAGCGGCGAGCCTTATTTTACCCACCCTGCCTTTGTCGCCAGCATACTGACAGAGCTGATGATGGATGCACCCACCATTGCCGCCGGGCTTTTGCATGACACGGTGGAGGATTGCGAGGGTGTTTGCCTGCCCAATGTGCAGCAGGCCTTTGGCGAAGAGGTAGCCCGGCTGGTGGACGGCGTTACCAAGCTGACCAAGCTGGACTTTGCCGACCGAGAGGAGCAGCAGGCGGAAAGCCTGCGCAAGATGATCCTGGCCATGTCCAAGGACATCCGCGTTGTGCTTATCAAGCTGGCCGACAGGCTGCACAACATGCGCACCCTGCGCTATCAGGCAGAGGCAAGGCAGGTGGCCATCGCTAGGGAGACCTTGGATATATATGCACCCTTGGCCCACCGTTTGGGTGTATTCGCCATCAAGCAGGAGCTGGAGGACCTGTCTCTGCGCTATATCGATCCCGCCGGGTACCACGACGTGGTGCAGAAGGTGGGTATGAAACGGGCTGAGCGGGAAGAAAACATCCGCCAGGTGATTTTGGAACTCAGCGCCAAGCTGGATGAGCAGCATATCCGCTATGATATCGATGGGCGGCCCAAGCACCTATACAGCATCTACCGCAAAATGGTGCTCCAAAACAAGCCCTTTGACCAGATATACGACCTGATTGCCATTCGTGTTTTGGTAGACACGGTTCCGGACTGCTATGCGGCCCTGGGCATTGTACACACCCTGTGGAACCAGATGCCTGGCCGTTTCAAGGACTATATTTCCGTACCCAAGGCCAACATGTACCAAAGCCTGCATACCACCGTGGTGGGGGGGCGCAAAATGCCCTTCCCCTTTGAGGTGCAAATCCGCACCTGGGATATGCACCGTGTGGCGGAGTTCGGCATCGCAGCCCACTGGCGCTATAAAGAGGGCGGGCAAAATGCCACAGACCTGGACAGCAAGCTGTATTGGCTTCGGCAAATACTGGACTGGCAGAACGAAACCAAGGACAGCCGGGAGTTTATTGACTCGTTAAAAACCGACCTGTTCAGCGAAGAGGTGTTTCTCTTCACACCCAAAGGTGACGTGGTGAACATGCAAAAGGGCGCCACACCATTGGATTTTGCCTACCGTATACACAGCGCCGTGGGCAATAGCTGCGTAGGTGCCAAGGTCAATGGCCGCATCGTTCCTTTGGATACCACCCTGGAAACCGGCGACCGGGTGGACATCATCACCTCCTCTGCCTCCAAGGGCCCCAGCATGGACTGGTTCAAGGTGGTCAAAACCCAGCAGGCCAAGGCCAAAATCCGCCAATTCTTCAAGCGTGAGCTCCGTGGCGAGAACGTAGAAAAAGGCAAGGACATGGTGGAAAAAGAGGCCAAACGCCGGGGCGTGGCCTTGAGCTCCATTACCAAGCCCGAGTATTACGAAGGCATTTTGAAAAAGTACGGCTTTTTTGAGCTGGATGATATTTATGGCGCGGTAGGCTACGGCGGTATGGCTTCCACCTATGTGGTGATGAAGCTTATGGAGGAGCAGCGTTTGAAGGATGCTCCCCCTGCCCCCAAGATCCCTGACATCACCCCTCAGGAGCTGCAAATGCAGAATCTGGGCAAGCCTACCCACGGCATATACGTCAAAGGCGAATCCGGCATGCTGGTGCGCTTTGCCAAGTGCTGCAACCCAGTGCCTGGCGATGATATTGTGGGCTATATCACAAGGGGCCGTGGTGTTACCGTTCATAAGGTAGACTGCGTGAACGTGGGTGCTAGCGAGCAGGAGCGGATGGTGGAGGTCAGCTGGGCCGAGGAGAATGCCGGTACCTTTGATGCGGGCATTCAAATTATCGCCTACGACCATGTGGGCCTGCTGGGCGAACTGGCAACCTATATCGGGGATATGAACGTGCCTATCAGCGCTGTAAGCGCCAAGTTCAACACCAAAAGCAGAACCAGCACCATCACCCTGGTAATTCAGGTCACCAGCCGTCAGCAGCTGGATAAGGTTATCAAGCAGCTGCAAAAGCGCTCGGATGTAGTGGAGGTATACCGGGGTGCCAGCTGACCCTGGCTATCTCCCTAATGCGATTCATTTTAGAAACGAGGCACATTTTTCATGCGCTGTGTGGTACAAAGGGTATCCTCCGCCTCTGTGGCGGTTCATGGCCAAACCGTTGGAAAAATTGATAAAGGGCTTATGGTCTTAATCGGCGTCACCCAAGGGGATGGGGAAAAAGACCTGCAATATATGATGGACAAGGTTCCCAACCTGCGCATCTTTGAGGATGAGCAGGGGAAAATGAACCTATCGCTGAAAGATGTTGGCGGCGGCATTCTGGCTGTCAGCCAGTTTACATTAATGGGAGATGCCCGCGGTGGCAGGCGGCCCAGCTTTTTTGAGGCGGCCCGGCCGGAGGTGGCCAACCCCATGTATGAAGCATTGGTAAAGGGTTGGCGGGCGGAGGGCCTCACCGTGGAAACAGGCGTCTTTCAGACGGAGATGGCTGTTTCTCTTGTCAATGACGGGCCGGTGACTATTTTACTGGATAGCCGTAAAACATTCTAAGAGGTTAGCATGGAACAAAACTTGCATATACAAACCCTTCGTGTAGGCCCCATTCGGGCCAATTGCTATATCGTTTCCCTACCGGGCAGGGAAGATTGTGTGCT
>JAEYQQ010000083.1 GCA_023409955.1 Bacillota bacterium | reverse complement strand
CAGCGCGGCACCCACATCCATCCCGGCCTTAACGTAGGCATCGGCAAGGATGACACCCTTTTTGCCAAGGTGGATGGCATTGTTCGCTTTGAGCGCCTTGGCAAGGATAAGAAAAAGGTCAGCGTGTATCCCACAGAGCAAACCGTTGCCCAATAATTTGATGTCCTTATGTTAAACAGCCTGCCCAGAGGTCGATCTTTGGGCAGGTTTTTTCCAATCATTTATACTGCACTGTATTTAGAAAGATGACTGTCAGCTCATGGATTAGGAACGAACCGCTATATCCTATTTCGCAAGCCATCGGCCTGCCTTATATCATCTCTATTTGAAATCTTTCTCTACGATAGACGCAATTCTATTTACCATTTGCATTATACATAAGAAGGACTGATATAGTATGATCGGCACATTGATCAACACGGCAGCCATTTTGGTTGGCTCACTGGCAGGCATTCTACTGCGCAAGGGCTTACCCCAAAGGCTTCGGGAAACGGTGATGCAGGGTCTTGGTTTGTGTGTTTTGATAATCGGTGTTATGGGCGCTATCAAAACCCAGGATATGATGTCGATGATCATGTCTGTTGTGATCGGCGGTTTAATCGGGGCCATGGTGAATATTGAAAAGAGGCTGGATCAGTTAGGACTGAAGATGCAAAAGCTGCTAGCGGGCAACCATGACACAGGGGACAACAGCTTTGCCAAAGGCTTTGTAACAGCCAGCCTGGTATATTGTGTCGGAGCTATGGCCATTGTGGGCTCCCTGGAAAGCGGTCTGAAAGGCGACAACAGCACACTGATTGCAAAGTCTGCCTTGGATGGCATCTCTTCCATTGTTTTTGCCAGCACCATGGGGCCTGGTGTTGCCATGTCTGCCCTGGCAGTCTTTTTGTATCAGGGGAGCATTTCGCTGCTGGCTCAATGGGCTGCACCATTGTTTACAGAGCCGTTGATTGCTCAAATGAGCGCCGTGGGCAGCCTGTTGATCATTGGCATCGGCTTGAACATATTATTTGATAAGCATTTATCGGTTGGTAATCTATTACCTGCCATCTTTGTGCCTATGTTGTATATGCCTATTTCAGAATTTGTTGTGAATCTCATTGCGAGAATAGCTGCTGCATAACACAATAAACCCATTTACGCTCCATGACAAGGAGGATATAGCATGGCTTGGGAACAAATCACGTTGGATCGAATGGATTCCATTTTTCAAGCGGCACATATCCAGGGAAGAAACACGCTGCATGAGCATGAGGTATATCAGATTCTAAAGCTAGCGGGAATGGATGTACCCCAGTATGCATTTGTTCAGGATCCCAGGGAAGTAACGGAGCAAATGCTCAGCCGCTTTCCCGGAAATGATCTGATGATCAAAATCGTATCCCGTGATATGGCTCATAACCAGCGCTACGGTGGTGTAAAAAAGGTTTCCATCCGAGACCCGTTGTTTATTCGCTTTATGCTGGAGCAAATGCGAGAGGAAGTCTTATCTCATTTTGCGCAAGAAAGTAAGCCTTACGTGGACGGCTTTTTAATCGTGGAGTTCATACACTTCACACAGGCGTTAGGCAATGAAATTATGATCGGACTGAAGGAGGATGTTTCCTTTGGGCCGGTGGTGACGCTTTCCAAGGGCGGAGATGATGCTGAGTTCTTCGCCAAGTACTACGATCCGGCAAATCTATTCATTGCACCTGTAAGCTATGATGATGCGCAATCATTTACACAAAGTCTTAACATCCGCCACAAATTTGAAGACATGGGACATCCGGAATATTTGAACATGATTGCTGCAGGTGTGGCCAGAATTTCTGAGCTGGGCCTTGCATTTTCGTTTCTTTCCGGTCGAAGGTCTCCCTTTTATTTGAAGGCGCTGGATTTAAATCCCATTGTGTTTTCCAAGGATGGGCGCTTTGTAGCGGTGGACGGTTATGCGGAGTTTGTACCTGCCCAAGCTGCAGGACAAGTGGCGGCACTGCCTGATGCAACGCACTTGAAGGGCTTTTTTCATCCTAAGGGCATAGTGGTGGCTGGTGTATCAACAAAACCAGAAAAATATAGCATGGCCCGGAATATTGTAACACTGTTTTCTGAGCTTAACAGGGAGGATGTATATTGCCTGAACCCCAAAGGCGGAGAGGCTGTTATACAAGGCTGCAGCTACCCTATATACAAAAGTCTGGAGGAAATACCGCATCCGTATGACTTGGTAGTATATGCCGCACCAGGTAGGTATTCTCTGGATTTTATCAGCAAGATACCCAAAGGTAAGTCTGTGATCCTGATTTCCGGTATCCCTGGAGATATGCATTATGAGGACTTTGTAAGGGGAATGGGAGAAAGCAAGCAATCAGATGTGCGGGTTATCGGCCCCAATTGCATGGGTGTATTTCGTGCTCCCAGAGATGCGGAGAATGGCGTAAACACACTTTTTATTGACGGCAAACGCATGCGTATTCCCCTTGGGAAAAGCAGCAATGTAGCATTGCTTACGCAAAGCGGTGCCATGGGAATCACCAGTGTTGAACGCAACCCATATGCTGCCATTTTCAGTACCATCGTGAGCTTCGGCAATAAGGTGGATGTGAATCTGCCGGATCTAATGGAGTATTTTGAAACTGACAGCGCAGTGGATGTGATGGCCTTGTACCTGGAAGGTGTAGGCGCTGGGGAAGGCAGGCGGTTTTATGAACTGGCCAAGCGCTCTAAAAAGCCGGTGATCGTGTATAAATCGGGCCGTACAGAGGCAGGGGCCAAAGCTGCTGCATCCCATACAGCTTCTATATCCGGCAGTTATGACGTGTTCAAGGCAGCGTGTATTCAGGCGGATTGTGTGCTGACTGAAGAACTGGACGACTTTTATCACTTTACCAAGGCATTTGCCATGCTATCTGCACGCAAACCCAAAGGATGCCGGGTGGCTGGTGTGGTAAACGCAGGGCTGGATGCCACCATGGGGGCCGATCTTCTGCGGTATTTGAAGCCAGCGGTTTTCACTGCTGAGACTGCAGATGAGATCAGGCTTCTCAATACCCATGGCCTGGTAAGCGCTGAGACAGCATTCCTTGACCTAACACCTATGACGGATGACGTTGGGTATGCTGCTTATATTGAAGCGGTATTGAAAGACCCAGGGGTGGATTGCTTGTTTGTGGCGATCGTTCCCCACATAGACAATCTTAAGACGCTGCAGGACAGCTATTTGGATGAGGATGCGATTGCACCCTTATTGGTAAAGGCTGCAAAGCGCCATCAAAAGCCCATTGTGGTATCCATCAATGCCGGCAAGCATTTTACGCCTTTGGTGCAATATCTGGAGGAAAATGGGCTGCCTGTGTATGGCGATATCCGCTCCGCTGTCAGGAGTCTTGATGCCTTTGTAGCGTATTGGACACGGCACTAACAGCAAAGCGTTGCGGGGATGGATGAGTATTCTTCGACAAAATTTGTTACGGAAAATGGTGAACAATCTGCAGGTATTATACGTTAAATGTATATTATGTGAAATGGATCAGGGGGAGATGCGGACTTGATATGGTTCTTAAACAAAAAGCGTTTCAAGGGGCTTTTGCTGGCTGTCCTTATGCTCCTTTCTATCCTTGCACCGATAGATGTTAGGTTGAATACAACTGCAGCTTATGCGGAAAGCCCCAACGGGCTGGTGCGGGTATTGCTTACAAGGTTGGCATTAACTGACAGGATTGATATAGCACTTGATGGCAGCTATTCGGTAAGCCCCGGAAACATTGCTTTTCAGCGGGGATCAAAGCTGACCATATCCAGTGCCCAGGGCCGGCTGATGCTCTATTATGAGGGCATGGCTCTGGATGCAGGCACGCAGATTGTCATAAAACGCCATGCAGTATTGACAGAGGAAGAAAACGGGCTGCGCTTGAATGGCGATTACAATTTGTATGCAGGCGATTTGGTTGTTACCATCCGGGATGGCATGCTCCGGGCAGTTTTGCATATTCCCATGGAGGAATACCTCCTTGGCGTTGTCCCATACGAAATGAGCGACTCCTTCCCCATGGAAGCATTGAAAGCACAGGCGGTGACTGCCAGGACGTATGCCCTGAAGAAAACGGGAAGTTCCCAAGATTACGATGTGGTGGATAATACCAACGATCAGGTGTTCAAAGGGATGAACGCGGCCAATGAAAAAGCTGCTCAGGCAATACTGGAAACAGCAGGAGTCATTGGCCTTCACAACGGAGTATTGGCTGATTTCTATTATTCTGCCAGCAATGGGGGCCAGACTGAACTCATACAAAATGTATGGGGGGGCCAGAATGCGGGTATCAGCGTGATGCAGGATGATCCCTATGACTTGGAAAATCCGATGAGTGTTGTACTCAGTTATCCTGTCCCCAAGGTACCTAAGTCGGAAGAGGAATTGGGAAGTCAGCTGGCGCTGCTGATAAAGAATGCAATATCACCGCTGCTGACTGCGCTTGGGTATGACGGTGATGTTAACTACATCAAAATAACGAATATTGCTGGGGTTTCCGCTCATACGCCGGGCAATGGTGAAAATTCCAAGGTCATGACAAAGCTTCGCTTTGATGTTAAAGTGGAAGCCAGGCGCATAGCTGTTCCTGTAAGCTCTGAAGAGGAATCGTTTTACGTAACCCAGTCAGCTACGCCTGTACCAAGCGTTACACCGCAAGTGCCGCAATGGACGGATATGCAGCCTGTGCAGCAGACCTTCTATGCTGACTTAAACATTTTCCCTGATGTGGAAAGTGCATTAAATTTAAGCATTAATGGGGGAGATAACGAGATTATCTCCATCAGGGAGAAAGACGACAGCTTTGTTATCGAATCCCGCCGGTATGGTCATGGTGTCGGCATGAGCCAGCGCGGCGCTGAATGGATGGCGCAAGAGCACGATTTTACCTTTGATCAAATTTTAAAGTTCTACTATCCCTCCATGACCCTGGCGAAAATGGGGGCACAAGCCTCACCACAGCCGCCGATTGATGCAGCATTCTTGATAACACCCGGGCCTCCCGCTACACCTACGCCAAGGCCTACCCTGATGCCTGTGAGCCAAACTCCCTCAGCTGGGCAATGGCAGGCAATCGTAACACAGATTGGCGAAAGCTCCACGTTGAATATGCGTGGAGAACCCAGCTTGCTAGGGCCTGTCATCCGCCAGCTGTATTATGGGCAGAAACTGCTTGTGCTGGAAGAACTGCCAGATGGATGGCTAAAAGTGAAAACTGACGTCCTGGAAGGTTATGTGATGGCCAGCTTTGTGGAAAAGAGCGAATAGGCAATATCAAATGCCCGGCATGAAAGTGCCGGGTATCGCTTTTTAAAGCTTTCGTAAACACCGCTTATGCTGCTGGTTATGATCTGTGATTAAGGGCAATAACCCTCACATGAGGCTGTTGATCGTCTGATTCGGTGTGCTAGTGCAAGAATTTCTTATATTCATTTTCCTTTGTGTAATGAATTTTTGAAAACGTATTAGGAAAGCAAAGGCGAAAAATCATGATTATATTTGGATTAGCAAGAAGATTGTGGAGATGAATCCAGTTCAAAGAACTGGGTTTGAAAAGAATGCAAAAAGAATCGATTTTTTTCTGAAAAAAGTCAATTTTACTGTTGCATTTTCATTTCATCTTTGTTATAATACAAAAGCTGTCCGAGAGACAGACAAGGGCCCGTAGCTCAGCTGGATAGAGTGTTTGACTACGAATCAAAAGGTCGTGGGTTCGAATCCCGCCGGGCTCACCAAGAAAAAAGTCTTGAGTAATCAAGGCTTTTTTCGTATTTTCATAGCCTAAGTATTAGCTTGGAATAAGTAGTGTTCGTTTAAAAAAAGCATCTTCTGCAATGTAATCCAAAGCAGAAGATGCTATTCCTATATAATAGTATACAAACAGGTTGTTGTGTCATGTATTATGTTAAGCAGTAGTATGGACAAGCTGCTTTTATACTTGCAGCATTTTATTTAGCCAGGCAGGTTGCAATATCATCATATATCGCCTCGGGTTTGATGGCTGGAGAATATCGTTCTACAACTTGACCATAACGATCAATCAAGAACTTACCGAAATTCCACTTGATATCGTATGGTGAACCTGCAGGGACAAGGAATTTCACTTTGTCTTCAAATTTTTTTGAATCGTCATTGCTTTTGTCCAAAGGTGCTTCTTTTTTTAGCCAAGCATACAAGGGATGAGTATGCTCACCATTGACATCAATCTTATGAAAGCGGGGGAATGTAGTGCCATATTTTAGCGTGCAGAACTGCTGAATATCTTCGTTAGAACCAGGCGCCTGCTCCAGAAATTGATTGCATGGGAAATCAAGTATCTCAAAGCCTTGGTCATGATATTTTTTATATAGAGTCTCCAGTGCCTCATATTGGGGAGTTAAACCGCATTTTGTGGCGGTGTTGACTATTAGAAGAACCTTGCCTTTGTAGGAATCTAGGGAAACATCGTTTCCTTTATTATCTTTTACAGAGAAATCATAGAACGTCATACGAATACCTTCTTTCATTTGCATTAGGTACCATATTATATACTACCCATTTTATATGTTTGTTAAGCATGTATTTAGTATCTTGTTGGGGAGCAAAAAGCCCCCATCCTGAAGGGGAGGAGGGCATATTTTAGGCATCATTAGCTTTTTTTGAGCCTTTCGTGCACAATTTGCAATATAAAGACGATGAACTTTGGAGCTCATTGCAACGCGGACATGTGTTATGTAGCATGTTTAGGATGCATTTTACTTGGTAATGGATGTGTTTGGTTTTGGAACAGCAATTTTTGCATTTGGTAAAGCCGATTGAGTTTGGGGTGTTTGCTGCTTGATCGAATTTCATTGATTCGATTGCTGACAAGATTCTATTATCGGTAAGCCCCGCAACAAACAGCAAACCTACAGAACTAAGGAGAAATCCTGTCCAAAAATATCCATTATACCCCTATCTGGCTGCTAATTCACTTGTTAGTAATCCCATAATACAACCATGCACCAAAGCTCCACCAATGATCCAGAACATAATCATCCACCTCCATGCCATTTTATATCTAATTCGACACAATCAGTAAAAT
>JAEYQQ010000005.1 GCA_023409955.1 Bacillota bacterium | reverse complement strand
GTCTCACGCTGGGTATTGAACATACCGGTAAGCTTGTCTCCCACTTTTTTGGTGATATGGGCTGACAACTTTTTTACATAGCCATCGTTTTGCAGGAAGGACCGGCTTACATTCAGCGGCAGATCGGGGCAGTCGATAACGCCCTTTAAAAGCATCAGGAATTCTGGAATGACTTCCTTGATGTTGTTGGCAACAAACACCTGGCCGCTGAAGAGCTTTATTTCGCCCTCCCTGGCACCAAAGTCGTTTTTCAGCTTGGGGAAGTAAAGAATACCCTTTAGATTGAAAGGATACTCCACGTTCAGGTGCACCCAGAACAGCGGGTCTTCAAATTCATGGAACATTTTGCGGTAGAAGGTTTTGTAATCGTCGTCTGTACAATCCTTCGGGTTTTTGAGCCAAAGAGGATGTGTCTCATTGACGAGTACAGGTTCGGGCATCTTGGGCGCCTCTTCTGCCTCTTCTGCGCCTTCCTCCTTTTCACCTTCTGCCTGATCTGATGGGGTGGGCTTTGCCGAAAGGTCTTTTAGATAAACTGGAATGGCAAGATAGCCACAGTAGCGATCCAGTACTTCACGAACACGGTAGGTTTCTAAAAACTCTTTTTCTTCTTCTGAAATATGCAGGGTGATGACGGTGCCTCTTTCCTCGCGGTCGGAAGGGGACATTTCAAACTGCATACCATCGGCGCTTTCCCAGCGAACGGCCTCACTGCCTTCTTTATAGGAAAGGGTATCAATGGTTACTTTTTCGGCCACCATGAAGGCGGAGTAAAAGCCCAGGCCGAAATGGCCGATGATGCCGCCTTTTTCAGTGTTCTCGCCGCTATAGTTTTTCAGGAACTCTTCGGCGCTGGAGAAGGCCACCTGATTGATGTACTTGTGTACCTCCTCGGCTGTCATACCGATGCCGTTATCGATAAAGCGAAGCTCGCCCTTTTCCTTATCGACTTCTACCATGACTTTAAAATCCTCCTCCGTGCCCGGATGGAGCATTTTGTATTTGGTAATGGCATCACAGCCGTTTGATACCAGTTCGCGGATGAAAATATCCTTATCGGAATACAGCCACCGCTTGATGATGGGCATAATATTTTGCGCGTGGATAGAAATATTGCCATTTTCCCTGGTCATTTGCTTTCCCTCCTGTGCTCTTTGAGGTGATTTGGGCTTGGCCTCCCTGCTGAAGGTATCCATTCCCTGTCTTTGGGTATTTTATCATTGGACAAGCAGGATTGCAAGAACAAATTAGCACTCAACAAACGAGAGTGCTAGCAATTCGGGGAGGACACCAATTTTGTCGAAAAAATGAATGAAAAAATGCAGAAACCCTTTGACAGCGGTTATACATGCTGATAGAATAACTCCTAATAATCCCTTGTACCAAAGTTGTTTTTATCAGCGTTGGTGCTTTCCTCTTATATAGGACATATGAAAGGATGAAATGTATGCTGGGCAAACAGGTTCGTGAAGGCTTTACCTTTGACGATGTATTGCTTGTGCCCCGTCGCAGTGAGGTTCTCCCCAAGGATGTGGACCTTTCAACGCAACTGACCAGGGTGATCAAGCTGAATATTCCGCTGCTTTCTGCCGCCATGGATACGGTGACGGATGCGCGTCTTGCTATCGCTATCGCCAGGGAGGGCGGACTGGGAATTATTCACAAAAATATGTCAATTGAGGAACAGGCAGCACAGGTGGATAAGGTAAAGCGCAGCGAACACGGCGTCATTACCGATCCATTTTTTCTTTCTCCGGAGCACTATATCCGGGATGCGGATGCCTTGATGGCTCGCTACCGTATCAGCGGCGTGCCAATTACCAGAGACGGCAAGCTGGTGGGCATATTGACCAACCGCGACCTTCGCTTTGAGACAGACATGGACAGGCCGATCGGCGATGTGATGACCAGCAAAAACCTGGTAACGGCGCCGGTGGGAACGACCCTTGAGGAAGCAAAGAAGATTCTTGCGGCTCACCGTATTGAAAAGCTCCCCATTGTGGATGCAGACTTTAATTTGCGGGGACTTATTACCATCAAGGATATCGAAAAGAGCACCAAGTACCCGCACAGCGCCAAGGATGCCAATGGCCGTCTTTTGTGCGGTGCAGCGGTGGGTGTCACCAAGGATGTTTTAAGCCGGGTGGAAGCGTTGGTGAATGCCAAGGTAGACGTGATCTCCATTGATACCGCACACGGCCACAGCGTTGGCGTACTGCATGCGGTGGAAGAAATCCGAAAGCACTATCCCAATATTCAGCTGTTTGCGGGAAATGTAGCTACTGCTGCTGCAACCCGGGACCTGATTATGGCCGGAGCGGATTGTGTGAAGGTGGGTATCGGCCCTGGCTCCATCTGCACCACCCGTGTGGTGGCAGGTATCGGTGTGCCTCAGATCACCGCAGTCAGCGATTGTGCTGAAGAAGCCGACAAGCATGGCGTCACTGTCATTGCTGACGGCGGCATCAAGTATTCTGGTGATATTCCCAAGGCCATTGCCGCCGGTGCTTCTGCCGTTATGCTGGGCAGCTTGCTGGCTGGCGTGGAGGAAAGCCCGGGCGCCATGGAGATTTATCAGGGCCGCTCCTTTAAGGTGTACCGCGGCATGGGTTCGCTGGGAGCTATGGCGGAAGGAAGCAAAGACCGTTATTTCCAAGATGATGCTAAGAAGCTGGTGCCAGAAGGTGTGGAAGGCCGTGTGCCTTATAAAGGGCCTCTGTCGGATACCGTGTATCAGTTAATGGGTGGTCTGCGCTCTGGTATGGGTTATTGCGGCACAGCCACCATTGAAGAGCTGCGCAGGGACGGTGAATTCATCCGCATCACCGGTGCTGGCCTTAAGGAAAGCCATCCGCATGATATTTCCATCACCAAAGAAGCGCCGAACTATTCCAAGATGGATACGTAATCTTTCGATAATGGCGTATATAAACTGCGAGGGGGAACTTTGGTTTCCCCTCGTAATTTATTGAAAAAGAAACACTACCATTTATTCGAGTTTTCCTTCACTTGACGAGTCCGATTTCTGAAAATAGATATCAATGTTTTTTCAATATTCTGAATAAAGACATGGTATTTTTTTCTACAATAGACTATAGACATGTCTCTATCTTGCATCAATGCAGGAATTGCCATGCCAACGTCGAATGGTAGTCTTTATGTAATAAACCGGGAGGTGCTCTTATGCGGGATATGGTGCTGATTATCAGCTTTGATGGAGCTTACGGCCGTTCGGTAGCGCGCAAGCTTCGGGCAGAGCGGGTATTTTGCAAAATCGTACCCGGAGATATCTCACCGGATGAAGTAAAGGAACAGGAACCGCTGGGTCTTGTTCTGGCTGGCGGTTCCCAAGGTGCGCTTAGTTTACCGGGGTTTCAACCGGAGCTGCTTGAACTGGGGCTTCCTGTTTTGGCACTGGGGGATGCGGCGGCTGTCATGTGCGGGATGCTTGGGGGACAGGCGGAGAACACATATCTTGAGCAAAGTGCAGAAACGGTTACCTATCAATATGATTTCCCATTGTTTGAGGAAGCAGCAGAAGGGGAGCGGATGATGTCTTTTGTTCGCCCGCTTACGCTCAGTGACAATCTTGTGGCAGCGGCTTGGTCAAATGAAACCGTTATCGGTTATGCGCAAACAGAAAAAAAGCTGTTCGGTTTGCAGTTTCAGGTAGAACAGAATGATCCTGACGGTATTTTGATATTGGCCAATTTTGCCATGAAGATTTGCGGCTGTACCGCCTGGTGGGATAGTGCAGCATTTATCACCCGCGCGGTAGAAGAAATCCGCCGTATGGCAGGCGATGGGGAAGTGCTCTGCTCCGTATCCGGCGGTGTTGATAGTGGTGTTTGCGCCATGCTGGGCCATCATGCCGTCGGGGCGCGCTTGAAGTGTATCTATGTGGATACTGGCCTTATGCGCAAGGGTGAAAGTGATTTTGTCATGTCCTATTACAGGGATGTGCTACGACTGAATATCGAGCGGGTGGATGCTGCTGACCGGTTTCTTCGGGAACTGTCCGGCATTGTGGAGCCAGGCCGGAAAAAGCGGGTAATCTCCCGCCTGCTGCAGGATGTTTTGAGTGCGGAGGCTGGCAAAGCACCCAGGGCCACTGTCCTTATGCAGGGGACCAATTATTCTGACTCCCCCGATGGCATGGGTGCAGATAGCCGCTTGAGCTTGAATGAGCGTTACCGCCAGGCAGTGCTGGTAGAGCCTGTGAAGGAATTGTTCAAGGATGAGATCAGACGTGTAGGTGAGGAATTGGGCATGGCGCCTGAGATTTGCTTGCGGCAGCCTTTTCCTGGCGCAGGTCTTGCGCTTAGAGTCATGGGGAATGTTACTGCCCAGCGCCTTTCCATCCTTCGTGAGGCGGATGCCATATTTCAGGAAGAGATTGCCCAAAGCGGTCAAGGTAAGCGCCTTTGGAAACACTTTGCCGTGCTTAGCGATTTAGGTGAACATGGCTTAAATGGTATTGCTATTTGCCTTCGCGCAGTCCATGCAAGCGAAAGTTCCACAGCTATGGCAGCCAGACTGCCATCTGACCTTTTAGAACGGGTTTCTCTGCGGATTTTGAAAGCGCTGCCACAGGTTGTACGTGTACTGTATGATTTGACGCCCAGCCATAACTTTGCGGGGATAGAATGGCAATAACCAGCGACCATAAAATCTGGCATTAGAATACTGTTATGCATTTTTAAGGAGTTCATTTATGCATGTATGTGATACCCACTCAGATACGCTGTATGAAGTGGGCTATAAAAAAAACACATCCCCGGATATTACACTGGAGCGTGCACGCCGCGGTGGCGTAACGGTGCAGGTTATGGCGCTATGGACCGGCCCAAAGGGTAATGCAGGGGATTATAAGGGCATTGTGGAAGCAGAGCTTCAAGCGCTGGAGGTTTTAAAGGCTCAGGGCTTTAAGCAGATTGACGATCCAGCCGACGCCAAAGAGGGCGAGACAGCCATCCTTTTATCGGTAGAGGGCGGCGAGGTTTTTCAGGGCGGCATTGAGACTGTTAGAGCGTTTCGGAAAAAGGGTGTCCGTATTGCGGGCATCACCTGGAATCATGACAATGACCTGGGGTATCCCGCCAAGGGTAGCAGTAAGGATGGCCTTACGACCTATGGACTTGAGGTGGTTAAGGAAATGCAGCGGTTGAAGATTGCTGTGGACGTATCCCACCTAAACGAACAGGGTTTTTATGACATTTTTCAAAAAACAAACGTTGCACCCATGGCCTCCCATAGCTGCTGCACTGCGCTCCTGCCCCACTTTCGTAACCTGAAGGATGAGCAGCTGCGCATTTTGATCCGTGAGGGCGGCTATATTGGCATTAACTTTTATGGTGCTTTCCTGGGGAAGGGGAACACCACCTATGAGACGGTTCTTGACCACGTTGACTACATCTGCCAGATGGGCGGGGAGAAGATCGTAGGATTTGGCTCCGATTTTGACGGCATTGATGAGTATCCAGATGGGCTGCGTCACCCTGGTGATCTGCCCAACCTGATTTCCGGCATGCGCCGCAGAGGTTACAGTGAAACCGTGATAGAAGGCATTGCAGGGCAAAATCTTTTGGATTACTTTACCAGGATTTGAAGTGTCGCCTCCATTGTATAGATCACAAAAATACCCTCAAACTATTTTGAGGGTATTTTTTGTTTGGAGGCCGGCTAATGATTCAGCTAAATCATATCACCAAGACATACCCGTTTGGGGGGCTGCATGTAGATGCGCTAAATGACGTGTCGCTTCATATCTATCCCCAGGAGTATGTGGCCATTGTGGGTCCCAGCGGTTCGGGAAAATCAACACTAATGAATATCATCGGTTGTCTGGATACGCCAACGGCGGGTGAATATCTGCTGGACGGCCAGAATGTATCCGGCCTTACTGCCAATGAGCTGGCTGGTATCCGTAGCGGCAAGATCGGCTTTGTATTTCAGGGTTTTCACTTGCTGCCACGGTTGACAGCCCTTGAAAATGTTGCGATCCCTTTGATGATCAAGGGTGTGCCGGTAAAAGATAGGGAAGAGCGGGCAGCCGAGGCCTTAAGACAGGGGGGGCTAGGACAGCGAATGGGGCACAAGCCTTCCCAATTGTCTGGTGGTCAGCAGCAGCGGGTAGCCATTGCCAGGGCACTGATTCATAATCCCAAGGTGCTGCTGGCAGACGAACCCACCGGCAGCCTGGATGAACAGTCCACCCGGGATGTTTTGACCCTGCGGGAGGGGTTGCACCAAAAGGGGCATACTGTTGTCTTAATTACCCATGATGCCACTGTGGCAGGCAGGGCAGGCAGGCGGATATCCGTATCATCAGGGCAGGTGCACTAGGGAATGCTGTAAGGTGTTGCGGCAAAGGGGCATACCCCCAGTATAATATGGCGTTTCATCTTCCTTTCTGAAAAACGCTGCATAGTGACCATGTGCCAGTACGCCAACCTTATTGGAGTCGGGATAGAATGCGATGTCCGTATCATTGACTGTATCCACATCTAAATACACGAGCAACTCTGTTTCTGATGTGTTGGTAATTTTGTGAGCGCCTTTTTCATAAGGAGGGCAGACCACTGCATCCCCGGCCTTGATGGCTCTTTCGCCATCGAGGGTTTTTAAAACACCTGTCCCGCTGATGATGTAAAAATCTTCGGTAACATTGGTGTGATAATGGTATGGATAGTTAGACCTTTGGGGCGGTATTTAATAAAAGGCCACCTGGCAGGCATTGTCCTTACCGCCCATAATCACTTGCTTGAAGTACTCGTAAGGCGCGTGGTCCTGCTGATGTTTGCCGGGAGCCATGTCAATGCATGTGACGATAATCTCATCCTGACGCATACGAATCCCTCCCATATTGGCGTGAGAACAATCATCCGGCAGCTTTGGAAAATGGCGCAATGAAATACTACTTGATCCGTCCTTGTTGTTTCAAAATGGCTTCAATTCCGTCAGCCATACCTAGGCAGAGCTTTTGCTGATACGCCGGATCGGATAAGAGCAGATCATCCTGCGGGTTTGACATATACCCCATTTCTACCAGGAACACAGGCATTTTGCACCAGTTGCTGCCCACATACCGGTTCGTCAGTGCAGCATTGCCGCGGTCTGCATCGGTGGTTTCCAGCATGCTGTTTAAAAGAATACGTGCCCAGGCCAGATACGTATTGTTGTCTGCGACAGCCTTTGCATAATCAGATTGCGAGGGGCCGTATATGATGATCCCGTGGCTTTTGCTGCTGCTGTTGGAATTGCCATGCAGACGAAGGGTGATATCCGCACCGGCATCATTGGCGATAGCTGCCCGTTCCAGGTTGGTCAGGGTTTTATCCATAACATCACGGGTCATCACCACATTGGCACCCCGTTGCATAAGGAGATCACGTAATTGAAGGCCGATCTCCAATACGACGGCAGCTTCTGTACGCTTGGTGACTGCACCCTCAGCCATGCCGATCACCAGGGACTTTGTTCCCTTGAGTCCTGGCCCCAAGGGCTCTTTACCGCCTTTGGCTTTTAGCTGATGACCGGGGTCAATGCACACGGTGATACCGGACAATGGGCCGCTTTCTGCAGGGGCTTTGGGAGGCATGGCGGATGGATATGCTGTTTTGGTTTTAAACTGACCAAGCTTGCTGCCGGACAGCGACTGTAGGGTAATATTAACATTGTTGCCGGCATAGGTCAGGGGAAGCGGAAGCTCACCTGAAAAATATCCGCTTTCCCCTTCGACTACGATTTTGCCGGACTCTTGGGCGGTTTTATAAATGATATGGACGTAATCCTGGCCGCTAGCGATAAATGAATAGCTGACAGCGTTGGTGCTTGGTGTAAAGCTTGCATCTGCGATCTTTGGTGCGCCAAGACCGGCAACAGGAATGAAAAGCAGAAGAGCTATAAGGCTTAAGAACCGTTTGAGCATAATTAACCATTCCTTCATTTGTATCAAATATGAATTGAGGTGATTAAGTTTGTTTCATGTTAAGTTTATTTGCTTGCGCAGGGTATGTAGTAATCAAGTATGATTTGCCCCTGCTCATCCGGCGTGGTAAAGCGTGGGCAATTGTACAGTTCCATGCACCAGGCAGCACCTTCTGCACTGCAGCCCCTTTCCTCCATGGCATGCTGTGTAAGTGCGTGGGCATTCATGCATACATCCTGGGTGGAGATGCCCTGTATAAAGCCCACGGCGGCGGTGCTTGGGTTCACAGTGCGGCTGACGAAGCTCTCGTCAGGCAGCGGACAGCCATGTTTCATCATCAT
This sequence comes from Bacillota bacterium, assembly GCA_023409955.1. GTDB lineage: Bacteria > Bacillota > Clostridia > Christensenellales > Aristaeellaceae > JAEWAH01. The sequence goes on along the minus strand of JAEYQQ010000005.1, from coordinate 15,407 downwards.
ACCGACAATGTAGGTGAATTTGCCGTCACCACCTTGCCAGTCAGTCATGAAGCCTACATAGTCAGGGCAGAGAACCCAGTCCTTCATGCTCTCCAGCTTAGCAAAGGTGCCATCGCCAAAGCATACATCCCAGAAAGCGGGTACTGGGTTTTCGCTGTCTATTTGCGATTGTATGGCTTTGCCAACGATGCACCAAGGTCCCAGTTCCTTGATTTCCAATTGATAAAGCTTTGCCATTTCTGCCACTACCTTTCTTCTACGCATAAATCGCTTGCGTTACCCTGGAGACGCTTGATATGGCTTTTCAGCAATGCTGCCATACTAGTCAGTGTATCGGGGTTGGGCTTTTTTGAAGCATGGTACATAACTTCCATGGGCAAAAGCCATACGGGGCCTTTTTTTGGCGTATCTCCGGTGGTGCGTGGAAACAGGTGCCAATGGATGTGGCTGTCGCCGTTGCCCAGCAGTTCATAGTTCATCTTTTCTGGCTTAAATGCTTCAAACACAGCTTGGGATACCAGTACCATCTCTGCCATATGCTTTTCCCGAAAAGCCTTGGGCAGCTGAAACAGTTCACTTTCATGCGCCTTGCACAAGAACAAAGTGTAGCCGTGAAAATGCTGATGGTCGCCCAGAACAACGTAGCCAGTTTCCAGCTCTGCTACAAAATAAGGGTTGGTTCCCTGGCGGATCCATTCGATCCGTTCACAGATCAGGCAGCTCATAGGCTCCTCCTTTACATCGGTACTGGTGGTTAGTAACAGTCTTATAATTGATTGGATGAAAGCCACTCATCCCTGAGCAAACGGTAAACCACCCGGTCCTTAAGTGTACCGTCATGCCATTCATATTGCTTGAGCTCTCCTTCTTTGATGAAACCGCATTTTTGCATTACCCGTTCAGACCCGATGTTTTCTTTCAGACAGCCTGTGGATATTCGCATTACGTTATCTTGTAAAAAGGCGAAAGCTAGCAGTGCTTGAACAGCTTCGGTGACATAACCGTGGTTCCAGTATTGAGGATTAGAAAAATACCCCAAGTCGGCAATTTTGCCGACAGGGGTATAAGTTGATACCGTATATCCGATTTCGCCTACATGCAGGCCGGTTTCTTTTTCTTCCATGCGCAGGAATACGTGAGCGCGTGAAGCGTCACCGATTTCTTTCATGGAAAAAGTGAGGTTGGCATTGGATTCAGCAATGGTGTTCGTTTTAATATCTGGCAGATAGTACATGGCTTTGGGATCGGAGAGCAAGGAGTGATGAGTAGAAAGATCATCGGCTCTATGATCTCGGATAATAAGCCGTGAAGTCTCGATATAGATGAAGCCCTTATGTTCGGTTGTATGCTTTGTTGCCACACTCATATCCTTACTTCAGGGCCGTCATTGCTGATCAGCCTTTGTCCTTATGCATTTTCCTTGACAGGAAACTCATCCGTGGTGGGCGCTAAGCAGCGCTCATAACGTTCTTCCTCATGCTTGATTTCCCAGTGCAGCAGGAGGGTCAATAAGCACCGCAGCAGAATAATCGCTCCCAGGATGGCCAATTCGTTCCAATCACGTACAATAACGGTACGCAGCACCTCGCCGCCCATTTTGAATTCCAGGCCTAATGCAATACCTTGGGCAAGACGAAGACGCAGATGCGGATCTCTTTTAAAATATCCAATCACGCCCTTTACTGCCGTCAACAGTACCACAAAAATACCTGCACTCTCCACCAGCAGTATGCCTGCCTCAGCAACGACATGTACCGCATCTTCCAACCACTCCAATTGGTTCGCCTCCATATAAAAGTAATGTACATATAATACATGATTATGTGAAAAAATGCACGCACTTTTGCGTTTTTATAAAAACAATGGTACAATGCAGCCACACTTTGACTAAAGGCAGGCTTTTTGTATGGAAGTATATTTGCACATTCCGTTTTGCAGGCGAAAATGTGCCTATTGTGATTTTGCATCCTGTGCCGGACGGGTGGAGTGGATGGAAGCATATTGCGATGCGGTAAAAAATGAAATAAGAAAGCAGGCTCGCATCTGTGAAGGGATGCCGGTTACGTCAGTTTATATTGGCGGAGGAACGCCCTCTGTTTTGCCAGCTAACCTGATGGGAGAATTACTGCATCATTTGTTTGATTCATATGCATTGCAGCCTGGGGCGGAGGTAACCTGTGAGGCCAATCCAGGTACGCTGACAAAAGAATTCCTGCAGGTTCTGCGACATCATGGTGTAAACCGCCTGTCCCTGGGGGTTCAAGCGTACCAAGCACATTTGCTAAAATTGCTGGGCCGTATCCATCGCTGGGGGAATGTGGAAGAATCAGTGAGGATGACCAGGGAGGCTGGGTTTACAAACTTGAATCTGGATTTGATGTTTGGCCTGCCGGGCCAGACCCTGGAGGAATGGCGGGAAACCGTGCAGGAAGCCTTGAAGCTATCGCCTGAGCATCTTTCTATGTATGGCCTCATTTTGGAAAAAGGTACGCCCCTTCATGATATGGTTACTGAAGGAACATATTCGCTGCCCGCTGAAGAAATTGAGCGAATCATGTATGATGATGCCTGCAAGGCTGCAAAGCAAGCTGGGTTTGAGCAGTACGAAATATCCAACTTTGCACTGCCAGGGCAGGAATGCCGCCACAATCTGGGCTATTGGCAAGGTGCGTATTATCTGGGGCTTGGATCTGCTGCCCACAGCTGCATGCCTTGTGACAAACAGAAAGCTGCATACGTTCGCTTTGGAAATACACCGGACCTGGAGGCGTACATCCAGGCCATGAATGATGGCAGTGAAGCGGCTTATGAATACGAATATGTTACAAACATGGAAGCGGAGTTTGAGACGCTGATGCTAGGCCTGCGGGTGATGAAGGGCGTCTCGCGAGAGGATTTTTTGAACCGGCATGGCAGGGAACTTGAGGCTGCTTTCGGACCTAGGATAAAGGTCCTTATTCAAAAAGGACTATTGGAATACAGGGACAACCACTTACGGCTGACCAGGCGGGGGATGGATGTACAAAATGCCGTACTGGTTGAACTGATGGATTGATAAGGCGCGCTGATGGGGAGGAGGGAGAAGCCCTCCTCCTACTTTTTTTGGACAAAGGGAATTATCAGTTGTTGAAACCGCTTATCAAAGATACGCTTTGCGATATGAGGAGGTTATAGGCTGGCGATTTCATGCATAGTATTAGACATTCCCGGCTAAAGGAGGCGTCGGCATGCGCCTTATTGCCCTGATCTGTCTTGTGCTGGCGCTGGTCCTTGCAGTAGTTTCTTCCGGACCGGCAGTACAGGCGGGCTCTACAACAGTGGCGCCTGCGCAAAAGTGGATCCACATCGATATCGTAAGAAAATCACTTACATTGTACGAAGGGACAAAGGTATTGAAGACCTACGCCATTGCAACAGGAACTTCAGATACGCCTACACCTCTTGGCGTATGGCAGATCAACAGCCGTTTTTCCAGCAAGATGTCTGGCTTTGGTACCAGGTTTCTGGGGCTGAACGTTCCCTGGGGCCAGTATGGCATTCATGGAACCAATAAGCCCGGATCCATTGGCACCAATGCATCCCATGGCTGTATCCGCATGCACGTCAAATCGGCGGAGGAACTCTACCGATTGGTACCTAACGGTACGAAGGTAATTATAGAGGGCGGCCCGTATGGCGCCTTGGACAGTTATCTGCCCACATTGGTGCCGGGAGACCGGTCCAGCCATGTGCGGGAGGTGCAGCAGCGTTTGAAAAATCAGGGTTTTTCTACCGGAAATCCCGATGGTGTATACGGTGCGGCAACCAGCTATGCTGTCCTGCAGGCACGCAAGGCCTATGGCCTGTCAAATGTAGATAAGGTGGATAGTGCCTTGTATGCTGCCCTTGGAATTATTCTCTTTGAGTGAATCAGGTATAACCTCCATGTTGAAATCATAGGGATTGGCGGAGGGATGACCATGGACTGGAAGGAAGCGGCGGCCTATTTGGGCGCCTGCTTGCCGGAGAAGCTGGCTCTTGCGCTGCAAACGGCAGGGCCGCTGAGGGAAATCCGTATCCGGGCAGATCAACTGGTAAGCCTGAAAACGGAAAGGGGCATGCAGCAGACAAATTATATACCCAATGGGGAGCAGGTAACGGAAATGGCAGAGGCGTTGTGTGAACATGCCCTCTATGCCAGGGCAGAGGAAATGCGCCAGGGGTTTGTTACACTCAAGGGTGGGCACCGCATGGGGCTGTGCGGCAGAGTGCTTACACAGGGCAGCCAAGTACGAGCACTTCGGGATATTGCCTCCCTATGCATCCGTATTGCAGGGGAATACCCGGGATCGGCTGACGAAGTTATACCGCGGCTGTACCCGGATGGCATGCTTGTCAGTACACTGGTCATTGGTGCCCCAGGCGCAGGCAAAACGACACTGCTGAGAGATATCTGCCGGCAATTATCAGAAGGGGATGGGCAGCGTGAACCGGTGACGGCCTGCCTGATTGATGAACGGGGGGAACTGGCGGCTTGTGTTCACGGAGTGCCGCAGCTGAAAGTGGGCAGGAATACCGACGTGCTGGATGGATGCCCAAAGTCTGTAGGGATGCAATGGCTTTTACGTTCCATGGCACCGGGATGCCTTGTAACAGATGAATTGGGTGGAGAGGAGGATGCGCTGGCTGTGCTGGAGGCGGTGCGCTGTGGTGTACCGGTGATCACCAGCGTCCATGGTCAAAGCATTGATCAGGTATTGGAGAGGCCTGCGCTTGGAGCACTGATGAGAGAGAAGGTTTTTGGGTTGTATGTCATCCTGGACAGGACTGTGCCGGGGCGGATCACCGCATTCCGCAATGCCTGTCTAAAAGCTGTATGATCCGCTTGGTATGCATCACTGCTGCGGCCGGAGCATGCGCAATGCTTGGTTTTGATGCATCCCGCAGGCTGAAGAGCCGGGTGGAGAACCTATCGGATTGGTTAAGATGCTTGGAAATGGTGGACCTACGTTTGGTTCAGGATGGTATCCCCTTGCGGGAAGTGGTTTTGCTGGAGGGCGACGGGGGATGCGCAAAGCGCTTGGTTGCCTTCTCCCGCGCTCTATCACAAAACCCTCGCTTTACGGCAGCACAAGCCTGGCAGGCATCTCAAAAGATGTCTGATTTGCCGGAGGAAAAAGTGCTTTGCGCCTGCTTCTCCGCACTCGGCACTGGTGCATTGGAAAAACGGAGAATTGCCATTGCCCAGGCGCAAGGCCAACTGCGAGTCATACAGGCGGAGGCGGACGAGAAGGCCAAGCGGGACTGCAAGATGTACCGCGGATTGGGCCTGGCAGGTGGTGCTGCGCTGTTTCTTATCTTGCTGTAAATCAATATCGAAGGAAAGGGCAGATCATCATGCAGGTGGAACTGCTTTTTAAAATAGCGGGCATCGGGATCATGGTATCGGTCATCAGCCAGGTACTGACCCGCACCGGACGGGAAGACATGGCAATGCTTACCACAGTGGCCGGTCTGGTCATTGTGCTGCTGATGGTGGTCAATTTGGTGGCTGAGTTGTTTGCCAGTGTCAAAAGCATCTTCCAATTGTACTGACTGTACTGAGCATAACGTTGGAGCGTGGGCCTATGGAAATACTTCAGATTGCCGGCCTGGGTGTGGCTGCTGCGCTGCTGGCCATGGTGATCCGTGGGTCCAGGCCGGAGATGGCATCCATTTTGGCAATGGCGGCAGGGGTGCTGTTGTTTTATCTTGCTGTTAGCCGTCTGCAAGCTGTTGTGGCGGTCATGAATCAGCTGGTACAAAAGGCGGGACTGGCCCAAGACTACCTGAAGGTATTGCTCAAGGTGGTAGGTATCGCTTACGTATCAGAGTTTGCCGCTCAAACTTGCAGGGATGCCGGTGAGGACAGCCTGGCCGCCAAAGTGGAAATGGGCGGTAAGGTACTGGTTCTTGCTATGGCATCCCCTGTTATTGTTGCGCTGGTGGACCTGGTGCTGGAGGTGGTGCCGTGAGGCGGCTTATTTGGCTGCTCATTGCCTTTTGGCTGTTTTGCCCGCAGGCGCAAGCGGAATCCATGGAAGAAAGCATGAAAAATGTGCTGGATTCCCTGTCCATTGACGAGTTTCAAATGGCAGTAGACAGCATCACTACAGAGCACATCGACATCAGGGATACGATATTGAAACTGGCCCGGGGAGAGATGTCTTGGGATTTTTCGAATCTGATGGATTCCCTGGGGAAAAGTATGCTGGCAGCCTTAACAGGCAGCCTTTGGCGAATTACCCGGGTACTGGTGCCGGCGGTGCTGTGCGGAATTCTTTTGCATATGCGTGCGGGCTTTGCCAATGATGCTGTGGCGGAAATTAGCCGGTATGTGAGTTTTCTGCTGGTGGCAGTTTTCATGGTGCAGGATCTGACGGAGCACATTGCTTTGGCCCAAAGAACCATCGATTTGCTGTCCAATACCATGCAGAATCTGTTTCCGCTATTGCTGACGCTGCTTGCAGCGGTAGGAGGCACGGCAAGTGCGGCATTTTTTCAGCCGGCGGTGGTGGCGGCCAGCGGCACCATGACTTCCCTTGTCCGTCATGTGACCATGCCCTTTGCCGTTGGTGCGGCCGTAATGATCATACTGGATCATGTCAGTGAAAAGCTGCATGTCAGCCGTCTTGCTTCATTGTTTAAACAAATGGCCAACTGGACCCTGGGGGTATCCTTCACCGTGTTTATCGGCGTCACCATGGTGCAGGGGCTAGGCACGGCGGCGGTGGATGGGGTATCCATCCGCACGGCCAAGTACGCCATTGACAACTTTGTGCCCATAGTAGGCGGCATGTTTGCAGATACGGTGGACACGCTGGTAGGCTGCTCGCTATTGATTAAAAACGCTCTTGGTACCACAGGGCTGATGGTACTTGTAGGCGTCTGCCTAACGCCCATGATCCAGTCACTTTGCGCGGTGTTCATTTACAGAATATGCGCCGCTATTTTGCAGCCCATGGCAGAAAGCAATATTGTGGACTGTCTGTACGACTTTTCCAATGTGCTAATGCTGTTGTTTATCATTCAACTGTCCATCAGCGCCATGTTCCTGCTGCTCATTGCACAGATGCTTGTGGTGGGCAATCTAACAGTCATGTTAAGGTAGGGGGTAAAGGATGAATGCCTTTTTAAGGCAGATGGCGGTGCTTGGCATACTAACCACTTTGGCTGAGCATTTGCTGCCAGATAGCGGAATTAGAAAAGCCGGGCGGATGGTCATTGGGCTTTTAATGATGCTCACCATAGTCACATCGTTATTGGAGATCATCAAGGTGCCCCTGCCGGACATCGCAGGTATTGCCCGACAGCAGCAAAAAACAGAATTGGCTGTCATCAAGATACCGGGCAGCTACCGTGATACCGTGCTGCAAAGCCTGAAAAGGCAGGTAGAAGATGCCGCCCAAATGGCGGCAAGCAAGGCAGGATACAACGACATTGATGCATGGGCGGAGCTATCCTATGATGGGGAGATCACGTCTTTAAGGCTCACATCGCAAGCGGCAGCTGTCTCGGCGTTTTCTGGCGGCGGAATTGTGCAGGAAGATTTTCAAGTATTGAAAGAACAGGTGTCAAAAGCACTGTCTATATCGGATGATGTGATTTTTGTGAAGGCGGGAGGGACGGTACCATGAAAAGCCTGAAGGCCCTATGGGAAAAATGGAAGGAAAAGAAGCATGGACAATGGCTGGTACTGGTGCTGCTGCTCGCCTTATCCGGTGCGCTGCTCTTAACGGATTTTGATATGAGCGGCGGCCAAAATGCGGTGGAAAAACGTATTTCCCAAGTGCTGTCAGCCATGGAGGGGTGCGGAAAAGTGGAGGTGTCGATCTATTACGGGCAGGAAACGCAAAGTGTGTGGGGAGGCTCCGGTAATAATGCCGTTCCTGTAGGGGCTGTAGTGGTGGCTGAGGGTGCAAACAAGGTGGAAGTACGGCTGATGCTGATGCGTGCCATGCAGACTTTGCTGGGGCTTGACCAACAGTCTGTTCAGGTATTTCCCATGGGTGCTACACAACCCAAGTAAAGGAGGATAACTCATGATGTCATTTTTCAAAAAGTACCGAAACCTCATTTTCTTAAGTGTGCTATTGCTGACGCTGGCAGGATCGTATATGTGGAACCAGTATCAGCTGACCGGTTCAAAAATGGTATCCCTTCCTATGAGCAGAACAGCCGGCGTGAACGCCACTCCAACTGTAACGGTTATCAAGACGCCTTTGGCTGCATACCAGGAAAAAAGGGAGGCCACACGCAAGGAGGATATGGCGGCATTGGAAACGCTGGCTGCCAATGCTCAAGTGGATCAAACAGCCCGGGACCAAGCCCATGATGAACTAATGGAAGTTATCCGCTGCCGCGAGAACGAGCTTGCCATTGAAGGGGCGCTGACCGGGGCAGGCCTTGCACCATGTGTTGCTGTGGTCCAGCGTGGGGCTGTCACTGTGCTGGTGGAAAAAAAGGAGCTGACCCAAACGGAGGCTTCAATGATACTCACTGTTGCAGCTGCCCACAGCGGTGAAGCACCGGAGAACATACGGATCATGGCTGGGGATATGATATAAATCATCTGGGTAACAACGCCCACTCGTTATATACGGGTGGGCATAACTTTGAATATGAAAAGGATGCTTTCACCGCACATGAGGATAGAGATAAGTAGGAAATGTAGCCATGATGTATTGCATCATCACCATCATCATACATGGTTAACAAAACGCTTCAACAACAACTGTTTATGCTGTTCTGAATTCCAACAGATAGAATGCACTCATGACGTTTATCATAGATATATGCATATCCATCCAAATACTTGAAATAATGACTCAATGCAAAAATGGAATGGGAACATCCATTTATGATTACCATGCTCTTTGCAATTAATGGGTCTTCTGTTACAGGCAGTGTTTGCGCTATGCCAATGTGGCGGCATTTCAATTGGATTATAAGCCTACCGGCCAGCGGTGGCGCAAAATGTATGTGATGTTAGCCTGCATGGTGAGATTGCGGGAATTTGATGTATATGTTATGATAATTCCGGGCATGCTAAGCAGGACGCGTGCCGGGAAGAAGGCAAGCAAACATGGAAAAAACAGGTGTTGTGACTGAAATTAAAAACGGTCTTTTAACGATACAGTTTGATCGGCCGGAAGCGTGTCAGCACTGTCAGGCCTGTGATGGCTCAAAGCATAAAGCAACAATTCAGATTCCGGGGGAAGCGCAGGTGGGGGATGCTGTAACAGTCAGCATGCCGGATGGGCAGGTGGCTAAGGCGTCGCTGCTTGCATATGCGCTGCCGTTGGCAGGGCTGATACTGGGTCTTGTGATTGGCTATCTGCTGGGCGGAGATATAGCTGCTGTTCTTGGGGCGGCGGTGGGCCTTGCGGTATGTTTCCTGATTCTGAAGCTGCTGGATGGTCGTTTGCAAAAGGATGAAAGATGGACACCTCGGTTGATTTCGGTTGAGAAAAAGCAGGTGTGAATCTTTCAAATATCAAACAGATGGGTTGTTTACAGGTCGAAGAATGGGAACTTTCTTTAAAATGAAGGTTTATTTTGCGATTCATCCAAAAAAAGCATCGAAAATTCGCTTCATGCGATGGCCTTTTCGATGGATTTTTACTAGTAAGATATTGCATTTTGTGATATAATAACTTGAATGCATGGGTACCGTGGTTGCCTATAGAGGGACAACCGATATGTGCGGATGTTACGGAATGTTTGCTGTTTTGCTGAAAAGCAGGAACATAACCGTTAAATAAAACATAGAAAAACGGTAAATAGGAGTCCGGCTGAAAATGGCCGCCGTGCAGTGTTGCCGGCGTTGCGTTTTTTACGTACTTTTTCCCAGGTGAAATTGAATGATTTTGAAATTATTGGAAACTTTGAAAGGAGGTTTCTCGTGGCATCTAAGGGTAAACTACGCATCATTCCCTTAGGCGGTGTGGATGGAATCGGTAAGAACATCACTGCTTATGAGTATGAGGACGATATCATTGTTGTGGATTGCGGATCCATGTTTCCCAAAGAGGATATGCTTGGCATCGACCTTGTCATCCCCGATGTCAGCTATCTGGTAGGGAAAAAAGAAAATGTTAGAGGGTACGTGTTCACCCATGGTCATGAAGACCATATCGGTGCTGTCCCTTATGTACTAAAGCAGGTGCCTGCTCCCCTTTACGGCACCCGCCTCACTTTGGCGCTGGTTGATTTAAAGCTTAAGGAACACAGGGTGCCGGGCATTCCGTTGCATGTGGTGCAGCCCAGGGATGAAATCAAGCTCGGTAAGTTTTCTGTACGCTTTATCAAGGTCAGCCATTCCATTGCCGGTGCGACAGCTCTGGCCATCACCTGCCCTGCAGGCACAGTGGTAGTATCCGGTGACTTTAAGATAGACTACACGCCCATTGACGGGGAAGTTACAGACCTGCCTTCCTTTGCCGAGATTGGCGATAGAGGCGTACTGGCGTTTCTATGTGAATCCACCAATGTGGAACGGCCGGGTTATACCATGTCTGAGCGCAAGGTGGGGGAAACGTTTTTCAAACTGTTTGAAAAGGCGCATGGCCGTATCATCGTAGCCATGTTTGCCAGTAACATCCACCGTATTCAAATGATGATTGATAACGCCGTGCGGTTTGGCCGCAAGGTATGTTTTATCGGCCGCAGCATGATCAGCGTGTCCCGTGTGGCCATGCAGATTGGCGAATTATCGGTACCGGAGGGTTATCTGGTGGAGATGGATGACATTGATGTCTATCCTGACGATCAGGTTCTGGTCATCACCACCGGCAGCCAAGGCGAAGCCATGAGCGGCCTTGCGCGTATGGCCTTCAACGAGCATCGCAAGCTGCAGATCCGTCCATCGGATATGGTTGTGCTGTCCTCTACACCCATTCCCGGCAATGAAAAGAACGTGTCCCGGGTCATTAACCAGCTGTATCGCTGCGGTGCGGAGGTTATCTATTCCTCGTTGGAAGCCGTGCACGTTTCCGGCCATGCATGCCAGGAAGAATTAAAGCTCCTGCATGCGTTGGTACGGCCCAAATACTTCATCCCTGTTCATGGTGAATACCGCATGCTTTGGCAGCATGCCGAGCTGGCGGAGTCCATGGGCATGAACCGTAAGAACATTGTTATACCGGAAATTGGCCAGGTCATAGAGATGAACGAAACCTCTCTGGCAATCACCGAAACAGTGCCTACCGGCGGCGTTTTGGTGGATGGCCTTGGTATTGGCGATGTAGGCAATGTGGTACTGCGTGACCGCAAGCACCTGTCTCAGGATGGCTTGATCATCATTGTGATGGCCATCGACCGTGACCGTGGCGTACTTGTTTCCGGGCCGGATGTCATCAGCCGTGGCTTTGTGTACGTACGCGAAAATGAGGACATCATCGAGTCCACACGGGACCTGGTCCGCAGCGTGATCCTATCCTACGGCAAGATCGAAGGCAGCGACTGGCTGCCCATGAAAAACCGCATCAAGGATGAGCTGCACCGCTTTATCTATGAAAAGATTAAGCGCAACCCCATGGTACTGCCGATCATCGTAGAGATTTAACCAACGTTTTCTTGCTTCCCGCAGCTGGGGAGGCCCTTGCCCAGTATGGGAAAAGGGTTTTCCCATGTCATGCGGGAACTTTTTATGTGTGCAGTTTTTTATGCTGAATAACCGTTGTATCAGGGAGGAAGAATCCATGCAATATAGTAAAGCTCATGAATTGGCCCGGGATATACGGGAGAGTGAAGAATACCAAACCTATGCCCGGCTGAAGGAATCCGTCTTTTCGGATGATACCAACAAGACGCTCCTTTCAGAGTATAAGAAGATGCAGACCAGGCTGCAGATGGCTGCCATGGCACAGGCGCCTGGGCAGGAAGAAGAAATGCAGCGCTTTTCGCAATTAACTGCTTTATTGTTTGCAAATCAAGAGGTATCCGCCTATCTGCTGGCCGAAATGCGGCTGCAGCAGGCAGTGGGGGATATATTCAAGATATTAACGGACGCATCCGGATTGGATTTTCAACTTCCTGGCCTTGAATAAGCAAACGCAAGGAGGCACAGACGTGAAATATCGCAAACCCAAAAAGGACTACACGCATCAATCGCTGCGGGATGAGCGGGAATATGGTATGTATTGGTACAGTGGATTATGGAATTTGATTCGCCCGCTGCTCATTGTATTAGGTTCACTGATTGTTGTTGTTGGCATAACCATGACTGGATGGAATTTTGTATATGGCAATTACCTGGCTCCGGTAGATGAGAATAACAACACGCCTGTTACCTTCGTGGTGGAGAGCGGAAACAGCCTGAGTAGAGTTGCGACCAATCTGGAAAATCAAAACCTTGTTCGCAATAAGACCATTTTCAAATACTATTGTGACTTTATTGGCTTGGGACAAAAAATTCAGGCTGGGGAATACCAATTGACCAGGGGCATGACCATCGATCAGATCGCCAACCAGCTAACTACCGGTGACGGCAAGCCTATTACTGCCACCATCACCATTATCCCTGGCTGGACCATTGAGGATATTGCCAACAAGCTGTTCACCGACGGCATCATCAAAAACAAGGAAGAGTTTTTACAGCTTTGCAAAGATGGCGACAGCTTCAAAGAGTACTATTATGTCAATGACGTTCTTTCCACGCCTAACGTGAATCAGAGAAAGTACACGCTAGAGGGATACCTGTCCCCCAACACCTACGAAGTTTATACCGATGCCAGTGCATCGGATGTAATTCGTAAGCTGCTGTCTCAGACAGAGGTGGCCTATCCGTCATCCTTCCATGAACGTGCGGAGCAATTGAACATGACCATGGACCAGGTGATTACTTTGGCTTCTCTGATTGAAAAGGAAGCCAAAAACGAAGACTTTGCCAAGGTTTCATCAGTGTTCCATATCCGCCTGCGGGAAAATATCAAGCTAGGTAGCGACGTTACCATTCACTACATTACAGGTGTCAGGCGTATGTCGCTGACTAACAGCGACCTGAATATCAATTCGCCCTACAACACCTACAAGTATTCCGGGCTGCCCCTGGGCCCCGTTTGCAATCCTTCCCCGGCAGCCATTGAAGCGGCTCTGTATCCTGATGAGGCATTTATTGCAGCTGGATATAAATACTTTTGCAGTAAGGACCCCAATACAGGTGAACTTCATTTTTCAATTACACTCGAGGAACATAACCAGGCTGTAGCCATATACGCACCGCTCTGGAAAGCCTACGATGAGAGCAGAGGTCTGTAATTGTGAGTAAATGCCAAAGAAACAGCCTGCCGGAGCTATTGGCTCCGGCGGGCGGTATGCCTCAGCTAAGAGCTGCGCTGCATTTTGGGGCGGATGCCGTGTATGGCGGAATGCAGCGGTTTGGGTTGCGGGCTTTTGCTGGTAATTTTACGGAAGAAACTTTGCCGACTGCGGTAAAAGCCTGCCATGATGCCGGAAAAAAGTTTTACTTAACCATGAACATCTACCCCTTTGACGAAGACTTTGACGGGCTGCTTCAGGCAGCCCAATTTGCGCTGAAATGCGGGGTCGATGCAGCCATTGTCAGCGACCTGGGGGCAGTGCTGGCGCTGAGAGAACAGGTGCAAGAACTGCCTATTCACATTAGTACCCAGGCTAACACACTCAATAGCCGGGCGGCATCCTTTTACCACAGCCTGGGGGCCGAACGGGTGATACTGGCCAGGGAGATGACTTTGGGCCAGATTGCAGGGATGAGAGAAAACACACCGCCGGATCTGGAGCTGGAGGTCTTTGTACACGGGGCGGCTTGCATGAGCTATTCAGGCAGATGTTTGCTTAGCAACGCCATGACCGGGCGGGGTGCCAACCAGGGTGCCTGCGCCCAGCCTTGCCGCTGGAAGTATCAGGTGGTGGAGGAAAAGCGGCCGGGGGAATACTATCCTGTATATGAGGATGAGCGAGGCACCTATATCTTTTCAGCCCAGGATATCAATGCGTTGGCGCTGTTGCCAAGGCTGATGGAAAGCGGCGTATCCTCACTAAAAATTGAGGGGCGCATGAAAACGGAGTACTATGTGGCAACGGTGGTCTCAGCCTACCGACGGGGGCTTGACGCCCTGGGGCAGGGGGAGGAGGTATTTGCCGCTGCACTTCCGGAGCTAGAAGCAGAACTGAACAAGGCCAGCCATCGGCCTGGCAGCACAGGCTTTTTCCTGGGTGCACCAAAGGTATGCGGCGGTGCAGATGGGTTTACCCAGTCTATGGAGTATGTGGGTCGGGTGATGACTACAGCCATGCCGGGAGAAGCAGCCACAGTGGAATTAAAGAACCGCTTTTATGTGGGTGACGAGCTGGAAGTGTTGACGCCTAAGGGCGGAAAGGCATATACGCCCGAAAAGATCATTCTACAAGCCACCGGCGAAGAAGTACAGACCCACGGCGTAGCGACAACACTACTGACACTGACTTTTCCATTTGCGGTATCCGATGGGGATATACTCCGTGGGCCGGTGCGAAATCATGCGGCGGCCGGGAAATGATCGCAGAAGCTTCACAAGGGACTTGCTGCCTTGAGTTGATAAAGTAAATCCTTTTGAGTAACGGATTGAATGGTTGTTTATGAGATCGTAGGGGTGATTATCAATCGCCCGTATCGGTATAGAAGCATGCAGCAGTGGCGAAAAGTTGGTGTGTAAGGCTTCTCGTGAGCATGGATCACAATAGGCCCAAATAGGTGTGGGCTTTGTTCACGGGCGATTGATAATCGCACCTACAACGATATTGATTAGTGATGCCTTTACCTTAACTTGCTGCCTTGAGTTGATAAAGTCATACCCTTCGCGTTACCTCTTGAATTGATTGTTTGTCAAATCGTAGGGGCGATTATCAATTGCCTACTATTACGGCTTAGATTCAAGAGGCAGTGGCAAAAGAAAGCAGCCGTTTCGTTTCACAAGGTCGTAGGGGCGATTATCAATCGTCCGCTGAATCTGGGCGGAATTATGTGACCCATCCAAAATACTGAAAAGAAAAAACCTTCTGAAGTAATAAAATACAGATGCGGAACCAAATCCTCCTGTGGGGCATAGAATAACCCATAAGGAGGATTTGCTGCATGATCGATACGTTTCTTTTCTTTATCGTAAAGGAATGCTTGTTTCTCCTTGGTTTTATTGCAGGCCGCTCCAGCTTTCCCAAGCCACTGAACCGGGAGCAGGAAGCGGAATGTTTGGATGCCATGCAAAAGGGTGGAGAAGGTGCCGAGGCGGCACGTCAAAAATTGATTGAACATAACCTTCGGCTGGTGGTACATGTGGCCCGCAAGTATACGGTACCCGGTTGCACCCAGGAGGACCTGGTGCATATTGGGGCTATGGGCCTTATTAAAGCTATAGAAACATACAAGC
>JAEYQQ010000050.1 GCA_023409955.1 Bacillota bacterium | reverse complement strand
GCGCCCGGTCCAGGCCCCCTGGCTGTCGCTTGTCCAGGCAAGCACACGCCCGGCTCCATACTGCCACCAAGCAAGAAGCGGGTCCTGCCTGTCGGAACCCATGGATACAGTGGCCAGATTTTTTTCTGTGGCAGCGAGATACCCGGACAGCATAGGAAAGCCGGGATAATCGGTAAGCTGGGAGGTTTCGGTAATCACTGGGGTGAAGCTGCGGTTTTGCACATAGGAGCCTGTGACCATATAGGTTTCCTTAGTGAAAATTTTGGGGATGTTGTCAAACTCCCCTGCACTGTATACACGGCCTTTGCCGATTTCCGCCAGATGTCTGAGCACCTGCAGGTTGGCCCCGCTGCCCACTGCCACAGTGGTTAGTGTGATGCCGCTCTCTGCCATGTGCTGGACCAACTGGTCATAGCCTGTATCCCCTGCATCACCATCGGTCAAAAAAATCACATGTTTGAGTTTGGCAGTGGAATTTTCAAGAGCCATCAACGCCTCTGCCAACGGCGTATAAAAAGCAGTGCCGCCGCCGGGGCGGATGGTACCTATGGACTGCTGGATAGCGGCTACATCCCCGGCACCCTGCAAGGGTACCACCCATTTTGCGGCATCATCAAAAGCGATTACACCCACCTGATCGCGGCTAGTCAGCACCTCTACCGAACGCATAGCCGCTTCCTTGGCCACTTCCAGCCGGGTGGTGCCAAACTGCCCGCCGGTCATTGAGCCGGATTTGTCGATAACCAGCATAAGGGCCAGGGAGGGCAGGTCCATTTGATTGCGCACGTCAATGGTCACCGGCAGCATATCTTCCAGCTTGCTGCCCCGATACCCCCCCAGCGCATAGCTGCGGTCACCACCAATAACCACCAGTCCCTTGCCTAAGCTTTTCACATATACATCCAGCGCCGATACGGCGTCGGATGAAAAGTCGTCGGCATCGGCATTGACCAACACCACCGTGTCAAAGCGGCGCAGGCTTTGGGCATCCTTTGGCATGCGGCCTGGGGTAATGACTTCATAGGTCATATTGGCGGCATCCATCATTTTGCGCAGTTCCCGGCTCTGGCCATCCAAACCCTCAACCACCAACACGGTGGGCTTGCCCACCACTGCCATGTAAGCACCCATACGGTTGTTGCGGGTTTGCTCATCCCCATCTGCAATCAGTTGCGCTTCATAGGTGACAACACCTGCTGCTTTTGCTGTATCCTGAAATACAAAGGTGTTTTCCCCTTTACGCAATGTAACATCCCGGGTCTGCACCGGCTGGCGGTTGGCATACAAAACAAGGGTGCCATGGGTATCTGCTGTGGCATCCATGGTTACGGTTACTTGATACATCTGCCCCTGATATGCCTTGGAAGGAAGCGAAAGGCGGGTGACCTGCGCATCTGTTTTGGACATGCCGGATATCTGCATCACATCCACCGAAATACCGCGGTTTTTCAGTAGTGCCGCCTGGGCATCCACATTGCTGAACCTGCCGTCGCTGACCATCATCATGCGACCTGCAGCATCGGAGGGAAGCAGCGCCTCCGCCAGCTTCAATGCCTTTTCTGCATCGCTCCTTTGAGGGTCGACAGAAGTTTGTGCATGGGTAAAGCCAGCGTCATTGGCAAGCGTTGTTTCCACCATGGCCTCTGCTCCAAAGGCGATTACGCCCACGGATAAATCTTTGGGCGCAGCAGCCATTCCCTGTGCGACAGCTGCCTCCATGTCGTTTTTCACCGGAAGTGTGGAATCGGATACATCCAGCAGCACCCAGGTTGCTGCCTGATTCGAGGCCTTCAAGATGGATGGAGATGCCAAAGCCAGCACAGCGAAGGTAATTACCAAAAAGCGCATAGCCAGCACTGCCTTGGCATGGGAATTGCCCTTAACAGGCCGATATGAAAATTTGTGATAGATCCATACGGAAACACCAAACAATATAGGAATCAACAGCAGCCATAAGGGCTGCGCAAATTCAACCCGCACGGCAGCTCACCCACCATTCCATCAGCAATAGCGCCAGTAAAGCCAGCATCAAAAGCCCGGTCAGCTCCTGGCCGTAATACTGGGTACTCCGCATTTGAAATCCTTCTCCCGCACCTGTATCCACAAAGCGTACATCGCTTTCCGACACAGGTACGTTCACCGCAAAGGCCGCCTCCACCGTATCCCCTTTAAGCATGGTCTGAGATAAAGTATACAGGCCCGGCATGCCGGTATCCGAAAAGGGCAGCACCGGGAAGGGGGGCGCCAATGTATAGGATGAGCCCCCTGGTGTAAGCACACTGGCAGAGGCCGTCCGGCCATCCAAATCCAGGGTAAGGACATCTCCGCAAAGGGCATCCTGAACATTTTGCATAGCATTGGGCATGAGATAATTTAAAGCATGCATCATAAAGATGGGAAAATCGTACTTCATAACCCAATTGCTTTCATGCAGGTCAAAGCCGATGACCATAAACCTGCGGCCACTTTCTTCCCCTGCTGCAATCAGTGTGTCTGACCCGCTTACAAGCACCGGCTGTCCGCCATTTAGCGGCGTATACTGCCGAAGGGCCACCTGGGAAAAGGAGACATGATCGGATAGCTGGGCCGCAATCCCGCCTGCAGGCATAGCAAAGCCATATTCAGGGCTTTTTTGAGCCCCTGGCGTGACACCAAAGACACTGGCGGTGGGCTGCAATATCATGACAGCCCCCTGCTCCGGCATGGGATCGGGCATGACCCCGTCATACACAAAGAGACTGCAGTCAAAAATGGAAGCAGCATCCGCAGCGGTGGTACGGACAAGATCCACATCACCACGCTGCAAAAGCGCCTTCTCCAGAAAAACATTGTCCTGGCCGATGAAGGCAATTTTTTGCTTGGTGGAATCCTTTAAGGCCGTATAGCGTGTGTTGTCTGCCGCCAGCCCATCGTTTTCTACAATCCTGGCCCATATTCTCACTGCCCCCTGGGGCAGTACAAAGCGCAGGCCCTGGGTTTCACCCGCCATCAAGGTTGCGGTGCGGACATCGCACAACAGCCCATCGGCATAGCACTCCACCGTAACATCGGCAGCCTGGCCAAAGTTGGCAATGCGGGCCAGGGCCCAGGCCCCCTGCTCCGTGCGGGATGCGGACAGGGCCACAATGGCACGGTTATCCACACTTTCCCCCGTCGGAATAAATTGAATGCCCTTAAGGCCGTGTGGATCATGGGTATCAGAAAACAATACGATATTCATGTCCTTGATCTCTCTTTTCATGGCTGCCGCCAAGGACATTGCACCGCCGATATCCGCCTGACCATATTCTGCCTTCACAGTGCGCAGCGCCTGCAAGGCTGCCTGCCTGTCACCTGTTCGGGAGATCAGATTCGACACCTTGTTTCCCGCGGTGAGGATGGTTACCTTGTCTGCCGCCCCCATGCCAGATAACATGCGCTCCGCCTCGCTTACCGCTTTTTCGATACGGCTTTGACCTGCAGACTGGGCCTGCATGCTCATGGATAGGTCGAAAATCATCACGGTTTCACCGCCAGTTTCCATCCCCGGCAGCATGGGCCGCATAAGAGAAAAGGCAAACAGGATCACTGCCAGCAGTTGTAAAAACATGAGCATATTGCTACGCAGCTTTTGAAAGGGCTTGCTGGCTGTTTGATCCTGAAGGGTCTTTTGCCATAGATAAGTGCTGGATATAGGATGATCACGGTATTCCCTGCGGAGGATGTACAGCGCCAGCACAGCTGCCAGCCCCAGAAATGCCCACGCTCCGGCAGGATAAAGGAACTGCATGCTTTCACTCCTTTACGCAATCACACCGCCGCGCATAAAATGGGGCAGCGCATCGCGCATAAGATCCATATCAGAACGCAATAAAACATACGGTATGCCTCGGCGGTGGCAATAGCTCTGGGTACCACTCAGAAAGGCATCCAGATTTTTATGATACAGGCGCAAAATCTCCCCGTTTACGGTCACATCAATAGGCGGTGCTCCCTCTGCATCCACCAAACGCAAGGGACCTTCAAGCTCAGGCTCCATTTCTTCTTTGGAAAGCACCTGTAAAAGCGCCACCTGCTGCTTGCGGTAGAGCAAAGACGCCAATGCACCCTCCATACCATCTTCGGAAAACAGATCGCTGATGAGCACACACATGCCCCGGGCCGCATGCAAGGGGGCCCGTGTCACTGCCCGGGTAAGGGCCGTTGCGCCGGAAGGAGCGATTCCATCCAACAGTGCTGCCCCCTGGGCATACCCTTGCCGGCCTGTGTAAATCGGGCTTTTATGCATCTTCTCCCCGCTGAGTATGATCATATTGGCCCTGTCACCGCCGGTAACAGCCAGATACAAAAGCATCTGAGCCAGCTTGACGGAAAACGCCCATTTTGATTTTTCGCCATAGTCCATGGAAGCGCTGGCATCCACAATCAGCGTCAGAAGCATTTCCTGTTCTTCCATAAACAGCTTCAAAAACAGTCTGTCAAACCTGGCGTAAGCGTTCCAGTCAATGCGGCGGGGATCGTCGCCCGGCACGTAATCCCGAAAGTCCGAAAACTCCGCCGAGTCCCCCAACGCCCTGGACCTTCGCACGCCTCCGGCACCACCGCGAACAGGGGCCTTCATGGCAATACGCAGGGTATCTAGTCTGCTTAAGGTTTGGTCGCTCAGCATGCCTTGCCCCTCATTCCACCTTTAAACTTTCCATGATGGTTTTCAAAATCCCATCCACGGTATGCCCCTGGGCCAGCCCTTCAAAGTTAAGTGCCACCCGGTGGCGCAGGCAGGCCGGTGCCACAGCCCTTACATCCTCAAAGGATACGTTATAGCGGCCCTGCATTAGCGCACGAACCCTGGCAGAGCTCAAAATGGCCTGGCCTGCCCGGGGGCTTGCCCCAAAACGGAGATACTTTTGCGCCGGTTCGGGGCTTTCTTGAAGCTCTGGGTGGGTATAAAGTACCAGCTTTAATGCATACTCCTGGACAGCCTTTGCCACAGGAACCTGCCTTGCGATACTGCGCAGCAGCAAAATGTCATTGCCATCGGCAACTGCCTGCGCTTCCTGCCCGGCAGCTGTTACCGTCATATCCATGATGCCGCTTAGTTCCTGCAGTGTGGGGAAAGGAACCACCAGCTTGAATAAAAAACGGTCCAGCTGGGCCTCTGGCAGAGGATAGGTTCCCTCTTGTTCTATGGGGTTTTGAGTCGCCAGCACAAAGTAGGGTTCCGGCAGCGTATGGGTCACGCCGCCCACGGTAACGCTGTGCTCCTGCATGGCTTCCAAAAGAGCCGACTGGGTTTTGGGGGTGGCACGGTTGATTTCATCAGCCAGTACGATTGCAGAAAATAAGGGACCCTTTTGAAAGGAAAAGCTGCTTCCAACCTCTGTTTTACTAATGATATTGGTGCCCGTAATATCGGCCGGCATCAAGTCTGGGGTAAACTGTATACGGGAAAATGGCAGATGTAGCACCCGGCCCAAAGCCTTTACCAGCCTGGTTTTCCCAAGCCCAGGAACACCCTCCAAAAGTACATTGCCCCCGGCCACAATGGCCATCAGCAGGTGGTCCACCACCTCCCGCTGGCCTACGATCTCCTTGGCGATCTCATTTCGGATACCCTCTATTTTGCCTTGAAAGGTAAGAATGTCCGCCTTACCCGTCTCCATGGCTGTGGTCATGGGTTTTGCCTCCTTTGCTTATCAATCGATCAACGATTGAAAATATCCGTCCACCCATTTTAGCAATGTTTCGGGCAGTGCGGCTTGCTGAGCGGCCTTGGAGGCCGCCTCCTGATAAGTGAATATGACCTGCTGGTAAGGGACCTGCCCGGAGGTATTGCCCAGCCCCGGACCCAGCTGCACCTTTTGAGAATCGCCTTCCCCTACCTGGCCGGTGGCTTGATGGGCCGTTTCTGCGCCGTCTAAGCGGGTGGGGTCATAAATCGTTTCATACTGCCCCAGCTTGTAAGCAGCTGGTTTTGCACCTTGGCCCTGACCGGAAGGTTGACCTTGACTGACGCCCTGATCCTGATTGGTGCTGCCAGTGCCGGCACCCTGGCCTGCGCTTTGGCCTTGGCCCAGACCCTGTCCCTGACCTTGACCTTGTGCTGCCCCAGGTCCGCTGCCTGATCCAGTACTGACTGTGCCTGACTGAGCAGCCGTCAATGCCCCAGACCTTAATTGGGACATGAGCGCGTTCAAATCCCCCGTAAGTTCACCGGCGTCCATGCTCTGAGCCATTTCGCCAAGGCTTTCAAGGGCAGCATTGATATTCTGTGCATTGCCTGATGCAAGGGCTTGGGCTGCCGCCTGTACGGCATCCTTCCAATCCCCGTCTTCCATGGCCTTTGCAGCAAGATCCAGAGCCTTTGCATTTTCATCTGCATTGCCATCCCCTGCAAGCTTTGCAGCCGCCTCTTTAACTGCTTCGCCATCGCCATTTTTCAGTGCTTGGGCCAGATCTTTCAGCCCATTTGAGTCAAAGGCTTGAGCTGCGGATTGACGGCTTACTTCAGATGCCTGGCGCAACATGCTCTCCATTCTTTTTTGGGCCTTATCCATTGCAAGATAGGCCTGTTGCGGCTCTCTTGCACCCCGCAGGTCACGTGCCAGGTCCCCCAGCACCTTCCGAAGTGCATCCCGCTGCTCCTTGGCATAAGCCCCATCCCCCAGCTTTTCTGCCGTTTTCTCCACATGCTTGGCCTGATTGGCCATGGCTGCCTGAAAGGCATCCCGCCGGGCCAGCACCTGATTTTGAGGATTGGGAATGAACAAAAGCGCCGCCAGTGTTACAAGGGCGATTGCACCGGTTGCAAACAGGGGCCTTTTTTCCACACGAAGGGGCAGCGCTTTTTTAGGCGGCAAACTGGACAGCCATTTGATGGCATCCTCCCGCTGCAAAAGCGCCATGGGTGTATACTCATTGAGCCCAAGCGCTGTAATGGCCCGTTCTGCAAGCCCAGCCTTATCAGCTATGCAGGCAGCCTGGCGGTAGGTGACAGGCAGAAAAAAACCAATGAATACCCCTGCCGCAAAAGCCACTGCCGCAGCAATTATCATGTACTGCCAAAGCCCTGCCAACGGAAGTAAAAAGGACAATGCCACCAGCAAGGAACAGGCGGCTGCCGCCGCCATGATCCCCCAGCACATGCCCTTGAGGGCATGATCCAGCCTAAGCCTCAGCCGAAAGGGAGTAAGCGCCCGGCCGATGGCAGGCAAAACCCGCTCCTTCATGCCGCCATCTCCTTATTTACTTTTCGGCTTTTGCGTACACGACCGGATCTGGGGCGTATCAAAAGAGCGGAAATGAAGGTGAGTATCAGGGAAAGGCTAAAAACTATGCCCATATTGATCCAAGTGATTATTGTAAAGTTCATTTCATCCATGATTTGATAATAATAGTATCCCCACGGAAGGATGCCAAACGTCCGCTCCAGCATACCGGTCTGCCCGGCAAGCAGCGCCAGAAGGCCGACGCCTGGGTTTACAAGAACAATCTTAGGAATCGCCGCCAGTAGCATATTCATATCCAAGCTGGCCCCATTGCTGATATCCGACATTAGCTTGGACATCTCCTTGCTTTCAAAACCTAGCGGCACAAGGGTAATAATGCCAACGGCAAAAACGGCAAGATACGAAACCACCGTAGCCGTAGTTGAACGCTTGAAAATGGTGGATGCCAGCAGGCCAATGCTCAGCGCACCCAAAGCCGATACCAGCATGAACAAAAAGACCATCATCACCTGTAATACGGAAACGCCGCCAAAGAGCAGCACCACACTGATTGCAGGCAAGGAGGAAAAAAGGATCAAGGCCACAAAGCTGAAGCTTTCCATTAGCTTACCAAGCGCAATGGAGAAAGCTCCGGTTTGGGTTACCAGAATCAGGTCCAGGGTTTGCCGTTCCCGTTCGCCAGCAATGCTGCCTGCCGTCATGCCCGGCGCTACCATTAAGATCATGAGAAACTGCAGTACCACGGAGAATACATAGTATTCAATGCCTTGCCGCATGCTGCCAATGGTCATGGTCTGACGGCCCAGTACAGCCAATGAGCTTAATATGGCAAAGGCCAGCATCAGCGCACCATACACGGTGAGGATGACCACTGTGCGCATGGAACGCATGCGGCGAAGCGCGCTGGATGCAAATATAGGATTCATCATTCCTGCGTCACCTCCATAAACACCTTTTCCAGGTTGACTTTGGCACGGTGGAAGTCCACAACCGGCAGTTGCCTTTGCATAAGCGTCTGCAAAAGCACAGAGGTATCCTGAGGTGATCCTTCAAAATCTACCCTCAAGAGACTTTCCTCCGGCTGCAAGATACTGTCTACACCGGGGAACTCCTTAAGCAGTTCTACAGCGGCTTTCATCATCTCCGGCTCAATGTCGTGAATGAAACGGATATTCAGCGGCGCCTGACCCCGCATTTTTTTAGCCAAGTCGGATACAGGGCCGGAGAACACCAGCTTGCCATGATCGATGATGGATAAGGAATCGCACATTTCAGAAAGCTCCGGCAGGATGTGGGAGGAGATCAAGATGGTTTTGCCCATATCCCGAAGGGTGCGAAGGATATCCTTCATTTCAGCCCTAGCCCTTGGATCCATACCGGATGCCGGTTCATCCAGAATCAGCAGCTTGGGATCATGAATCAGGCTGCGAGCCAGACACAGGCGCTGTTTCATGCCCCTGGACAGGCCGTCGATATAGGCATTTTTCTTGTCGGTTAAGCGCACGATCTCCAGCAGGCTATCCACCATCCTGGCTCTTTCCTTGTAAGACAGGGCATAGCAGCGGCCATAAAAATCAAGATACTCCCAGGATTTCAAACCGTCATACACGCCGAAAAAGTCAGGCATGTAGCCAACCATGCGCCTGATCTTCTTTCCTTCCCGACCCACTTCCACCTGATTGATAAAGGCTTTGCCAGAGGTGGCAGGCATCAGGGTGGAGAGTATGCGCATGGTGGTGGTTTTCCCTGCGCCGTTGGGGCCAACAAAACCATGCAATTCTCCATCGTCAATGCGCAGGCTCAAGCTGTCAAGGGCGGTAAAATCGCCGTACTTTTTGGTCAAATTTTCTGTTACCAGCATTATTTAACCCTCCCTTCCAGCGACATGTTAGGTGCCATTACACTTGAATAATCTTGAGCTGTGCTACTGCCGCCTGAAACAAAACGGACAAATAGCTGCCCCTCTGCATCAATATAAGTTGGCAGCTCGGATTCAGCCAATGTAACAGAGATTGTCTTCTTTTCATCCCAGTCGCCAGTGCTATGGTTATACACCTGCATGACAGGCACTGCATCATAAGTGTTAGTATTGATTGACAAATCGCTGATGGTATACTTGCTGATATCCGGCAGTTTGAAGCAGAATACAGGTTTTTGCGAAAGCTGGTAGGACATGTAGGGATCGGATAACTTCTCTTTCTGCACGGTGATGCTGCCATCCAAACCCACCTGAACAGGATAGGCTTTCAGGGTACCAAGGGGGTAGGATACAATGCCTGTGGGGCCAATGGGCTCGAAGGTTAAAAGCACATCCACCACGGCCCTGTGCCCATGCTTTTGCACTTCATCCCCATTGATGTAAAGCTTTGACTGACCAATTTCATTTTGGAAAGCAATGTAATGATAAGCGCTGAGCCAGTTTTCAGACCCTGTGATATTGTCGCTGGCCACCTGGTTCATGGCATCCACCATAAAATTGCGGCGGATGCTCTCATCATTGCTCATGTTCTCTCTAAAGGCCTGGGCTGACGCTTCATCCGTCTGCTCTTCGGGATAGATGGCTGCCCGGATCAGGGGGTACAAATCATTACCGTAATCGCGTACGACACTGGAGGCAATCATCACGCCATCCTTGATTTTGGTTTCATATAAGGACGCCGGTGCGCCAGCAACGTTGACCTCGCCCTTTTTCTCCGCCTGGGCAGACTTTAGAATGGACGCCTTGGCAGACCCGCCTGGAGCAATCTCGCCAACCTTGGCATACCCCAGGTTGGTGATCACAAAGCCTTCCCCAAAAGGATAGGGCGTATTGTTTACTATTTCTGCATGCAAGCCATCCTCTTCCATCCAAATCCGGCCTGTGAGGCTGCCTATATTGTTTGCATCACCGGTAATGGTCATGAGCTTGCGGGACCAGGGAGATCCAGCAGGATAGCCCACAGACTGCCCATCCCCGATTACCATGCGGAACATTTGCTGCTTGGGCGCAGTGGCATCCTGCGGCGCATCATAATAGTAGCTGCTCGAATCGATGGGGATCACGGATACTCCCGCAACGCCCTTAACCAACGCTTCACCCGAATCAGGGGTGGCAATAGAACCGATGGTGGATATAAGCCTTTCCCCCTGCGGATTCATGCGGATGCTGGTGAAGGTTGCTACTGTGGGCTTATTGTAAGCCAGCAGTTCACCCAAACCATGCATGCCCAGCATGCATATAACAGCAAGGGCAGGTACGGTGAACCACATAAGCTCCCGCTTATCCAATTTTTTCAGCAGCAGATAGCTGCCAAGGCCCACCATTACAAGATAAACCGACAACAGCACGATGACAGGGGTTGTATTCCCCGCCGTTTCAATGGGGATGTTATCCAACATGTAGGTGTTATAGTATTTTTCATATGTGTTAGATACCATCTGGCTGTACTGAGCCTGGTACAGGCTGCCTGCACTGGAAACGATGATCCTCGGCCACAACCCGCCGATACCGGACCAGGAGGATAAAGGCTTGGCACCCAATTCAAATGCGGTGGTATAGATGAGCCCGCTGCCTGCCGTATGCCGATAGATCAGGGGATAAGTGCCCTGCGACAAAGGCGCATTAGATGAAGCCAAAACCTCGTTTACCAACACCTTCTGCCCCAGCGCTTTTGCGCCGACAAATGCAAAATCCTCAATCAGGTAAGGGGTGATATCTTCCGTCTCCGAAACGCCGCCGGCGACAAGGCCTGTGTATTTAGCGAAGTAAGGATAATCTATTGCTGCCTGGGCACCACCGCCCACCAGCACGATACCGCCATTTTGAATCCAGTTATCCAGTACCTGCTGGCTTTCCGGCGGCAGCAGAGAAACATCAAAGCCATCTACCACCAGAATCATAAAGGATTTCATTAAAGAATCTGTTTTGGGAAAAGTATAGAAAGACAGGGAAACAAGCTGCCACGCCTCATAGCGGTCTGTTAAAAATGTGGCCAGTGTATCCTGATTCATGTAGGATAATGACTGGGGATCAGGGGAAAGCACACCAATCAGCACGGATTCCGGTTGGATGGTGCGGGCCGGAAGCTTGATAACCGAAGCTATTACCTGATTGTCTTTCACGAACTCAATCACGTAGCGCTCCTGCTTCATTTTCAGGTTCACTGGCAGGATCACCTGTTTTTTAGAGCCGGAGGCTAAGGAAATGGGATATTCATACCGATCATAATACATGTTGTTTCTGTACAGATTTACACAGATGCTGCCTGCAATATCTGCACCGGTATTTTCAATGGACACAGTTAAGGGAATATCCCGCATATAAGTAACAGCACCGGCGTAGCCTAGTTCGGCCTCCAACACAATATCAGGATTGGTTACCGCCTGCGGTACATTGCTGGATATAGACGTGCTGCCGGATGGGCTTAGGGCAAGCGCGTTTACGGATATGAACAGCATCATTGCGCAAGCCACCGCAAGCAAGATACGTTTC
>JAEYQQ010000072.1 GCA_023409955.1 Bacillota bacterium | reverse complement strand
CCGTGATGACCTAACTATCCTTGGTTACGCTGCCGCTAGATATGCATGTAACACATCCATGCATAGGCCATCCCTCCGTAGGGGGCGATGCCCACATCGCCCCGCTTCGCAGCGCAAACATCATATTGACATTATTCACTGTGATGACCTAACTATCCTTGGTTACACTGCTGCTAGATATTGCATGTAACACATCCATGCATAGACCATCCCTCCGTAGGGGCGATGCTCACATCGCCCTTTCGCAACGCAATCACAATTGATTGTACTCATCATCCGCCCATTCGATGGGATTTGTATCAATATAGTTCCATATTGCAAGATAATCCGCCTCATTGCGAATAACGTGATCATAAAACGATTCTTGAAAAATTGGTGTACCTACTTCTTTTGTTACCAATGTCTTTAATGAACGAATGACCTTTGGTATTGTTGCGTTCGAAGGGGTCGATGCCTCAATCACACCGCTTTGCAATACAATGATCATATGAATATGATTTGGCATAATAACATACTTGTCAATGTTTATGTTTTTATATTTAATGTAGATGTTATTGATGTATGTTTCAACAATTTCCCCAATCCAACTTAAAACGACCGATGAGGCAACAGAAAGATCCCCTTCAACGATACGCCCCAGCGTAACGCGCCGATGGAGGGTGCATAATGTCACAAAGTAACACCCCGCTTGTGAATAATTGTATCCTTTCAGACGCATTTGCTTTCTATGGGGCATGTCAATGTGCTCTTCATTCATATGTGTATCTCTTTCGATTTTTAACAATATAGGCAACAGCACCATCTTTTTGACCTAACCCACCACACCCGCTTCTCTACGGAAAAGGATTATATCTACGGCAACCTTTAATGACCTTATCCACAAGGCTACCCATCCACGATAGGAATCCCGTCTCGCTTCGTAGGGGGCGATGCCCACATCGCCCCGTATCTGAATGCCTAAACCGCCAACTCTGTAGGGGGCAATGCTACATCGACCCAAATCTCAATGGATAATGATTGGCAGTAATGACCTTATCCACAAAGCTACCCATCCACGTTAGAAATCCCATCTCCCTTCGTATGGGGCGATGCCTACATCGCCCCATATCGGAATGCCCAAATCCATGACACCCACTCTTCTACGGTCAAGAATAGAAACCATCCTCATCTGTAGGGGGGCGATGCCCACATCGCCCTAGACCTCAACGCAATTCTAATTTATTAATGATTTACCTAATCTAACCCGCGACACCCTCTTCTTCATTGAAAAGGATAGGAATCATATCCGCCAACGGCAATGCTGCATCGCCCCAAATCTCAACGGATAATGATTGGCAGTAATGACCTTATTCACGAGGCTACCCATCCACGATAGGAATTCCGTCTCCCTTCGTAGGGGGCGATGCCCACAACGCCCCGTATCTGAATGCCCAAACCCACGGCA
Source organism: Bacillota bacterium (assembly GCA_023409955.1). Taxonomy (GTDB): domain Bacteria; phylum Bacillota; class Clostridia; order Christensenellales; family Aristaeellaceae; genus JAEWAH01. The sequence goes on along the minus strand of JAEYQQ010000072.1, from coordinate 14,847 downwards.
CCCACTTCTCAACAAAAAAAGGATAGGAATCATTTTCGTCCCCGCCTATAGGGCAATGCTAACCCTCTTCCGTGCAATTCATTTATAAACAAAAAAACCTAAAATTACAAAATAGATTATCCAACATTATACAAAATAGAAACCTTCGCATCAAGAAAAAACGTGCATTACGGATTAAAAATAAGAATAATCAAAATATGAGGCATCTATCCAGGTGTGGTGCTGTGTGATTTGCTTTTGATAAACTGTTCCTCCTGCTTGAAAAACCGCATAATTCCTTTCCTTTTGCTCTTGTATTCTCCTTCCAGCCATGGTATACTAACACGCAGGCAGACTAATTTACCGTCATGACCTGTATGAAAGAAGGGTGTAATCGAAAGAGTGGGTATTGCTTGATTCTATTCTCAATACACGCGGGCAAATGCTTGTTTCATTTACGCTGTCCAGGTGGTATGATTCTGGAAGGCGAGATACAGGCGGAATCCCGATGTTTGAGGGTGGGACAATAAGCAATAAAGGGCCACTCTTTTCTGTTGCCCAAATGATTTTTGAAACACTGTGTTTAAACTTACGAAACAGCCCGAAGGAGAAACCATGAACAAGGGAGATATAGCTGCTGCCGCAACGCCCATTTGCAAAAAGGTGGCGGAAGAACTTCAATACGAACTGGTGGAAGTAGCTCTGGAAAAAGAGCCTGCGGGGAAATATCTGCGCATCTATCTGGATACGCCCAAAGGTATTACCCTTACCGACTGCGAAACCTTCCACCGCAGGGTGCAGCTGCTTTTAGAACACTTGGACTATGATTTCCTGGAGGTTTGCTCCCCAGGGTTGGATAGGCCCATCAAAACGCCTGTGGATTTTCAACGCAGCCAAGGTGAAGAGGTGGAAGTCCGTTTGTTCAAACCGTTGGATGGCAAAAAGATATTTCAGGGGACATTGGCTGGTTTGGAAGACGGTCAGATTCTTCTTAATACCAATGAAGGCCGCAAAGAATTCCCGCAAAAAACAGTTGCCCTGGTGAAAAGGCTCATCTCCCTGGAGGGGATTGAGGAAGTGGACCTGGGTGAATAAAAAAAGCAACATATTACCAACGGAAGGCGGTATCCATCCCATGAAATCCGAAATTGTTGAAGCAGCAAGGGCGCTGGCTAGGGAAAAAGGCATTGACGAAGAAATGCTATTTTCCACCATTGAAGAAGCAATGAAAACGGCTTATAAAAAGAACATGCCCAAGAATACGCCGGTGCCGGCCAACCTCAGTGTCCACATTAACCGCGGTACCGGTCAAGAGCAGGTACTTGCCCGCAAAATTGTTGTGGAGCATGTGGAGGAGCCCAACAACCAGATTTCTTTGGCGGAGGCCCACCGCATCCGTTCGGACTATCAGTTGGGGGACATTGCCGAGGTGGATGTAACACCTCAGGGCTTTTTGCGGGTGGCTGCCCAAGCGGCCAAGCAAGTCATCGTACAGCGCATCCGGGAAGCGGAGCGCGGCAAGGTGTATGAAGAGTTTATTGAAAAAGAAAACGAAATCCTCACCGCCATTGTGCAGCGGGTGGAAACCAAGGCTGTGTATGTAGAACTTGGCCGCACCGAAGGTGTGCTGGAAATCGGCGAGTTTATGCCCGGCGAAGAATATCACGTCAACGATCATATTAAGGTGTATGTTCTGCAGGTGCAACGCAGCGGTCACGAAGGTATCCGTGGACCGCAGGTTCGGGTCAGCCGCATCCATCCGGGTCTTGTTAAGCGCCTGTTTGAAATGGAAGTGCCCGAAATCGCCGCCGGCGTGGTTCAAATTCGTTCCATCGCCCGAGAAGCCGGCAGCCGCACCAAGATGGCCGTTTCCTCCTCTGATGCCGTCATCGATCCCGTAGGCGCCTGCGTAGGCCAGCGGGGCAACCGTGTGGACAAAGTGGTGGAGGAACTGAAAAACGAAAAAATCGACATCATCAAGTGGTCGCCTGATCCGGCCGAATTTGTTGCCAACGCTTTAAACCCTGCTCATGTATTAAGCGTGTTTGTAGCTGAGCGGGAAAAGGCCTGCCGCGTGGTGGTACCTGATAATCAGCTGTCTCTTGCCATCGGTAAAGAAGGTCAAAATGCCCGCCTTGCGGCCAAATTGACCGGCTGGAAGATTGACATCAAGTCCCAGTCCCAGGCGGCAGAACTGATGAATCTTCCCGTGGAAGAGGAACCTGTTTACGTGGAAGATCCCCATCTCTTAGTAGATGACGATACCCTGTAACAAAGGAGCGGTGCCATGAAGCCGCGGAAGATTCCCATGCGCATGTGCGTAGGCTGTCGCGAGATGAAACCCAAGAAGGAACTGATCCGTGTGGTCAAGCGGCCCACCGGTGAAATCGTTCTGGATCAAACGGGTAAGCTGGCTGGCCGTGGAGCTTATGTATGCCGCAATCAGGCCTGCCTTGCGAAGGCCATCAAGCAAAGGCAGCTGGACAGGGCGCTGGAGCACAAGCTGGAAGAAGATGTCGTCACCCAGTTGCGCACCATGATGGAAACCCTGCCGCCGGCACCGCCAGAGCCGGAGGAAGATCAATGACAGAGGCAGGACCGGATTATTCACGGATAGCCGGGTATATCGGCCTAGCTGTTAGGGCCGGGCAGGCAGTGACAGGCGAGTCAGCGTGTGTTACAGCCATCAGGGCTAGAAAGGCAGCAGTTGCCATACTGGACAGCGGTGCCTCTGAAAATGCCCATAAACGGTTTTCTGACACGTGTAACCATTATCAGGTTCCACTTGTAAAACTGCCGCCGGATTTATTGGAAAAGGCGGCAGGCAAGCCGGGAAGGATGGCCATGGTAATCGCACCGGGGGGGATTGCCTCAAAGGTGCTGGAATGCATGGCCAAGATACCGGTAGATCGTTGATATCCAATGATTTATTGTTTCTTATTTCTTACATGTACGGATTAAATGCGGGGGTGCTAGCGTTTCATGACCAAAGTCAAACTCAAGGATGCCACCAAGGAGCTTTCCAAGGAAGCAAGCGGTGTGCTGGAGGAAGCCACGCGCGTTAAGCGTGCGACAGAAGGCCTCTTGCAGTCGTTGCGTAAATTGGAGAATCAATTTGTCCGGGAAGAAGAGCAGCGGCGCAACCAGGAAAAGCTGGAAGAGCAGCAGAAGCTGGCGGAGCAGCACACCAAGGCATGGACAATGCTGGATGAGGATGAGGCTGCAATCGTTCACGCAAAGGGAGAGGCTGCTCCGGCTGCACCGGAAAAGGTGATTCAGGAGCAAGCGCCGGTGGCCCCTATTGCACCTCCGGCAGTCCAGACGCCAGTTGCAGAAAAGGTGCCTGCTGCACAGCCTGTCCAAGCCGCCCCCAAAGCGGCTGTTGAAACAGTGCCTGTTAAGCAAGCGCCCTTGAAGGAAGAAGCCCCTGCACCGGCAGTAAAGGAAACGCCGGTTGTCAAAGCGGCGGAAGCAGCGCCTGTTGTGGCCCCTGTGCCAGTACCGGCACCTGCGGCTGAAAGTACACCTGCGCCCGCAGTTGTACCTGCACCGGCAGCGGCTACTCCGGCAGCAGCTGCACCGGTAAGACCCATGCCTGCGCCTGGTGCAAATGCACCTCGTCCGGCCCAGCCTATGGCAAGGCCGGCAGCCCGTCCCGTCATGCAGCCCCCACGGCCCATGGGTCAGCCTGTTCCAGGTGGTCAGCCCGTTGCGCCTCAGGGGGCAATGGGCGGCGCGCCCAGGCCGCCTTATGGCCGCCCTGCCAACCCGGCAGGCCCTTATGGCCGCCCTGCCAATCCGGTACCTGCTGGACAAGGCCCTTATGGCCGTCCGGCAAATCCTGCTCCCGCAGGTCAGGGTCCCTATGGCCGTCCTGCCAACCCGGCAGGCCCTTATGGCCGTCCCGCTAACCCGGCGCCTGCCGGTCAAGGCCCCTATGGCCGTCCGGCCAATGGCGCCCCCATGCCACCCAGGCCCATGGGCCCCGGCGGTCCCCGCCCTCAAGGTGGTTTTGGCGCTCCCCGTCCTCAGGGCGGATTTGGCGCCCCTCGTCCTCAAGGTGGCGGATTTGGTGCACCGCGTCCCGGCGGCGGCGGTTTCGGCCGTCCCAAAGCGCCTGAAATTGCACCGGCCGTGGAAAAGGAACGGGTATCCAATTACGATCCCAATAAAAAGAGTTACATGCGTCAGCACGATCCGGAAAGAGTTGCCAAAACCCGCAAGCAGCTGGTGAAGGAGAACTTCTCCGGGTATGATGATGATGTGGTTCGCGGCGGCAAGCGCTCCCGCGCCAGCAAAAAGCTGTCCGCTCAGCAGATGATGGCCCCCATCAAGATCGAAAAGGCCTTTATGACTGCCGAGACCATAACGGTCAAGGATCTGACAGAGCGTATCGGCAAGCCCGCCGGCGACATTTTGAAAAAGCTGCTGCTTCTTGGCATCATGGCCAATATCAACAGCGAGCTGGATTTCGATACGGCTTCTCTGGTCTGCACCGAATTTGGTGTAGAACTGGAAATGAAGCTGGACAAAACAGCAGAAGATTACCTCTCCGACGAAGACTTTGAAGACGCCGAAGCCGACCTTATCCCCAGGCCTCCGGTCATCACCATCATGGGCCATGTCGACCACGGTAAAACTTCACTGTTGGACTATATCCGCAAAGCCAGGGTCACTGCTGGCGAAGCCGGCGGCATCACCCAGCATATCGGTGCTTATACCGTCAATCTGGATGAGCGCCAAATCACCTTTCTGGATACCCCGGGTCACGAAGCGTTTACCGCCATGCGTGCCCGCGGCGCACAGGCTACCGACATCGCCGTACTGGTGGTGGCGGCAGACGACGGTGTTATGCCCCAGACCATTGAAGCCATCAACCATGCCAAAGCTGCTGATGTGCCCATCATTGTGGCCATCAACAAAATGGATAAACCCGCTGCTGATCCCGACAGGATCAAGCAGGAACTGACCAAGTATGAACTGGTGGCGGAAGAGTGGGGCGGCGAAACCGTCATGGTCCCCGTCAGCGCCCATACCGGCCAGGGCATCGACCAGCTGCTGGAAATGATCCTGCTGGTGTCTGATGTGCAGCAGCTGCGCGCCAACCCCGATCGACTGGCTCGTGGCGTCATCATTGAAGCCAAGCTTGACAAGGCCCGCGGCCCCTTGGCCACAGTGCTTGTTCAAAATGGTACCCTCAAGGTGGGCGACAACATCGTTGCCGGTACAGCTTCCGGCCGTGTCAGGGCGATGCTCAATGATCGCGGCGAGCGTGTGGATGTAGCAGGCCCCTCCGTGCCCGTGGAAGTCTCTGGCTTTAACGAGGTACCCTCCGCTGGCGATGACATGATGGCGGTGGATGATGATCACCTCAGCCGTCAGGTTGCTGAGGAACGCCGTGAGAAGATCAAGGCTGCCCGCATCAACAGCAGCGCCAAGGTTTCTTTGGATAACCTCTTCTCCAAGATCGATGCCGGCAAGATCATCAACCTGAACATCATCATCAAAGCAGACGTTCAGGGATCTGTGGAAGCTGTGAAGCAGGCGCTGGAGAAGCTCTCCAACGAAGAAGTCAAGGTTCGTGTTCTGCATAGCGGCGTAGGCGCCATCAACAAGGACGACGTCAACCTGGCTTCCGCATTCAATGCCATTATCATTGGCTTTAACATCCGGCCTGACAACAGTGCCAGGGACCAGGCAGATCGGGAAGAGATTGACATTCGCCTCTACCGTATCATCTACCAGGCCATTGAGGATATTCAAAAGGCCATGAAGGGCTTGCTGGCACCTCAGTTCAAGGAAGTTGTACTGGGTCATGCAGAGGTCCGTAACGTCTTCAAAATCACCGGTGCTGGCACCATTGCCGGCTGCTATGTGCAGGATGGTAAGATGCAGCGCAACGCGTCTGTGCGTTTGCTCCGCGACCATGTGGTAATCTTTGAGGGTAAGCTTTCTTCCCTGAAACGCTTCAAGGATGACGCCAAGGAAGTAGCCTCCGGCTACGAGTGCGGTATCGGTCTGGAGTCCTATAACGATATCAAGGAAAGCGACATCATCGAGTGCTTTACCCAGGAAGAAGTGGAAAGGTAATCTGAAATCAGTTGCCATGATTCCTTTCTTCAATAAGGCAAGCCTAAGCTTTGCATCATTCGTACTGCTTGGCATTGGCTATCCCAAGCCTTCGGGTTTATACCTTTGATGGGAGAAACGAGGGGGCATAGCCCCCTCGTTTGCAAATTATCCAGTTCGGCCTGGCCGGACGAGCGTGAAATCGTGAAAGCAGCAGCGCTGTTTTCGCGTGACGGAGAAAGGCAAGGAATTGTTGTGAGTTTTCATCGAAGTGACCGTATATCCGATCAGGTCCGCCGTGAAGTTGATCAGATCATCCGCAACCAGCTCAATGACCCCAGAATCACCGGCACTTTCAGCATCACTAGGGCTGAAGTCACCCGTGACCTTCGCTTTGCCAAAATCTATGTCAGCGTTCTGGAGGCGGATAAAGCGCCGGGCATCATTGCAGCGCTGAAAAATGCCGCTGGTTATGTCCGCAGGGAGCTGGGCAAGAGCATGGTGATCCGATATACGCCTGAGATCATTTTTGTTCATGACCAGAACATAGCCTATGGCGTGCATATCTCTGACATACTCAATCAGGTTCTTACACAGGAAGAGGAAGGTAACAATCAGGATGAGCAAGATGCTCCCGGCTCAGATGAATAATATTCCCGAAAATCTGCTGGCCTTTATCAACAAGGCTGAGCGGATTTTGATATGTGCCCATGTATCACCGGATGGCGATACCATTGGCAGTGCACTTGCCTTGCGCGGTGCTCTGATCAAAATGGGTAAGCAGGTGGAAGTGGCCTGCACAGATGATGTTCCTCAAATGCTTTTTCTTTTACCAGGCGTAAGCAAGGTGCATAAACCTGCCGAGCTTGCAAATTTGCCCTTTGACCTTGCCATCGCTGTGGACGTGTCCGACCGTCACCGGCTGGGGGATTGCGACCCGCTGTTTTTTTCGGCACCTCATACCATTCAAATCGACCACCATGGCACAAATCCGGGCTATGCTCAGATCAATGTCATTTCGCCAAAGGCTTGTGCAACCGGCGTTCTCATGTATGAGCTGATCCATAAGTTGGGTGTTATGCTGGATGAGGACATCGCTACCTGCCTGTATACCGGTATTGCCACAGATACAGGAAATTTCAGCTTTGACAATACCACCTCCGACGCCTTCTACGTAATGGGGGAACTTCTAACCTATGGCCTTCCCCTGTCAAAGCTTAGCAGAATTCTGTTCCGGGAACGCAGCATTGAACAGGTAAAGGTGCTGGCCAAAGCATTATCCACCCTTACTTTTTACCATGAAGGCAAAATTACAGGCATGCAAATCTCCTTATCTGATCTTTATGCTTGCGGCGCCAAGCCGGAGCATGCCGAGGCCATAGTCAACTTCGGCATCGATATTGCAGGGGTGAAAATGGCCTTCTTGGCTCGGGAAGTAAAGGAAGGTACCAAATTCAGCCTTCGGGCGGTGGAAGGCTGCAATGTGGCACGCCTTGCCGCACAGTTCGGCGGAGGCGGGCACGCCCTGGCATCAGGCTGCACCATGAATGCGGGCCTTGGTGAAGCGGCAGCCATCATGGCGACTGCCATGGAGAAATGCCTGATGGAAGGGAACGCATGAACGGATTTTTCAATGTACTCAAGCCGCCGGGCATGACCTCCAGCCAGGTGGTAGGCGCTGTCCGCAGGCTTATCGATGGCGAAAAGGCTGGCCATGCCGGCACCCTAGACCCCCAGGCGGCAGGCATTTTGCCGGTAATGACAGGTAAGGCAGCCAGGCTCTTTGACTATCTGGTGGATAAACAGAAGGCATACATTGCCGAGATAGCCTTTGGCACAGCCACCGATACCCAGGACGCACAGGGTAAAGTGATCGAATCGGGAGATCAATATCCTACCATGGAAGACGTTTTAGCAGTGCTGCCCAGGTTTACAGGTACCATCATGCAGACACCCCCCAATTATTCTGCCATCAAGCAGGATGGTCGGAAGCTGTATGAGCTGGCCCGTAAAGGTGAAACAGTAACCGTGGCTCCCCGGCCCATTATGGTAGACAGCATCACGCTAACCGGGCAGACGGACAACCATGGGATGATGCTTCATATCCGCTGTGGCAAGGGTACCTATGTACGTACCTTGTGCCATGATATCGGCCAGGCCGTAGGCTGTCCTGCCCATATGAGGTTTCTCCTGCGCACACTCAGCGGTGTCTTTGACATTCATACTGCCTGTACGCTGGAGGAGTTGCAGCAAGCCCATGCGGCTGGGCGTTTGATGGACTGCATGCTGCCAATGGATGTGCCCTTGCAGCATCTGCCTAGGGGAGATGTGCCTGTAAAGCTGGCGGTTCTTTGTAAAAATGGCGGTCCAATACATGTATCCGCAATACCTGAGCTAGCCGATATCAATGAACAGACACCCATCCGCCTGTACCTAAGTCATGCGTTTATGGGCATCGCCCAGCGCCGGGGGAACATCATCTCCTTCCGGACGATGGTAGGCTAATAGATTATGTACGAAGGATTTGGAGGAGACCTATGCGCTTGACATTTACGGATGAGGCCCTTGCAACACCCAGTGTTTTGGCGCTGGGCATGTTCGATGGCGTTCATACGGGTCATGCCTGGCTTTTGCGTACTGCCAGCGAGTGGGGGGCACTAGAAGAGCTTCCGGTGGTGGTATGCACATTTTCACAGCATCCTCTGGCGATGATAAGGCCTGGGATGGTGCCTCCCATGCTCTCCAACATAGCAGAACGTGCTGCGCGTATGGCTGAGTTGAAAGTGGATATGCTGGCAGTTTTAAAGTTTGACCATACAATGATGAACCTTTCGCCCGAACAATTTGTGCAGCTACTGATGAAGCGTTTCAACCCCCGCCATATCGTTGTCGGTTTTAATTACTCCTTTGGTTTAGGCGGAAAAGGCGATACCACGCTGCTTAAAAAAATGGGCAAGAATTATGGTTTTGATGTACATGTGGTTTCTCCTGTCCAAGTAGAGGGGGAAACGGTGTCCTCCACCCGGGTAAGGCAGCTGCTTAATCAGGGGGATGTTACCCAGGCTGCCATGTTGCTGGAACGCCCCTATACTGTATCGGGGGTAGTGGAGCATGGCAAAGGACTGGGGCGGAAGCTTGGCTTTCCAACTGCTAATGTCAAAATCCCCTGCCGAAAGGCGCTGCCTGATTTCGGAATTTATGTTGCTATGGTAAAGACAAAAAAAGGCGCATATCCAGCAGTTGTCTCTTTGGGGCGTCATCCCACAGTACCTGAGGGAGACGTTACCTTGGAAGCGTATATTCTGGATCGGAAGTTAGACCTGTATGGACAAAAGGTGCGGGTGAGTTTCCTCAAGCGCCTGCGGCCTGAAATTAAGTTTGACGGTATCGAAGCATTGCAGGAGCAGATTGCCCGTGACGTATCTGATGCTCGGGAATATTTTCTGTCAATGGCCTGATTATCAGCCATAATGCCTTCAAATATGGGGAATAATACGGACGACGGAAAAAAATTACCCGTATACATTTACAAAAGCAACCGGTAGTGCTACAATGAAAGACGCTGTTTTGAACCATGGACGCAGTTTTGCGACACTCCGACGTATCGCTTCGTTCATGGCGATGGATTTGAAAGGAGATTGGACTTATGACAAAGGCTGAAATCATCCAAACCTATGGCCGCCACGAAGGCGACACTGGCTCCCCCGAAGTACAGGTGGCACTGCTTACCGAGCGTATCAACCATCTGAACGAGCACTTGAAGATCAATAAGAAGGATCACCACAGCCGCCGCGGCCTGCTGCTCATGGTCGGCCAGCGCAGGGGCCTTCTGGATTACCTGAAGAAGACCGACATTGAGCGGTACCGTACGCTGATTGACCAATTGAACCTGCGCAAGTAATTCCGCTTCCGCGGCTTATGCGCAAGGCCGGGATAACCGGGCCGGTTGGTTGATGCCGGACGGCAATGCCGTCAGGTCAAACTGTTTGTGGAAGCCGCCAGTGGCGCTCATGGCAGCATGGGTACCTCTGTGCGGCTTTTTCACAAAATTATACCGAAGCCAGGGGCTTCAAAAGAGGTGCCAGTCTGACTTCACAGAGTAACAGGCTGGTGTGTCCATAAGAAGGCGGCAGCAATGACTGCCCCGTGATGATGTGAAGGAGATTGGCATGGAATTTAAAAAGTATACAATGGACCTGGCAGGCAGGCCGCTAACACTGGAATTTGGTAAATATGCACAGCAGGCTGCCGGTTCTGCATTTGTCCGCTATGGTGATACGGTGGTAATTGTAAACGCCACCATGTCTGAAACTGCTCGGGAAGGCGTTGACTTCTTCCCACTGAGCGTTGACTTTGAAGAAAAGCATTATGCAGTCGGCAAAATCCCTGGCGGATTCATCAAAAGGGAAGGCCGTCCTACCGAAAAGGCGACCTTGACCTGCCGTTTGATCGACAGGCCCCTTCGCCCCCTGTTTCCCAAGGGCATGCGCAATGATGTTCAGGTCGTTGCTACCGTGCTGTCTGTAGATAAAGATCTGCCCCCGGAGATTCCGGCCATGATCGGTTCATCCATTGCACTTTGCATCAGTGAAATTCCCTTTGGCGGCCCCACCGGCTCCGTGGTGGTGGGCCGTATCAATGGTGAGTTTGTCCTCTGTCCAGACGAGGCACAGCGCGCACAAAGCGATCTGCACTTGGTTGTGTCCGGCACCAAGGAAGCTATCTTAATGGTGGAAGCAGGCGCTAAGGAAATTTCTGAAGAAGTAATGCTGGAAGGCATTATGTATGCTCACGAGGAAATCAAAAAGCTGATTGCTTTCCAGGAAACCATTATTGCCGAAATCGGCAAGCCCAAGGCCGAAGTGAAGCTTTCTGTCACTGCTCAGGATATCAAGGATGCAGTCCGGGAATATGCTTACGATAAGTGCGTTTACACCTTTGAAACATATGTCAGGGAAGAGCGTCAGGAACGCGAGAAATCTGCCAAGGAAGACATCCTTTCCCACTTTGCAGATATTTTCCCCGGCCGTGAAAAGGAAGTGGACGATGCCGTCTATTCCCTAAATAAGGAAATCATGCGCAAAAAGATCATTGAGCAGGGCATCCGCCCCGATGGCCGCAGCGTCACCGAAGTCCGTCCCATCTGGTGCGAAGTGGGCGTTCTGCCTCGTACACATGGCAGCGCAATCTTCACCCGTGGACAGACCCAGGCATTGACCGTTACCACCTTGGGCTCCACCAACGAAGCACAGATGCTCGATGGTCTGTCTAACGAAGATTACAAGCGTTATATGCATCACTATAACATGCCGCCCTATGCTACTGGCGAAGCTGGCCGCTTAAAATCTCCCGGCCGCCGGGAAATCGGTCACGGTGCATTGGCTGAGCGTGCGTTGGAGCCCGTGATCCCCTCCGAGCAGGAATTCCCTTATGCACTGCGTTTGGTCAGCGAAGTGCTGGGCAGCAACGGCTCCTCTTCCATGGCATCCGTGTGCGGCTCTACCTTATCTTTGATGGATGCTGCTGTGCCGATCCATGCACCTGTGGCCGGCGTTGCCATGGGGTTGATCAAGGATGCAGAAAGCGGCAAGGTGGCTGTGCTTACCGATATCCAGGGCCTGGAAGATTTCCTGGGCGATATGGACTTTAAGGTCGCCGGCACCATGAACGGCATCACCGCCATCCAGATGGATATCAAGATCAAGGGTATTGACAGGCCCATCCTGAAGCAAGCCCTTGCCCAAGCGCTGCAAGGCCGCCTGCATATCCTCAAGATCATGCTGGAATGCCTTGGTCAGCCCAGGGCCAACTTGAGCCAGTATGCACCCAAGATCATCCGCTTCACCATCAACCCCGAAAAAATCCGTGAGGTCATTGGACCAGGCGGCAAGATGATTAACAAGATCATCGCCGAAACCGGCGTCAAGATTGATATCGAGGACGATGGCCGTGTGTTCATTTCCACCCCTGACGAGGCTGCCGCAGCTAAAGCCCGTAAAATCATTGAGGGCATCGCCAAGGATATCGAAGTGGGGGATGTGTTCACCGGTAAAGTGGTTGGTATTCAGGCCTTTGGTGCCTTTGTGGAGCTGGCTCCCGGCAAGGATGGCATGATCCACATCTCCAAGCTGGCCAACCACCGTGTGGAAAAAGTAGAGGATGTCCTGAAAGTCGGCGACGAGCTTGAGGTCAAGGTTAACGAAGTCAACGCTCAGGGTCGTATCAGCCTGATTCGAAACGACATCGTTTATGAAAACAATCCCGTTGAGCACCGCCCCGCCGCTGACAGGCCCCGCCCTCCCCGCCGGGATGGACGCCCCTCTGATAGGTAATCTCCTCTGAATATGGTACGCAAGGCAGGGAACATTGTCTTTAGCCCCCAGGGGCGGGGCAAGCGTTTCCTGCCTTTTCATTCACTGCATGCTTTTCTTTATTTTTGCAAAATATACAACGGCTTATATGAAAAATACTTTCCCGAAAGGAATCTGATATGTACGATCAATGGACTATGCTCAACGGCTTAAGGGTGGTAGGGGAATATCTGCCGCACGTTCGCTCCGTATCCATCGGTGTGTGGATCAAGGTTGGCTCCATGATGGAGAAGCCATCAGAAAATGGCCTTTCCCACTTTATAGAGCATATGGTATTCAAGGGTACGAAAAAGCGCTCCGCCAGGGATATCGCCGAAGAAATGGACGCCGTAGGCGGGCAGCTCAACGCCTTTACAGCAAAAGAGTGCACCTGCTTTTATGCGAAGGTCATCGATGAAGACCTTCCCCTGGCAGTAGACATATTGAGCGATCTGACATTGAATGCCACCCTTGATGACAGGGAACTGAACAAAGAACGCGGCGTCATCCTCGAGGAGATTTCCATGGTGGAAGACACCCCGGAGGATTTGGTACACGAGCTGTTAAGTGAAGCGCAGTTTAGCGGACAGGCGTTGGGCATGCCCATATTGGGCCCTGCCGAGCGCATCCGTGCCTATAGCCGTGATGACTTGTATAACTTCCAAACGACCCATTACCGGCCTGAAAACGTGGTGGTCTCCATCGCGGGCAACTATGACCGCTCCCATGTGGAAAAGCTGCTAAACGACGCTTTTGGCGCATGGCAAGGCACCGGTATACCGGACATGGTGCCCGATACCATGGTCAGAACGCAACAGATACTCTTTCGGGATAAAGATACCGAGCAGGTGCATATCTGCATGGGGTATCCCGGCAAGCCTCTGGGGCATGATGACATCTATCCAATCGCAGTGTTCAACAATATCCTGGGCGGCGGCATGTCTTCCCGGCTTTTCCAGCGTATCCGGGAGGATCTGGGCATGGCCTATTCCATTTACAGCTATCCCTCCACTTATCCCACCTGTGGTGTGCTGAATCTGTATGCTGGCACCTCTCCTGAGAATGCGGGCACGGTTATTACGCAAATGGAAATTGAGGCGAAAAAATTGCTGGATGGCGGTGTCACCCAGAAGGAATTTACCCAGTCTAAAGCCCAACTAAAGGGCTCCTATATCCTGGGTCTGGAGAGTGCATCCAGCCGCATGCAATCCATCGGTCGGGGAGAACTCCTGCTCAAGCACCCCGCATTGCCAGAGGAGACCATTGCCAAGATAGAACGTGTCACCATGGAGGATGTGCTTCGGGTGGCAGGGGAAATTCTCTCCAGCAAACCAAGCGTTGCCTTGGTTGGCAAGCATGCGGAGAAATATCTTCAGTTTATACAAAAGTAAGGGGGTATTGTTATGGCCGATAGGCTGGATGAAATCTTTGCTTTACAGCAGGCGTTTAACGAATCCCTGGTCAGCTCCCGCCATTTGGAACACATCACACCAGAGGAATGGATCCAGAAGCAGACACTGGCCATGATCTCAGAGCTTTCTGAGCTCATTGATGAAGTAAACTTCAAATGGTGGAAAAATAATAAGCCTGTCAATGAACGTGCCGTAAAAGAAGAGTTGGTGGACATCCTGCACTTCTTTGTGAGCATGTGCCTGCAGGCCGGCATGACGCCTGAGGAAATGTACACGATTTATAAGGAAAAGAATCGCGAAAACTTCCGCCGCCAGCAGGGCAAAACGGAAAAGCCAGGGTACGCGCTGGAAGGTTGAGTGCTTTCTTGGGGCACGAACCTCTGTTTGATTTTTTCTAAAAGGCGTTTGATAGTTGCCCCTTCATCCTTTTATCTTAAGATATCACAAAGTCAATTGATAACTGCCCCTTCATCCGTTTGTGCACCGTAGGGGCGATTATCAATCGCCCGTCAAGCTAAATGCTTTCATCGGTGATCATCTCCAGGCAGGGTAAGTAACTTCAATGAAAAACTCAGAATATAATGGTTATACACCGTAGGGGCGATTATCAATCGCCCGCAAAGCTAAATGTCGGTGATCATCTCCAGGAAATCAACTGTTTTTGATTCTGGGTCAATAAGATTACTATTGCAATGCTCAAAACCCTTCATTACGCATGTCTGGATGACAATGTGTAATGAAGGGTTTTCCATCTAACAGTTTTTCATCAAAGGTTATACTCCTACCTAAGAATGGCGCCGTGACGGAATAATGTTACCGTCCTCCCAAACCTCGCCAACCCTCTCTTCAAAACATCCCCAGAGGAGGGAGGTGGCATGGCGTAGCCGTAACGGAAGGAAATCCTATCCTCCCTAACAGCCTGCTCCGCATTCAAAACATCTTCTTGCGCCATAACACCAAAGCGGCCACCAGTGCACCGACGATCGATATCCCTGCCACAATCGTAAATGCATGAGGACTGCTTTCAAAGGGTACCG
>JAEYQQ010000197.1 GCA_023409955.1 Bacillota bacterium | reverse complement strand
GACCAGGGCTTTCCGGTCGCCCTGGACCTTCGGATTGCCATGGACCAATAGAATAACAGGACCTTCGGAAAGAGCCTTGTATGGTATTTGGGTGATGTTTTTGTTCCTGGGAGGGAGGGGGTTTCGCTCCTGCGGGAGCGACCAGGGCTTTCCGGTCGCCCTGGACCTTCGGGTTGCCATGGAACATTAGGTAAACAAGGACCTTCGGATTGCCCTGGACCCTTGGAGCATCCTATTCTGGCACTAAAAGAGGAGTACAACTTACCCGATGCGGCTTTTCCATGTAAACTCGGCTGTTTCACGAAGTACAGTCTCTTTTTTCGCCAGAGCATCATGTATAGAGTCGTATGCGTCGGAGGGGGTTATTTCATTGCATGGGGCAAAGGAAGATGTCTCATTGGCAGCTGTGGTGGTGTTTGAATCACGGCTGCCCTTGCTGATAGAGCACAATATATGGATGCATGATTTTTGTGAAAGGCACTCGTCTTTGTCTTGTGAAAGTGGCAGCGTTTTGCTAAGAAATATCATGGTTACCCTCCTTTTTGGGTATAGCAAAGCAACGGTCAGACAACGCCTGACCGTTGCCGCTGTTTGATTTATGAAATGTTGTTTATGATAATGGAGAGAGGAGCAAGTTACAGCAGCTGGTACTCTGCGGTATTGATGACTTGGGTATCGGGGTCGGCATCCTGACTGTCGTCCAAAGCGGCGCTTAATGGGCCCACCTGCACCAGGTTCGGCCCAACCAGGTCAACGGAAGAACGCTGATGGGCGGCGCAGGTTACATTTACACAATCCTTGAACATCAGCCGGGTTTCAATCCACTCTGGCGGAATCTGCTCATCCAGCTTGATGTTGACGCAGCTGACAAAGGTGATGCCCTCTGGATGCCGCTCCAGCAGATCCATATCCAGCCCAAAGGAAACCTTGTCACGGACAACCAGGCCCTTGACCGGCAGCAGATCCCCATACTCGGCCTTTATACCACAGAAGGCGGCAACGAGCTTTGCTGGCAACTGCACGCTGCCAACAACATGCAGATACTGAAGCTGGGAGATAAAGGGCTCACTGTCCTCGTCCAGCACAAGGTCCCCTGGGATATAAAGCTTGGTGCCATACCGATTGATCAGCGAATCATCGAGCTTAACGTCGCCGGATACATAGGCGCAGCCGTCGGGCACCAAATGGATTTCTACATCCTCATCAAATAGGGGCAGGGCTTTTTCGGCCAGGGATTCGGCAAGGATGGCAGTTCTGGTCAGAAAATGGACGCCTTTCTCGCAAAGGGCTTGGGGGTTAGCCTGCTCATTGACCATGATAACCCTGCGCTTTGCATAGTATTTTCCGGCCTTGGCACGAAGGAGGAAGGCTTTGTCTGCCACAAAGGATCTGCTCAGCAGGACTGCGTCGCCGGGGTAGCATTCGGAAGCGCCGTTTATCCTGAGCATGTTCAGCTTACCCGAGAGGCTATCGGGGTAAACGACGGTGCCGTTTACCTGGATCAGGGCGTAATTTTTGAGAATCTCCTCTGTACCTTTGCCGATTTCCAGTACGCCATTGACCAAAAGGGCTACGGGCTGGGGAAGCGTATCGCCGGCGGTAATCTCACATTTTCCATTAACGACCTTCACCTGTGCATTTTCAGGTTTTTCAATGACAGATGTTGCATTTAGCATCACATGGTATTGCGGAATCAGTGCCTGCGTCTTGGCAGAGGTCAACACCACTGCTGAATTGATCGTAATAGATTCATACGCCTTGAGGGTGGATTCGGCAGTGTCGCTGATATCGCATATGGCGCAGTTGATTTTCAGTTTTTTCTGTTCCATTGGTTGCAACTCCTTTATGCTGTTTGAATCAAGCTTTGAAGCGTTTTCCTGGCGGACAAAAGCCGTGCTCGCACCGTGGAAGGCGGCAGGTTAAACATCTCCCCAAGCTCTGTGGCATTAAAGCCCTGAAAATACCGAAGGGAGAACAGGGTCCGCTCACTGTCGGGCAGCTTATCAAGCCACTGGATCACATGGACGATGCTAAGGTCTGATTCAAAGATACCTTCTGTTTCAGGGGCCGGTGCTTTCTTCATGCGCCGGGCATGGTCGATATACAGGTTCCGGGCGGTTGTGTAAAGCCAGCCCAAGCATTTTGCCTCCGGCATTTCATTGAGGATGTGGGCGTTTGCCAATGCGCGCATAAAGGCATCCTGCACAATGTCCTCGGCCAGGGCCTGGCTGTGGGTGAGGGTGACACAGTAGCGAAGCAGCTTTTGATAGTGCTGCCGGTACAGCTGCTCGATCATGGTGTCTTCCCCCTTTCCTGCTTACAACTGAATGACGAACGGCAACAGCGAAGTGTTGATGAAAATGAAAAATTATTTTTTAAATATGGCATAAGCCAAAACAGCCTGCCAAAAGGCAGGACTGTAGACTGTTAATTAACATTTTGGTATGTGTATATCCATCAGGCACTCAACTGCTTCATTTTGTACATCATCTGGTCCAGATGATGTACAAATTCCTCCGCCGAGGGCTTGGAAGAGGTGTCGTACACTGCGTACCCTATGCTAAAGCTCATTTGATAAGGTTGGTACAGGTTCTGGTTATGGTTGTCAATGGCATGGTTAATCCTTGCGACAATGGCTTCAAGCTCCTGTTTGTTATCGGTTTCCAACAGGATGATGAACTCATCCCCCCCATAGCGGGCGATAAAATCATTACGACGTATGCAGCCTTTAAGCAGGTTGGCCGACTCCTTCAAAGCCTTGTCGCCCATGTCATGACCAAAGGAGTCGTTGATGCTCTTGAAGTGATTGTAATCCAGCATTATGGCGGAAAACGCCTTCCCCCGGATGCTTCCCCTCATCATTTCCCTTATGTGCATGTCAAAACCCTTGCGGTTGTACACGTCTGTCAGATGGTCTGTAATTAAGCTTCGGTTTTGGATGTTCAAATAAACAATGATGATAGACAGCACAAGACTGCTGAGCATGATGGATACACCATAGATGTGGGAATGCAGAATGCCCGCAATAAAAGGCGGGGCCGGAAAAAACAAAAGGGAGTTGTACAGCCGCTTTTCAATGCTCTTTCGGTTACGAAATGCAATGGAAGAGGTATAGAGCAGACATAGAAACAATATGCTGGGGGAGACCATGTACAAAGGCCCACGACGATAAATGTTCTGACTGTCGATGGTGTAGAGCCAGCCATTAAACTGTGTTCCGACGACAAGGATGGCATGCATGGCCAGCAGTATACCGCAGGGGATAAGCAACTGTCGGGTCTTTTTTTCATTTTGATATACTTGGGTGTGAACGTACAACAGCCAGAGCATGGGGATGGTGGGGCTCAATAGAAATGTGATGAGATTTCCGAAGTGGTTCAAGTATGGGAAGATGGTATCAGGCCTGCCGTCAAAGCGGCCCATGGTATCTGTAGCCAGCATGGCCACAGTGATATACAGGATCATGTTGTATAGCTTGTCCAAAAGGGTGGTACGGCCTGTTTTTCTTTTGCATTGAAACAATACAGTCAATAAAAGGGATACTGAATAGAGATTGATGACTATATTACCCGTCAATCCCATGTTCTCAGTCCCCCCCTTCATAAGCATGAAGATATCAATATTATAATGGTAGTTTCTTTAAAAGACAACAGGCGCAGATGCTTTTCGTGAGATACTGAAGATGAATAAAGCCGAAAGCGTTTGAAAGCTTCCGGCACAGCATGTGAAAGCTACTGGTTTTATTCCCACAAGGAAGCGGGGTAGATGCCCTTTTTGGTCATGCTGCGAAGGGCAGCAACCACGCTATCTTTATCCTCCTTGTAGGTTACGCCATACCAGCGACCGCCGGAGGGGATCACCTTCAGCCGAGCAATGCCGCGCTTAGGCAGGCTGCCTGCCACGGCGGGCAGGTAGAACTCGGCGGAGAGGGGGTTGCTTTTCAGCGCATCGCGTAAGAATGCTTCAAAGCCGCTGGAGAGCTCCGCAAAAATATCTGGGTGAAAGGCAAACAGGTTCATGGATACCACCGTGTCATCTGGCAAACGGTGGTATGTCTGCTTGTCTTCGGTGAACAGGGGCCCTTCAATGGTACTGATAATGTGGGTGCGCTCGGTCATGTCAATCAGGTCGCCATCATCATTAACCTGACAAACCCCCCGTGAAACATAGCCTTGCTCCGACAGCGTGTTTTCCAATGAATAGCCGATCATGCCGTAGCGGTACGGACTGCCGGATTGAATTTCCTTCAAAAATTGATACACCTGCAAAAAGGCTTCCCGGCCGTAAAAATCATCGGCATTGATGACGGCAAAGGGAGCATCCGCCGCTTCTTTGGCGCACAATACCGCATGGGCGGTGCCCCAGGGCTTGACCCTTCCATCAGGTACGGCAAACCCGGCGGGAAGGTTTGATAGATCTTGAAAGACATAAATGACTTCCATATGCCTGGCGATTTTATCGCCGATCATGGAGCGAAACAGTGCTTCGTTTTCTTTTTTAATAATGAAGATTACCCGGCGGAAGCCTGCGCAGTAAGCATCATAGAGGGAATAGTCAATGATCAGCTCGCCGTTATCGCCCACCGGATCCATTTGCTTCAGGCCGCCGTACCGACTGCCCATGCCGGCAGCCATAATGACCAAAATGGGTTCTTTCATTTGTTATCCTCCTTTGGAAAGGGGTCATGCTTCTTTCATCATGTAGGCCTGCTGCCTATTATACATGCATATGCCAGCTTGGGAAAGGGAGCGGACGTTTTTTGTTGATGATGCTACTTAAAAAGGAGAAGGGATGGTTTGTAAGATCAAAAAACCTCCACATACGAAGGGCCAACGCTCTTCAAACCGTGGAGGTCCTAGCATGCAGCAAAAGATTTTGCTTATTCTACCGTTACGCTCTTGGCCAAATTCCTGGGTTTATCCACATCGCAGCCCCGCTCCACAGCCATGTGATAGGCCAATAGCTGCAGGGGGATGATGGCCAGCAGGGGCAGGAGAAGATCTTGGGTGTTGGGTACCAGCCATAATACATCGGCATCGGGGGCAGCTTTTTCCGCAAGGGCCTCTGAGGCGATCACCAGTACCTTGGCACCTCTCGCCTTCACTTCTCGTACGTTGGATATGGTTTTATCCGCCAGGTTTGGTTGGGTGAGGATCACCACTACCAGGGTGCCCGGCTCAATCAAGGCAATGGTACCATGCTTAAGCTCGCCTGCGGCATAGGCCTCGGAGAAAATATAAGAGACTTCCTTTAGTTTTAAGGATGCCTCCATGGCCAAGGCGTAATCCAGGCCACGGCCCATGAAGAATACATGCTTTTGATCCTTGTTTCGGTCGGCAAAGCGCTGTATGCTTTCCTTTTGCAGCAGCACCTGGGAGGCCAGAGAAGGGAGGGTTGACATTTCTTCCAGCAAGGCTTTGCATTCTTCTTTGGAAATGGTGCCCCGTTTGAAGGCCAGGTCAATGGCCAGTAGCGCCAGCATTTCCACCTGTGTGATATAGGCCTTGGTGCTGGCTACAGCGATTTCCGGCCCGGCCCAGGTATACAAAACAGCGTCTTCCCCGGCTTCACGGGCGATGGAGGAGCCCACCACATTGGTCAGCGCCAGCACCTTGGCCCCCCGCTTGCGGGCTTCCCTAAGGGCGGCTAAGGTATCCGCCGTTTCACCGCTTTGGCTAACGGCCAGGAAGGCTTCGCCGGGTTGGATAATGGGATCCCGGTAGCGGAATTCCGAAGCGATATCCACATCAACCGGCAGGCGGGCCAGCCGCTGGATGAGGTACTTGCCCATAACTGCGGCGTGATAGGCGGTACCGCAGGCCACAATGGTAAGCTTGCTTAAGGCCTTGGCTTCCGCTTCATTTAGCGGGAAGCTGTTTTCCCGAATCTCTCCCCTGGCAGTATCCACATGGGCGCTGAGGGTTTTTTGCAGGGATTCGGGCTCTTCGCTGATTTCCTTGAGCATGAAGTGGGCATAGCCGCCCTTTTCGGCGGAGGATACATCCCAATCCACATGGAAGATGGCGTATTCCTTGCTGCGGCCGTAAGGATCGTACAGGGAGATGCCATCCCGGCGAAGCAGGGCAATTTCCTTGTCCTCCAGCAAAATGATGTCCCGGGTATGGCTTAAGATGGCGGGAATATCTGAGGCGATATACTGTTCGCCCTTGCCGGTACCGATAACCAGTGGGCTGTCCTTGCGAACGCAGAAAAGCGCATCCGGCTCATCCAGGGACAGGATGCCAAGGGCATAGCTGCCCTCCAGCATGCCCAGGGCCTGGGTGATGGCTTTGAGCATGTCTCCGTCATACAAATGGTTCAAAAGGTGAGCCACCACCTCCGTATCCGTCTGGGATACAAAGCGGCAGCCGGTGCTGATCAAATACCTGCGAAGGGATTCGTGGTTTTCGATGATGCCGTTGTGGACTACGGCAATACGGCCCTTGACATCTGTATGGGGGAGGGCGTTTAAGTCGCTGGGTTCGCCGTGGGTGGCCCAGCGGGTATGGCCGATGCCGGTCTGCCCGGCAACCGGCTTTTTCTCCAGCAGCTCATCCAAATGGATCAGGCGGCCTTTGGCCTTGCGTACCGCTACTTTTTCTTCCTCCAAAACAGCAATGCCAGCGCTGTCATATCCCCGATATTCCAAGCGGGACAGCCCTTGCATTAAAATCGGTACCGCATCTTTATTACCAATATACCCTACAATTCCGCACATGATGTCGCCTCCGATAAAAATAAGTCGTATTAAAACGTATTAAAATAATATCATACGATTTATTGATATGCAACAGCGTCACTCGATGTTACTGGAAAATAACATTTCGGGATCCATGGCAATGCCGTTTTTGATGACGGAAAGGTGAAGGTGCGGCCCATCGCTGGTTTCATACAGGGTGGTATTTCCGATATGGCCAATGGCCTGGTCTTCTTTAACAGGATCGCCTACCTTGACATAGCTGTTCATGGACAGCCCGCCATAGGTGGCAATCAGGCCGCTGCCATGGTCAATGACAACGGTTTTGCCCAGCATGCCGCTATCTTCTATGTCAATCACGCTGCCATTGGTCATGGCTTTAACCACATCCCCGGTCTTGGCTTGATAATCGCAGGCGCTGTGCACCTGCCATATGCCCGCAGCATCAAAAAAGACGGGAACTGCCGCGTCAAAACCTCTTACGATGGCACCGGGAACAGGGCGCACAAAATGCTTTACAGGTGCGGGGGTTGCGGTTTTTGTGGGAGCTGGAGCAGTCGTCACATCAGAAAGCCGCTGCACGCCCTCATAAGGGACGCCAGCCTCCTGACCGGATTCCTGGGTAGGCGGGGGTTGGGGTGTGCGGGTAGCCCTGGTCCATACGGCGGTACCCACAATGACCAGCACGCAGATGGTCAGCACAAAATAAAACCCCTGTTTCTCCATAAACGCAGTGTAGGCCTGCATTCCCTTTTTCGTGCGCTCCCTGATGGCGTTAATCAAATCGGCTGCTTTTTTCATGCGTATCCACCTCCGGATGTAGCGTGCCCCGGGAAGGTGGTAAACATGTATGAACAGAAAACCGATGGTGTGCGATTGACACATATAAAGGAATGGAAAAAAGGGCGTAAGGGCAGGCTATTGCGGCAAGGCAGTTACTGAAATGCCTGTGTAGTAGTGTTTTACAATCCCGTCCCATAGGATGCCGGAGGCCGCCATGGCATTGGCACCGGCTTGGCTCATGCCCACGCCGTGACCATAGCCTTTCTGGGTAAAGGTAATGGAGGATTCGTTGGCGGATATGGTAAAGAGTGTGCTGTTTAGGGAAAGGGCGCTGCGAAAATCCCTGGCAGAGACCAGCTGGTCACCCACCCGCATCTGGGTTGCACGGCCGGTATCGGAGCGTGCTTCGATGGATACCTGCAGAGCAATGGTATCAGGGGATACATTGGCGCCGGGGAAGGCTTTATTCATCAGCTGGGCGGCTTCCTGATTGGAAAAGGTTTGTACTGTTTGATACTTGGTATTGCCTTCCTCCCCGCGGCTCTCCACGCTTTTTAAGTATGGCAGCGACTGTGAGAACACAGCCTGTACATCCTCCGTGCGCCCGCCGCTGATGGCATGGTACAAAACGGTGATGGGCTGGCCGTTATAGGTTAAGATCATGCCCTTGGTAGCTAAGGCAGCCCGGTCAATGCGCTCTTCATACGCACCGGCGGAAGCGCCCCATTTTTCTGCCCTTGCCCCTTGGCTGATATAGGCTTGGCAATGGCTGCTATCGGTGCAGATATCGGCCCCTGGATGCTTGGAGCAGCCGGTGCCGCTGAAGGAGGATGCCTGGCTGATAACCCTTGTCCTGGCGGCGGCGGCCTGGGCCTTCAAGGCTTCCAGGTGATAGCTGGCTGGCATTTCCGCTGCCACCACCCCTGCCACATATTGTTCCAACGGCAGGGTGACCAGCTTGTTCTGTTCTATGTCAAACACTTTGACAGGCCATTGGGTTTCGTTTTTCATTAGCTGCTTCCAGTCTGTTGTGCTGCTGGGAGGCTCTGCTGCCTGAGAAGGCTTGCTGCCCCATGCCCATTGGGCAAAAATGCGTGCAGCGCGGGAAGGAAGCTGATTCCATGCGCTTTCCAACAGCAAGGGGGCAGCCTGCCATTCTGCCGCCGTCCTGGGTGCGCCGACCATATGCCATGCCACCACTGCGCACAGCAGCAGTGCCGCCAGGCGCAAAGATAGATTGCTTTTGCCCACAATCTTCCCTCCTTCTTCCTAACCCTATTCCCGAAGGAAAGAAAAAAGAACTGGGACAACAGGAAAATGCTGCCTTTTTGACGAATGGATATGAAAAATAGAATGCAAGGGAGATGATCACAATGAAAAATTTGCGTCGCTGCATGCTGATGCTGCTTGTTCTTTTGATGCTGCCCATGGCGTCACAGGCCCAGGATGCCAATCTGGCACTTAAGGGGTTTTACGAATCAGCCTTCCAGGGGGAATTTGGCGATACCAAGCGCGGAGCAACGGTCCGCTGGGAAGATCCCATTGTGATCCATCCCACAGGCAGCTACACCGAAAGTGATCTTTACGCATTGGTGAAGCTGATCTTTGACCTGTCAAAGAATGTGCCCGAGCTGCCGCATATGATCATATCCAACAAGCGGGATGGTGCCAATGTTGTCATGTCCTTTGTAAAGGAAAAGGATATGGCTAAAGCGGTGAAGGGGTACCGCAAGGGGAACATCGGCTTTGTATGGGTGGAATACAACGACTTTGTTATTGAAAGAGCTGAGATTGCCATTGATATCGAAACCATGCAAGAAAAGCGTGCTGCCGTTGTGCGGGAAGAAATTGTGAACATGCTGGGGTTGCTTAACGATATAACCGTTACCAGGGAAAGCATTATCTGCCAAAGGGGAAAAACCGTGTCAGATTTGACGGTAATCGATTATGCCATGCTGAACTATTTGTACAGCCCCTTGCTGCCGGCTGGCACCACCATGGATGATGCCATCAGGATACTTGAGAATTGAGCGCAGCTGATGCTGTATCCATCATCAGTTCTTTGATAATACCAAAGAATCCGGCAGCTGATTGCCAGCAATACCTTCGGCAAACTGACTAAAAACCAGCTTTTCTGGTTAGTAGATTCTTCTGGTTGACAAAATGACCATTTTGCACTAATCTAATGAGTGCGCAGTAATTCAAAGTTTTTTGGACGCGCCCTGTACCGCTGGTCGGACCGCGATTTCCGTTCCATGGAAGTCGCGGCTTTTATATGGGGGCGCCTGCGCCCCATTCGGGGCATGCCGCCCCATAATATAAAGGAGCTTCCATGGAATTTCAACAATTATCGATCCATCCCGTTATTTTAAAGGCGCTGGAGCAGCAGCAGTATGTTGAGCCTACGCCTATCCAGTCAAAAGCCATTCCCCCTGCCATTATGGGCCGCGATTTATTGGGCTGTGCCCAGACCGGCACAGGCAAAACAGCGGCCTTTGCCGTACCGATCCTGCATAAGCTGTATGGCAAACCCATCCCCTTTCCGGGCCGCAGGCCCATCCGGGCATTGATTTTAACCCCTACCCGGGAGCTGGCTTTGCAGATTTATGACAACTTTATCGCCTATGGCCGCTATACCGGCTTACGTACAGCTGTTATCTTCGGTGGTGTGGCCCAGAGGCCACAGGAACAGAACCTGCGCCGGGGCATTGACATTTTGGTAGCCACCCCAGGCCGGCTCAATGACCTGATTAACCAGGGCCTGGTAGACCTTCGGCAAGTGGAGATATTGACCTTGGATGAAGCCGACCGCATGCTGGACATGGGCTTTATCCATGATGTGAAGAAGATTCTTCAAAAGACGCCGGACAAAAAGCAGACGCTTTTCTTTTCTGCTACCATGCCCAAGGAGATCGCCGATCTTTCCGATTCCCTTTTGAATGACCCGGTGAAGGTGGACGTGGCCCCGGCATCACCCACGGTAGACCTGATTACCCAATCTGTATACTTTGTGGACAAGGTTAACAAGCGGAACCTTTTGATACATTTGCTCAAGGACAATTCCATTACATCCGCCCTGGTGTTCGCCCGTACCAAGCATGGTGCAGACCGGGTGGTTCGTGAGCTGGAGCGCAGCGGCGTAAATGCTCAGGCCATCCACGGCGACAAATCCCAAAGCTCCCGCCAGCAGGCGCTCAACGGTTTCAAGAACAAGACCCTGCGGGTATTGGTTGCCACTGATATTGCCGCCAGGGGCATCGATATTGACGAATTGTCCCATGTGATCAATTACGACCTGCCAGATGTGCCTGAAACCTATGTGCACCGCATTGGCAGAACCGGCCGTGCCGGGCATACGGGCATTGCGCTGTCCTTTTGCGATATTGAGGAAAAGGATAAGCTTCGGTCCATCGAAAAGCTGACAGGCCGCAAGGTGCCTGTGGAAGATGAGCACCCCTATCCCATGCAGGTGTTCACCCCGCCGCCCAAAGCCCCTCGCCCCATGCGCATCCAGCAAAGAGAACAGCATGGACGGGTTCGTGCCAGGGCATAACTGCAAAGCGTAGCTATACAATCAAACAGCACCGTTTTCATACGTATGAAGGCGGTGCTGTTTGCTTTGGTCAAATGGAATAATCCTGATCAGGGAGAATCCTACGCAGAAATTGCCGGGTGCGCTCTTCCTTGGGGGCACGGAAGAAATCCTTTGGCCGTCCCTCCTCTGCAATCAGGCCGCCGTCCATAAAGAGAATATGGTTGGCCACGTCTTGGGCAAAGGACATTTCATGGGTCACCACCACCATGGTGGTGCCTTCGCTGGCCAGGCGCTTCATCACCCCTAGCACTTCGCCAATGAGCTCCGGATCCAAGGCGGAGGTGGGCTCGTCAAACAAAATCACATCAGGGTTGACTGCAATGGCCCGGGCGATACCGACCCGCTGCTGCTGGCCCCCGGATAATTTGATGGGGTAGTAGTCATACCGGTCGGTAAGACCCACCTTGTCAAGGGCCTGCTTTGCAATGGCAATGGCGTCGGCCTTGGGTACCTTTCTGGCAATCATCAGGCCCTCTGTTACGTTTTCTAAAGCCGTTTTGTTGCTGAAGAGGTTATAGTTTTGAAATACAAAGGCGGTGCGCTTGCGGATGCGGCTGATATCGGCGGCGGATGCGGTTGTTACGCTGACCTTTAAATCATCAAACAATATTTCGCCCTTATCGGCCCGCTCCAGAAAGTTGATGCAGCGCAGCAGCGTGGTTTTGCCCGAACCGCTGGGGCCCAGGATCACCGTAACATCCCCCTTGTCCACTTTCAGACTGACGCCCTTGAGTACCTGATGCTTTTGAAATGCCTTGTAGATGTTCTTGATTTCCAGCATGGCTATTTGTCTCCTTTCAGGCCTGCTTCAGGGATTTGTAAGCGGCGAATCGCTTTTCTGCCAGGGAGTACAGAAGCTGGGTGGCGGAGCAGACCAGAATGTACATAAAAAAGATGACGATATACGATTCAATATAGTTATAGCCGTATGCGGCTTCCACCTTGGCGATGGCGGTAATGTCCTTAACGGTCATTAAAAATGCCAGAGAGGTGCTTTTGATCAGCTGGATGGTGATGTTGCACAAATTGGGCAAGGCTGCTGTCAGGGCCTGGGGGATGATGATGCGGATATAGGCCTGGGCACGGCTAAGGCCAATTGCCAAGGCAGCTTCCATTTGTCCCGCATCCACGGTCAAAAGCGCTGCGCGGTTAAGCTCTGACAGCTCTGCTGTAGCGTTGATGGAAAATACAATGCAAGCATACAGAATGGGATTGATATCAAACACATGGATGGGCAGGCCCAGGCTTTTGACCACCGTATTCAAAAGGCTGGGGACAAGGCTGTATATGATCAGTATTTGCAAAACCACCGGCGTGCCCCGGATGAAGGAGACATAAAAGGAAACCAAATGCCTGATGATGCCCATGTTATGGATTTTTGAAAGCGCCATCAAAAAGCCAAGCGGCAGGCCAATCAGCAGCGCCACGCCAGTCATAAAAAGGGTGGTAGGAATGCCCGTTAAGGCCAGGAAAAAGGTGTTCACCATATACGTTGCATTCAGTTCCATACGTCCTCCTGAGCAGCTACGCTTTTGCGCCCCCGGGAGAGCCTGCGCTCTATGGCCCCAAAGGTATACTGGAGCAATAGCGTCAGCGTCCAGTAGATGATGGCCAGGGCAAGATAGGTTTCCAGGGCGTGAGCGCCATAATTGCGGGATATGATGAGGTTGCCTTGGCCCATAACATCAATCAGGCCGATGGTATAGGCCAGGGAGCCTTCCTTCATCAAGTTGATGAGTGCATTTGAAAAGTTGGGCAGGGCAAAAACAACCGCCTGGGGCAGTGTGATACGGAAAAGGCATTGGGCTTCACTCATACCGATGCTCAGCGCCGCCTCCCGCTGGCCTCTGTCCACCGCCAGGTAGGCAGAGCGCATGACTTCCGACATGGATGCAGCAAACAAAAGGGCAAAGGTGATAAGAACAAAAAGGCCTTTATCGATGAAGTTGATGTTGATGCCAAACAAGCCCATGATCAGCTCAGGCAGGCCGTAATAAACAATAAACAGCAGAACCACCGAAGGGGTGCAGCGCAAGGCAGCGGTATAACCGCCGGCCAGCGTTCGTAAAAAACGGCGCTTAGACAGCTTGGCCCTGGCCAGCATAAAACCCAGCAGGCCGCCTGTAAAAACGGTGCCGAGCATCATCAGCAGCGTAACGGAAAGGTAAGGGAGCAGGGCTGGCAGTACCTGAAAAATTTTCGTTGCATCAAAGGGCCTCATGGTGCATCCTTTCGAATTTGCAAAGCCCCCGGCGCAGGGCATAGCAGCGGCGCCGGGGGCTGGCGAGCTTATTGTTGTATATACTGGAAAATATCTTCTCCAAAATACTGCTGCGAAAGCGCTGCTATTTTGCCTTCCGCACTCAGCTGAGCGACGGCTGCATCATACGCATCGGCCAGTTCCTGGTTGTCTTTATTAAACAAAGGCCAGGTAGGTATGGCCTTGTAGGGCACATAAGCCAACTTTTCGGAAAGGCCATAGTAGGGGCCGTCTTCCTTGAGCACATTATTCTGGAAGGAAAGCTTGATGTCAAAGAAACCATCATACCTGCCTTCCAGTACCCAGGTGTAGGCGTCGGTGATGATAAAGGTTTCAGAGGGGATCAGGAGAATGGGCGTGTCAGGATGGGCGGCGTTGTACTGTTCCACGACAGCATATTGAGCGCTTTGGGGGGCAATGGGCACCAGCTTGCCGCTGTAAGCTGCAAAGCTGTCAATGTCCGTGATCTCATTGGCGTTCTCAGCCCGGATGGCAATGCCGATGATACTGGCTGCTATATGGTTTTTCGGGAAGAGATACTTCTTTGCCCGCTCCTGTGTAAACCATACACCCTTTATACCAACATTGTATTTGCCGGATTCAATGCCAATGAGCAGGTCATCGTCTGTGGTAGGTACAAACTCAAACTGATACTGGGGCAAAAGTTCATCCACAGCCTGTAAAACCTGCACCTCAAAGCCGTCGGATTCACCCTTTTCATTAACGAAATCATAAGGGACGTAGGTTTGGGTGTGGGCGACATAAATGGTTTTTACGCCATCGGCCTGAGCACCTGGGATGGCCAGGACCAGTGTGAGCAACAGCAGCATGGTTGCAGCCCTTTTGTTGGTTTTCATAGGACAAGCTCCTTTTCAAATCATTTCCGTGAGCATAATCCAGCAGGGGATTTGGAAACTGACAAAGCATTCCGGTTCGCAGCATGCCGTGTACCGAAATGGGATAGGGTTATTCCAAAATATACTGGAAGATGTCTTCGCCAAAGTACTGCAGCACAAGCTCGCCGATCTTGCCACTGGCTTGCAGTTCTTCCAGTGCTTTATCGTAGGCATCCGCCAGCTCCTGATCGTTTTTGTTAAATAAGGGCCAGGTGGGAATGGCTTTGTAGGGCACATAGGCCAGCTTGTCAGCCAGAGCATGATACGGTGCGCCGTCGTTTAATACGTTGTTCTGGAAGGATAGCTTAATGTCAAAGAATGCATCATAGCGGCCTTCCAGTACCCAGGTGTAGGCATCCGCAATATTGAAGGATTCGCTGGCCACCAAGGCCACCTGCTTGTCGGGGTGGGCATTGTTGTACGCTTCCACAATGGCCCACTGAGCGTTTTGGGGGGCGATGGGAACCAGCTTGCCGCTGAATGTGGCGAAGGTTTCCATATCCTTGATCTGCTGGGCATTTTCCGCGCGGAAGGCCAGGCCGATGATACTGGCTGCAATAGGGTTTTGGGGGAAGATATATTTTTTTGCCCGCTCATCTGTAAACCAAGCCCCCTTGGTGCCCAGGTTATACTTGCCGGACTCGATGCCGATGAGCAGGTCATCGTCTGTGGTGGGTACAAACACAAACTGATACTTTGGCAAAAGCTCATCCACAGCCTTTAAGACCTGTACCTCAAAGCCGTCTGATTCGCCGTTTTCATTGACATAATCATAAGGGACGTAGGTTTGGGTGTGGGCAGCATATACGGTTTTTACATCCTCTGCCTGGGCGGCAGCAATGGATAGGATCAGGGCAAGAACAAGAGCCAGGACAGCCAGCCTTTGATATGCTTTCATGATGATATCTCCCTTTGCTTATTATCTTGCTTGTATGCTTACAGCAAGGCAGCTTTGTCACGCACCCACTTGAGACGGTTCAAATCCATATCGCCAGGGATGGTACAGTCGGCGCCCAGTATTACCCCAAGCTTCCCTGCATCTGCAATCAAATCTTCCGTATACTGCTCAATGTCAGACCGGCTCCCTGCATATAACAGGGAGGTTTTTGTGTTGCCAAAGCCGCCGATGACGGCGCGGCCGCCAAAACGCTTTTTGCCTTCCTTTAAGCTGACGCCTTCCACGGTAACGGCCCAGTTGATGGCCTTCACCTCATAATCGGCATACAGCGCCAGGTTGTTGCGGCTGCCCTCATAGCCGCAGATGTGCAAAATGTGGTAGGCACTGGCTTCATGTGCGGCAGCCAGAACCTGCTTATCACTGGGGGTGATGATACGGCGGTAGGTATCGTTTGAGATTCGGCTGTCCTGAACATTCTTAACGCTCAGATAGATGCCGGTGGCATGACCGGTTTCAATAACCGCACGGGAAAGAGCAGACAGGTCCTGGGCGATGGCATCCAAGGCGTGCTTTACGGCATTTTCATCCTCCAGCAAAAAGTTTGCCAAAATGGTATCGCCATTTTCCGTGACGCCACCGGTGATAAAACGAAAGAAGGTGGCCGGGGAAAAAACGTTGTAGAAGGTTGCGATATCATCGCCAAAGGCGGTGGTCAGGCGGCTCACCAGATCCACCTGGCCTAGTATCCAGGGATGATGGGCGCCGATGGGTTTTACCGCATACAGGTCGGCTGCTGATTTGGCGTTTTTGATGGCGGCATTTGGATAGCCGAAGTAACCGTCGCTCATCAGCTTTACAAAGTCGGGTTGAAACTCCCGATAAAATTTGCTGTGTCCATCCAGGTTTTTTTGAATAACGTCATGGCTGACATCGCTGCTGAAAAAATCTTTCTCATCCGCAAAGTGAAACCAAAATCCCACTGGGACCCTGTCCACCGGTTTGTTTTCGAAGGCGTCCAAGACAAGCTGTTTTTTTGACATGGTGATCTCCTGCCTTACTTTTTCGTTTCTTGCGGCAATCACCTTTTCGTGCTGTGCTGCCGCCGGGTGTTTCTGTACTCGAAATTCACCGGCAACATCGGCGACGTATGCCCATCAGCATTGGATACCCTCCTAAATATAATTCCTATATGAAAAATAGGTTATTGGAAGTATATGCAGCAGCCATCTACTTGTCAACAGATATTTTGGAATTTATGGAATTTTATATAGCGCATGGGTCATGGCGTAATACAAAGAAAAAAAGACGCATGCATAGCAGCGTCTCAGCCCATCAACAATCCTAGGAGGCATTGGAGGGCCGATGCCCTCCGATTTCAGATCGCAAACCAGCGGCATGTGCGGTGGTTTGCGCAAGAATTTTGAAATAATTCCAACCTTGCCCGAGCAAACGGCCGCACAAAGGCACAGCCCTTGATGCAGTGCAACGAGGGAAAAGTTCGGCAAAGTGGCAACGCCACTTTGTCGATAGATCACTCCCCCTGATCCCAAATGGCTTGGGCAAGGTCCTCCATCAGGTCCTTCGGGTCTTCCAGGCCTATGGAAAACCGCAGCAGCCTTTCGGTGATACCCTTCTTCTCGCGTTCTTCCAGTGGTACATCGGCATGGGTTTGCAGCATGGGGTAGGTGATTAGGGATTCCACACCTCCCAGGCTTTCGGCGTATTGGATGATACGGACACCCTCCAGGATGCTTCTTGCGGTTTGTGCAGAGTCCACCTGAAAAGACAGCATAGCCCCAAAGCCCCTGGCCTGGCGTAAGGAGATTTCCCGCTGGGGGTGTGTATCAAGGCCTGCATAATAAACATGCTTCACCTTGGGCTGCTGGCTGAGCCAGTTGGCCAGTACCAGCGCAGTTTGCTGCTGGCGTTCCATGCGTACTGCCAGGGTTTTTATGCCCCGTATGGTCAGCCAACTGTCAAAGGGGGAAAGGCAGGCCCCAGTGGTTTTGTAGATAAAGCGCAGCCGGTTTGAGAGCTCCTGGTCTTTTACCACCAAAAAGCCTGCCAGGGTATCGTTGTGGCCGGCCAGGTACTTGGTGCCGCTGTGCAAAACGATATTTGCCCCCAGTGTCAGTGGCCTTTGTAGGTAAGGCGTCAGAAAGGTGTTGTCCACAATCAGCAATAGGCCATAGGCACGGCAGAGGTCTGACGCCGCTGCGATGTCTGTTACCAGCATCATGGGGTTGGAGGGGGTCTCGATAAACAATGCCTTTGTTTGGCTGGTGAGCAGCGCTAGCACGTTGCTTATGTTGGTGGTATCGGTATAAGAAAAGGTTAAGCCATTCTTTTTTGAGATGGTCTCAAACAGGCGGTTGGAGCCGCCGTACAAATCATCGGAAGCGATGATGTGGTCACCGGGGGAAAACAGCTCCATCAATGCCGAGGCAGCAGCCATGCCGGAGGAAAAGGCCAAGGCATCTGACCCATGTTCCAAGGCGCAAAGGGTTTGCTCCAAATGCTCCCTTGTGGGGTTTTGCTGCCGTGAATAATCAAAGCCTGTGCTTTGGCCTACCCCGGGATGGGCGAAGGTGGCAGACTGGAAGATGGGCATGCTGACGGCCCCCGTACTATCATACCTTTTGCGGCTGCCGTGAATACAACAGGTTGCAATGTCCATATCCCAACACTCCCATACAAATTCATATCAATAAGGTATGAAAAGTATGATAATCCGAGGGGCGGGTTCTGTCAAGACCTATTTCATATTTGCTTGATAGGAATTGTGGCTTGGTGATGGGAGAGGAAGCGGACGGGAAAAGGAGGGTTTCAGGCTGGCTGCTGCGGTATTGCGTCAACTTCGGAAGGAGTGAGTTGTACCATGGCGAAGAAAAGATGTATGGAAAGAAGGAGGTGCATAGGAAGATGAAAGACAAGCGCTTTGTGAAGGTGTATACCCAAGGGTCCCTGACCTGCACGGAGATATGGGTGGACAAGGCGACGGGAGTTAACTATTTGTTTCATGAATGCGGCTCTGCTGGAGGCATGACGCCGCTGCTGGACAAGGACGGCAAGCCCATTATCTCGCAGCTGTCGCCCATGGAGCTGGAACGGCTATAACTGTTATAGCATAACCAAAATCAATATGTACGGGGAAGGGGCGGCTTTTATGCTCCTTCCCCGCAGTGTATCCCATCATCGAAGCTTGTCACTTCTCTCCCGGCTTATCCATTGCAGCCTGGGCTGGTGGTTCCAGAGCCGGGGATTCATGGCCCTTCAGCTCCTTGCGTTTGACTGCGGCACTGAAAAAACTGCCCATGATGTGGCGTACCCGCTTGCGTGTAGCTGCATCCAGGTTCCGGATGGCGGCTAACATGACCCCTGCGTTTTGCAAGATGCCTTCCCCCAGGTTTTCCACAGTGGATGCTTTTGTGGCGCTAAGCACAGCAAACATGGTATCCACAATGGTCATGCGCTCCTGGGTGCTCAGGCCTCCCAGCCAGGTTTTCATCACCTGGTCCAGGTGCCGGCTGCCGGGCTGCAGGTTTTCAATTACCTCACAGCCATCCCGCAGCACCTGCCAGGAAAACAAGCTGTGCTGAAAGATGCCAAAGGCATTGCTTTTGACCACCATGTAATCCTCAGGATGCTGGAGGAGGATGCCGATCACCGAGGATTGGGGCACAATGGACCGAAGCTTAGGCACGATGCGGGCATAGCCTTCGCTGAAAAAGGTGGCTTCGTCCATACCGGGGCCGTCGTTGCTGTATACCATCAGCAGCCTGTTTTGTACCTGCATGGGAACATGGGCGGCGGCGTATACCGCCAGGTTGCCGCCTTTGGAATGGCCGCCTACCCTGATGGGCAAATCGAAACGGTCTGCCGCCATTTTCAAGTAGTCTACGGCGGATACCTGTGCGGGCACCGGACAGGCAAAGGACAGGTTGAAATCCTCCTTCCAGCCTACCAGGGTATTGTCTGTGCCCCGAAAGGCAACAAAGGCCGTGCCGTCACTGAGTAAAAGTGTTACGGCGGCAAACTGCTTTTCTTTTTCCTGATCAATCTCGTGCCGGTACAGGTGAACCTTTGCTTGGCAAAATCGCTGGCCTTGTGCCATCAGCCGAAGCAGTGCACGGTTGCTGTCTCGTTCGATGTAAAAAAAGGCATCCGGTTGATCGGCCAGGGCGTCGCCAATCTCCTTTATGCTGATGGGTTCATCACCCTGAATGGCATTTTCCAGCAGGATATAGGCAAATTGAGACAGGATCAGGTTATCCACATCACAAAAGGGGACGCCGTAAAAGGGGACATCCCCCCGCCAAGTCAGATAATCGAGGATATTGGCCATATAGGGTGCCTCCCTGGTACGAAAATGGTATAAGGTGTATGCAGAAGTTCTGCGTAGAATATGCATAACCCTTTTGTGCACTTCTTAACAAATTTCTTCATAGGTGTATCAATTATCGAATACGGTGTTTCGTTTTCAGTCAATTGTGTTATAATAGATACGCCTTATAAGAGTGCATTCCATGTGTTTTCGGAGGGATAGCGCTGCTTTTATGAAGAAATGCCATAGTCCTTGTTGATACCATGGACTGCGGAAATCATAAAAGGAGCCTATGGGGGGTGCCAGCAGCACCAGCACATGAACTGTATAATTATTAGGCAAGGAGCGCGGAAATAATGGTTTGAACATATATCCCGCAACCCTGTTAATACTTAATATTTAATATTTAATCAAAAAGCGCTTGCGGCATGACCCCACCGCAGGCGCTTTTTGCTAACTCAAATCAGTGGTAGTCAATGATGGGGAGTTTTATCCATTGGCACCGTCGTCTTCTGATGTAATGCCGTAGATGACGCCGGTATAGGCATTAATATATACACTGTTTACCATATGGCTACCTTGGTATAGGGCTACCTGGAAAAATGGACGTAGAATATGGTTGAAGGTACCTTCACTGAGGGGCTCATACTTTATGCTGATGGTGTACGCATTTTCAAAGCCGCTTTCATAACCATACTTGCTCATCAGGGCCTTTAGGGCGTGCTGTATCGCTGCGCTTTCATCCATTAATACCATGCCGGTATAGTCGGGTGCTATACGGGTGAGTGCCCGGTCGGATGCATGGATGTCCGGGCTTTGCACAACTGGCGGGTTTATAAGGCGCAGACTGTCGCTATCGGCATAGCCTGCATAGCCATTATAGGTAATATAGCTCCAATGGATGCCAAACTCCAGTACATTGACGGTTGATCCTTGGGACAAGGTTGTGATTTCCTTTTGATAAGCGGGAGCAGCATACAGCTTAAACCAGCCTTCATTAATGGTGGCTGTCATCCCCTTATGGGCGATGCCTACGCCATATGTACCGCCGGTCTGTACAAAGCCCTCATAAGTGATGCCGGCATCATCTGTATAGGAGACATAGGACCAGAGGCCTGCCTGATCAAGCACCGTTACACGGCTGCCTGGCGCTGAAATGATGATGCCGCTGGTTTTTTCGGGCAAATTTTTTAGAAACACCAGGCTGTCCCCGGGAATAATGCTGTTTGGTGCCGAGGCTTTATTCGCTGCCTGCTGGGAAGGTTCCTCGGTAGGTGCACCTGCCATGACGGCCTGGGCTTTGTCCTGCCCTGGCTGCGTCATTTGCCAGGCTGCCAGCAGGGCCAGCACCAGAAACAGAAATGCGGATGCCACAAGCCGGAAGGAGACCGTATTCAAAGGATTCGCACTATATCTTTTCTTCAATGCATTCATCCTCCCAAACATCTGCAAATGTACATTATTTTCAAATTTATACCACAACAATCATTATATGTCAACGGATGACGGGGAGCGATTCAGACATTGTATTTGAGGGTATTATCTATATACGTATATTTTGTGCTATTTTGTATTAAACAGGATTGAGGAAATGCCCATGTATAGCAAAGAGCAGATAGAAGCCGCCCACAAAAAGGTGAAAAATGGCGCAGACTTTCAAAAGTATGTCAAGGAGCTTTTGGCCATGGAGGTTAAAAGCCATGAAGTCTCCCTGACGGATGGCTCCTGGACCTTTAAGGGCAAGGATGGCGGCCGTTTATCCTGGATCCACGGCCCTTCGGATATTGTTGCAGCAGCTTTGCCATCCCAAAGGGTGTTCAAACTGATATGGAAGGACCATCAAAACGGGGTCACAGATTACCTGACCTTTTGCCGGGAGGCTGGAATGAGCGGGGTGGAGCGGTGGGTTACTGATTTTGAGAATGGCACCGTTACCTATTATGACAGGCATGGCGGCGTGGTCAGTGTGGAGAAAATAAGGGAGTAATGCAGGGTGCTTTGCAAGGGTTTGTGAAAACCGCTTTGGATTTAATTTCCAAAGCGGCTTTTTTATACAGATAGATTTTTACATGCTGTACCTTACCTGCCAGGCGATGGTATTGGTTTTCAAGACACCGCCAGGGCTTACTGGTCGCTCTGGGCCTTTGGGGTTAAGAATGCCATTTAGATAAAGGAGCTGTCAACTAGAAGCTCGGCGGAGAGCTTGCTCTTTTTGCGCTGCATGAAAGCGGCGCCTACCAGATATAGGCAAGCGAAAACCTCTGACAGCACAAAAGCCAGCCAGACTCCGTCAATTCCAAGGAACCGGGGTAGGATAAGGGATAGGGGCAATATGGCCAGACAACCCCGTATAAGGGCAGTCCATATGCCGATGGCAGGCTTGGCGGCGGCACTATAAAAGGCCGCAGATGTCATGTTGATACCCAGAAACATAAAGCCCAGAAAGTATATGGCAATGCCATGCTCGGCAATGGCTGCAAGTTCCAGGTTTCCTTCGCTGTTGAATACGTGAACTATACCATCGGAAAAGAGCGTGCCGGTTACATAAAACAGCAGCGCCAGGGCCAGGGACAGCAGGAGTGCATACCGTTTTACTTTGAATAGAGAAGGCTTGTCCCCTGCGCCATAAGCATGGCTGATCAGTGGTTGTATGCCTTGAGCAATGCCTGTGAATACAGCAACACATACCAAAGCGATGTTTGCGATAATGCCATAGGCGGCCACGCCCACATTGCCGCTAATGCGCAGCAGCTGCAGGTTGAAAATGACCAGGACAATCCCGGAGGAAAGCTCCGCTATGAAGGAAGTTATGCCAAGGGGCAGGGCGGACAGGGCCAGCTTGATATGGATCTTTTTTCTGTTTAGGCCAAAGCTGTTTTTCTTTTTGATAAAGTGGAGGGAGAGTATGCCAAGGCTGATCACAGGTGCAAGGCCTGTGGCAAAGGCCGCACCAAACATGCCCATTTGCAAAGGGAACATAAAAACATAATCCAGCACCACATTGCACAGGCTGCCGGTAATCATGGCCGTCATGCACAGCTTGGGGCTGCCGTCGTTGCGGACAAAGGCCAGCAGGATGTTATTGAAAATGAAAAAGGGAGCAAAGCAAAGAATCACCTGGAGGTAAACCGCTGTCAGCGGCAGCGTATAAGCATCTGCACCCAGGGCTTTGGCAAGGGGCTTTGAAAAGAATATCCCGGCAGCCATTGATCCAAGGCCCAGCAGCATGCCAAGAGAAGTAATGCTGGTAAAAATGCTACTATCCTTTTGATTAGGGGATTGTGACCTTAGAATGGCGAATTTTGTACCGCCGCCGATGCCCAGCATCAGCCCCACCGCACTGATCATGCTGAATACGGAGATGGATAGGTTCAGTGCCGCCAGCCCGTTTGCCCCCAGGGCCTTTGCGATAAAAAAGGTATCGGCCAGAATGTAGCAGGATAGGGCCGCCATACCCAGGATGTTCAGACTCACGTACTTGAAAAAGCTTTTCAGAGTGCCCATTAAAATATCCCTCCAATAAAAAATGCCCGAGCAACATTCCTTCCAAGACCTAACGGAATGTGTTCAGGCACGAATTACCAACCCGGTGGCTGAATAATTGTGTTTCCTATTTGATTGTCAGCAGTATACCATGCCGGCGGCTTTATGGCAAGGCGGGGGAGCCTCTGGCGGGTTTTTTGCTTCATTGATAGAGAATCAGTTGGAGCACCTTCAGCAGCGTATCGCAATTGTCGCTGCCGGAAGCCAGCAAGGAAAAGAGATTGATAAATGAAAATTCCACCAGTTCATCCGGGTTGATATTGGGGTAGAGGGAGGTGATTGCTGCATTCTTGTCCCGATCCAGCGATGCCCGCATGCCAGATTTGAGATACTGGAACATGTTTTCCATGACAGCCCGGCCCTCTTTTTTTTCCATGGAGCGGAAATGGAGGGGATGTCGGCTTAAAAAAGAGGGGAATCCGGAGGTGGCGCTGCGGGCACGTTGAAACAGCCAGGATACATAATCCACAAAGCCCAAATTGTAAGCATCATCCAAGTGGCCGTCAAAGGCCGTGCGCCAGATATCCTCTGTCAGTGCTGCCAGCAGGTCTGCCTTGGAGGGAAAGTAATTGTACACCGTACCCACAGAGATATCGCAGGCATCCGCTACCTGTCGAATGCCGATTAAAGACAAGGACATATCCCTTGCAAGGCTCCGGGCTGTATTGAGTATGTCCTGCCGGGATGTAATGTTTGTATTCAGTGAGAGCTCCTCCTTAAGATGGGTGAACATTGTTCAGCTTGGGCGTACTGCGGAACCACATAGAGAAATAAAAATATCAAAAGATAATGGTTATTGAAGGTGCGAAGCAGTATTTTTGGCAACCAAGCAAGACCTTGTGCACACGGACTGCCGGGGGAACTGACATTATACGCTGAAAATGCTTCTCTGTGTCAGTACGATGTATATGTAACCCAAATAGGGTAAGAATGAAACGGATAGGCGAAATATTTCTTTTTTTCTGCCCTTTGCTGCTGCGGCCGGGGAGTGAACATAGCGACTGTATGTCACTTTTCTTGATAGGCTATTTTGGATGTCTGATTCATGGCGGATATCATTAGGTCCAGGGATTGCAGCCCCTCCAGATACCGGTTGGCAGCATCCAGCACGTAAGGCTGTTGCCATGATCGAGAAAAACGGATTGTTCGCCAAATGTGATATAAGGTGCGATTGCCCGGTATCGGGCAATGGCATCAGCAGAAACAAGTGCTTGTTCGCTGGCATGATGGTAGAGGGTATGCGCACTTTCAAGCAGCAGTAGATATCCCATGCATCATGGGTGAGTACTATTAGCTGAGTGTACCAATTTATGCAAACAAAAACCGCACCCTGTTTTCAGGATGCGGCAGGACTGTTAAAAACCTTTTGGGCTGTTTGGCGATCTTGAGGTGTATTCAGCAAATAATGGTGTGGCTTTTATACACATGACAAGATA
>JAEYQQ010000182.1 GCA_023409955.1 Bacillota bacterium | reverse complement strand
AAATGCTTTGCTCTTTTGTGTTTTCCTTGACGGTAACCAGCTTTCATGATACAACAAAACTGGAAAATAAATGAATCAACGTAATAAGGGGCGGGCTTTTGGAATGAGATTTTTGGCGCTGATTATTGCAGCATGCTGCTTTTGCTTAGGTGCTGCTGCCCAAAGCATGGATGAAATCATTGCTACCGATGTCTGGACGCCGCCCGACCTTACGTACATTGATGAAAACTCCCCGCCGGAGCTGTTGGTACTGAAGGTGGCCCAGGAGGAGATCGGGTATGTGGAAGGTCCGCTGCCGGATGAAAGCAAGTATGGGGCTTGGTTTTCTGGCGGCAGGGCGGCTTGGTGCGCGGAGTTTTTAACCTGGTGCGTGGATCAGGTGGACCAGCGCTATCAAACTAAGCTGATGAACAATGTGTTCCCTTGGTATGGCGCCTCCAAGGAAGGTGCCCCCTTCTTTATAGAAAAGGGGCGGTTTATATCAGACGACGGCAAGCTGCCCACCCGGGAAAAGCAATGGCTCATCGGCAGCGACAGCTACCTTAAAGCAAATGAATATATACCTTCTCCCGGCGACTATATGTGGATTTACTACCAAAGCCGCAAGCTTGGCACTGATCATGTGGCTTTGGTGGAAGGCGTCAGCCGTGATAAAAACGGTAAGATTCTCATTCATGTGATTGAGGGCAACAACCCCGACCGGGTGCAGCGAGCGGTATACCCCATTGATAAAAATGGCATTTATGGTTTTGGAACACCGGTGAAAAAGGCGCATGCCAATTTACGGCTGTACAATCAAAATGATGATGTGAAATTGCTGCAAGAGGACTTGATTCGTTTGTCATACTATCAGATGGAGGAAAAGCGGGAAGGGTATTTTACCCTGGCATTGAAAAATGCCGTAAAGCAGTTTCAAAAGGATTCCGGTATAACGGCCACCGGCATTGTGGATATGGAAACCAGGGCTGCGCTGGAAAATGCATTGCAGCACCATAACCCGTAAAATAAAAATTTCCTTGCAATTTTTTTAGAAATTGCCTATAATAAGGCCAATTCCATTTGGCTATGAACGGACCATACTCGCCGTATGATTTTAGAGAGCCGCTGTTTGGTGAAAGGCGGTACATAGGCAGGTTGTCCATCCGGGAGCCGGCGGCGAACGGCCGCGGGGAGCGCCCCATACAGCGCTGCGAGTGGGATGCGATTTTTTGCATCCAATCGGGGTGGCAACGCGGATTCGTCCGTCCCTTTCGGTGGCAACACCGTAAGGGGCGGTTTTTTTATTCAGCCGGAATACCCCCGTACATCCGGCGATACGACGCGGCTTGGCCGCAGGGAGGGAAACTTATGCTGGACCTTAGAAAGATTAGGCAAAATCCGCAGATTCTCACCGACGCCCTTGCAAAACGGGGCAAGAACATTCCCGTGGATAACTTTTTGCAGGCCGATGAAAAACGCAGAGCGCTGATGGCCCAATCTGAAGCTTTGAAAAACCGCCGAAACGAAGCAAGCAAGGAAATTGCTGCCGTCAAACGCAGCGGCGGCGATGCCCAGCCCATGATGGACGAGATGAAAAAGGTGGGCGAGGAAATCGCAGTTTTGGATGAACAGGTAAAGGTGCTGGATGAGGAAATGGAGCAATTTCTGCTTACCGTTCCCAACATCCCAGCTGATACCGTGCCTGTGGGACGAGATGAAAAAGAGAATGTGGAACAGCGCCGCTGGGGAACCCCCAGGGTCTTCCCTTGGGAGCCCAAGCCCCATTGGGACATCGGCACCGATCTTGGCATTCTGGACTTTGACACCGCCGCCAAGGTATCCGGAGCACGGTTCACCTTTTACCGGGGGCTGGGGGCCAGACTGGAGCGGGCCATCATCAACTATTTTTTGAACACCCATGTGGACTCGGGGTATGATGAAGTCTATCCCCCTTATATGGTAAACCGTGCCAGCATGACAGGCACTGGTCAGCTGCCCAAGTTTGAAGAGGACGCCTACAAGGTGGACCAGGATACCTTCTTGATCCCCACAGCAGAGGTGCCCGTCACCAATATGTACAGG
This sequence comes from Bacillota bacterium, assembly GCA_023409955.1. Taxonomy (GTDB): domain Bacteria; phylum Bacillota; class Clostridia; order Christensenellales; family Aristaeellaceae; genus JAEWAH01. The sequence goes on along the minus strand of JAEYQQ010000182.1, from coordinate 2,602 downwards.
GATATGATACTGGACGGCAGTCAATTACCCATTCGCCATTGCGCCTACTCAAGCTGTTTCAGGGCTGAGGCAGGCAGTGCTGGCCGGGATACCAGGGGCCTGATCCGTCAGCATCAGTTCAACAAGGTGGAAATGGTGAAGATCACCAAGCCCGAGCAGAGCTATGATGAGCTGGAAAGCATGACACAGCAGGCAGAAAAGGTACTGGAACTGCTGGGCCTGCCTCACCGGGTTGTTTGCCTATGTACTGGTGATATGGGCTTTTCTGCCGCCAAGACCTATGACATCGAGGTGTGGATGCCCAGCTACAACCGGTATGTGGAGATATCCAGCTGCTCCAATTGCGAGGAGTTCCAGGCTCGTCGGGCAGGCATACGCTATCGGGAAAGCGCCAAAGATAAGCCGCAGTTTGCTCATACCCTAAACGGCAGCGGCGTGGCAGTTGGCCGAACGGTGGCCGCTATACTGGAAAACTTCCAAAATGAAGATGGAACAGTAACGATACCTGACGTACTTGTGCCTTATATGGGTACCAATAAGATCAACAAAAGATAGGTGAACACCGTGCAAGGATGCAGGCCCTTTTTCATGTCGGCCCCAAGTGCAGCAATGCCCTGCGGGCTGCCCATGATCATATTTGATTTTGATGGCACCTTGGTTGACAGCATGGGTCTTTGTGTGCGAGAGCTGGAAGAGTCCTTTATTGCTTTAAACCTGACGGTTCCGGATCAGGCGGAGCTTGAAAAGTGCAATGGCCCCACCTTTGAGGAAGCGGTGCATCTGCTTGGTGTACCAGAAAATCTGCATGCAGACTTTTTGCGCATTCGGAGCGAAAAACAGATGGAGCTTTTGCAATCCTGTCAAAGGATGTATGAAGGCGTGGAGCGGTTGCTGAGCGTATTGAGCAGTGCAGCAACCCTTTGTATTGCCAGCAACGGCAGGCAGTTATACTTGGATAAATCCATTGAGCACTGGGGCATCGGGCCGTACTTTACCAAGATTCAGGGGGGAGACCCATCCCGTACCAAAGGTCAGCTGGTAGCCGATATGATCAAGGAATTCAATCCGGTAAAGGCGATGATGGTTGGCGACAGGCTAACAGACATCCTGGCTGGTCGGGAAAATGGCATATACACCATTGCAGCTACTTATGGCTTTGGCTCCCCTTTGGAATGGCAGGAAGCAGATTGCAGGGCTAGCAGCGTGGAAGCATTGCTTGATCTTTGTCTTCAGCTTTGCGGTAGGTAATGGTATAAGCAAAAAGGCGGCTGTTTGGCCGCCTTTTTCATATACAGTGGCGTCAATGGTTGATATCAGCAAAGGTAGAACATTTATAGCACCGATGAGACCGCCTCCAGCCAACTGCGCTGACAGCCTCCTGCTGAGGAGGCCTCAAACAAAGCCTGGGAGGTTTCCCGAAGAGGCGGAAGGAGGTTTTAATGCTGATTATTTTAGGGAGAGCTGTTCAATGGATAGGTTCTCTGTTATTATAAAGGTAATTTGTACCAGGCAGCTCATGAAAAAATAGTTTTCAAAAGGAGATGGTTTGGTGCTGTTTCAATCATTACCTTTTGAAAAGCGCGCATTATTTTGGTACCGGAATGTACGTGATTTCTCTATGGATTTGACAGCGCAAGTGCTTCAAACACCAGATGGGGAGAAACTGCTGGAAGGCCTGCAATGTTTTCGTCAGCTGCTCATGGACATCTATTCCGACACCGCTGCCTACCACATGGAAGATGACCTTGACAGCTATCACCGCATGATGGAAACGGTTTTGCTTTTGTTTGTGGCTGCTGCCCATGGGATGCTTATGCAAAATGGCGAGATTTCCTGTTTGAGACTTGAGAAGGCACAAATACGAAAGCATTTTAAAAGGCCTGCAGCATTCCATTTGAATGCGCTTGAAAATTATGGTTTCTATTATGAATATGAAAAGGGTGGTAAGACAGTAAAGGATTATACAGCTTCCAGCACAGTAACGATATACAATGATAACTGCGCTTATTTACTGCCGGCACTTGCGTACTTTGCCCATCATATACCGCCAGTGGACAATAAAAAAGATTACGCCATGCAGACGGATCTTTTTTGCATGGCAGATTATGATTCTGTGCTGCTGAAAAAAGGGATACGCAGGGAGGAAATCGATCCGCTTCGGCCTGAGATTTTGCGTACCATTGGAGAAAATGCAGACGATTGGATAGCATTGATTAAGCCATTTGTTGAGCAAAAGGGGCTGGGGGTCAAGTGTAAGTTTTGGTCTTACTGTGTACCATGCTGGGTGATTCACATTACCCAAAAAAGGAAAACGGTATGTATATTCACCCTGTGTGCAGGCAATATATTCTTTGAGTGGTCGGCGCCTTATGAGGCCATGGTTCGCCTGGCACAGGATAAAGAGCAGCTGATTCCTGTCATACGAGAGAAAATGGAACGCTTTGGCTGCATCCGCTGCGGCGTATGCAAAGGAGAGAATATAACAATGGTTAATGGAATATCCCTTTGCACGAAGGAAACCTGGGCCAGGCGGATTACGTATGATGTTTCAAAAAAGGAACATATCCAAGGCATCTTATGGCTTGCCTGCCACGCAATTCAA
>JAEYQQ010000166.1 GCA_023409955.1 Bacillota bacterium | reverse complement strand
CATTGACAAGCCCGAGCTCTACCACATCGCCGCCGTACATCACAGCAACACGGTCAGCAATGTTGGCAACAACACCCAGGTCATGGGTAATGAAGATAACCGTCAGGCGGTATTTTTCCTTGATCTCTTTAAGCAGGTTCAATATTTGAGCTTGGATGGTTACATCCAACGCGGTTGTTGGCTCATCGCAAATCAAAATCTTTGGTCTGCATGCAATGGCAATGGCTATAACAATGCGCTGGCGCATGCCGCCAGAGAACTCGTGGGGAAATTGATGATACCTGCGCTCTGGATTATCGATACGAACATCCTGCAGGATGCGTATGGTAGCTTCCTTGGCAGCGGGACCACGAAGGTTTCTATGCAGCTGCAATGCTTCAGAAATCTGTGCTCCAACGCTTTTTAAGGGATTCAAACTAGTCATGGGATCCTGAGGAATCATACAGATTTCCCGGCCCCTAACCTTTAGCCAGTCCTTTTCTTTCTTGAAATGGACAAGCTCGGCATACATGCGTCCATCTCCATCGTCAGCAAACAAGGGAGCTGAATTGCCTGCTGGCATTTCCATGCCATAATAGCGAATGCTGCCGCCGCTGATCTTGCCGTTTGGATCCAGAAGGCCAATAAAGTTTTTGGTAAGCACTGATTTTCCGCTGCCGGATTCCCCGACAATGGCAAGGCTTTCACCTTCCATAACATCCAGGGTAACACTTCGGATTGCATGGAGGATTCGGCCCCGAAGGCTGAACTTGATGTTCAGATCACGGACGGAAAGAATGGGCTTTGTGATTTCCATAGCTTGCTCCTCCTTTCATTACAGATGGTTTTTAGGGTCAGCGGCATCGGAAAATGCATTTCCGATGACATAAAAGGAGATGGTGACGATGGAGAGTATGATGGTGGGGTAGATAAGTTGGTACCGAAGGTTGGGGCTCATCATCAAACTGCGGCCCACATTGATCAAATTACCCAGGCTGGGTACAGTGGCAGGTACGCCAAGGCCTATGTAGGTAATGAAAACTTCACTGCCGATGGCGCCCGGTATGGACAGGGCAACGCGCAGCATAATTACTGATACCAAATAGGGCAGAAGATTTCGCAAAATAATCCTTGGTGTGCTGGTGCCAAGACAGCGTGATACAACGTTGTAGTCACGATCCCTGATGATCAGTATCTGGTTGCGCACAAAGCGTGCCATGCCGATCCAGCCAGTGATGGACAAGGCCAGGATGATGGTAGAGATCCCCGGCCGCATGATCAGCGACATCAAAATCAAAACAATGGTGGTGGGGATATTGTCAAGCACGTTATAGATTTCGGTGAATACAAAATCAAGCTTGCGAAGGTAGCCCCACAGAACCCCCATGATAATGCCAAGCAGCGCTTCTATGATGGCTACGCTAATGCCGATAAAAAGCGAAGTTCGGGTACCGGCCCACAGCCTGGCCCAGAGGTCTTGACCGATGGCATTGGTGCCAAGCCAAAAGGTGCTGCTGGGTTGCTGGTTCTTAAAGGGGAGCTTTGTCTCAGGGTTATTGTTTACCAAAAAGGGATCGTGCTGTCCGGGAAGTATGGGTTGAATAAATGTAAAAAGCAGAATGATACCCACTACCAGCAATAGGCCCATGGCAACCTTGTTTTTGTAAAAGGCCTGAAAGGTGGACCGCCAGTAGGAATATTGGCTGATGCCGGTACGCTCAGTTTCTTCTTGGTTAAATTCAGCAAAAGAAAAAAGTTCATCATCAGTCAGGTTAGTGGACAGGTGTTGGCTGATATTCTCCTCAAGCACAGTGATCTTTGGGTTTTTCACGATAGACATCAGCGACTGCCCCCCTTCTTGGCAAAGCTGATCCGGGGATCCAGCATGACCATGAGTATATCACCCAGTATCAAACCGATAATTCCGACACAAGCATATAAAAGTACGATTCCCTGGACCATGGAATTATCCTGCTTTTTGATAACATTTACCAAAAGGCCGCCCATGCCAGGGATAGAATATAGGGATTCAATATAAATAGAGCCGATGACCGTATTCAAGAAAGAGGTAGGCAGGTATTGTGCCATGGGTACAAAGGCGTTGCGGAAAATGTGACGGAACATGATCTTGTTGCTGGGTACGCCTTTGATCTTGGCTAGCATAACATAATCCTTACGGCTTTCATCCACCATATAGCGGCGTAGCCACATGGCGTAATAGGCGATGTTTCCAAGGGACATGGAGAAGACGGGTAGAACCCAAGAAATTGCTTTATCTGGATCAAATAACAATTTTATATGGAAAAGTTCAGTGCCATACAGCTGTATAAACAAATAGTATACTGCTGCAGGAACCGCTTGAATCAGCACAATAAAGCCTGTTCCTATATGGTCAAATAGTTTGCCTTTATACTTAGCCATTAAAGCGCCCATAGGAAGACCTACCAACATGGAAAACAGGATGGATAAACCGCCCAGCTGAATGGATATAGGAATTTTGGGTGCCAGAATCTCGGCAACAGGAACGTTGTTGCGATAGACCTTAGATATGCCAAGGTCAAAGTGGGTGATCAGATTCTTGAAAAAGTTATAAAGCTGAACATGCAGGGGCTGATCAAGGCCCAGCTGCTTTAATCCATTGGCAATTTGATCTTGAGACATCTTATCATAATTTGAAAAATAGCCTTCTATCGGCATCATTCTTACAAGGATGAATGTAATTGTAAGTATCAAAAGTAGGGTAAGTAGGGAACGCAGAAGCCGCTTTCCCAGGTATTGTGCCATGCTTTCCATCCCCTTTTAACATGGAGTGTGTTTTATTCCATTTCGTACGACGGGGAGGAACCCCTGTTACAGGAGTTCCTCCCGCTGTTGTATTTCGGTTGATAAATAGTTACTTGGACACGGCATCCAGCCAGGCCTGACGGTTGGCTGCATCTTCTTCCGGGGTGATGAAATGATCGTAGAGCTTCTGTCCTTTGTAACGAAGGGAGGAGATACCAAAGGAAGCAAATTGGCCTTCGTATAGGTTCAACTTGGTTACCTGATGTTCCGGCGGATAGATGAAGTAAGGAACGACCAGGGCGTTTTCTATCAAGATGGCCTCTGCTTTGGCAAACTTTTCATAGCGGGCAGTGATATCGCTGACTTCAGCCTTGGCTTCTTCCACGGCGGCATAATATGCTTCCAGCGTTGTTTTTGTCTCAGCAAAATCGCTGTTTAGCATCAAGTCCATCTTGTTATAGCTGTTACCAACGATGGTGCCAGCATCATCCTTTTTGATAACGAAAGGATCGGTCCAGGTCTCCGGATCCTGATAGTCGGCACCCCAGTTGCAACGCATGAAGGAATACACGCCTGCGCGTCTGGTGCTGGCCAGGAAGGATTCGGTAGGACCGGCGTAAAGAACGCACTCAACATAGTCTGCACCCAGTAGGCCTTCCAGCTGTTGCTTAAGCAGAATGTACTCGCTTTCCCAGTTCTTGTCGTCACTACGGTAGGTCAGCAGCATCTTAACCGGGAAGGTAGCACCGGCAGCGGTCAGCTCTTCTATTGCTTTGGCTTTGTATTCCAGCGCCTTGTCAGCGTTGAAGAAGTTGTCTTTCACATTGTCAAAGGCAGGGAAGGTGGTGAAATCCTTACCGTCTGCATTGGTGAATGCTTTGGGGGTGATGGTATCCTGCAGGATGGATGCAGTTTCATCGGGAGAAATGGCGGCCATGCTGTAGACCCTGTCAAAGGCACTCATAATGGAATGACGGAAGTTGGCATTGTTCACAGCCAAGAGCCAGTTTGCAGGGCCGTACTCTTCGGGGTATTTGGGATCAAAGTTAAAGGCATAGAAGTAGGAATAGTCAGGTACTGAGCGGTTGAGGGTGATGTACTGGGGATTGTTAGCTTTCCAATCATCAATGATGTCATTGCTGATCAGGGCATAATCCACTTCGTCACGCAGCGCCATGGTGGAAGCAAGTGTTGCTGCCTCGGCGTTATAGATCCGCTCGATGCGGTCAATAAATACGTTAGAAGCATCCCAGTTGTTTGTGTTCTTTACATATACATGCTTTGTCTGGGGCTCAAACTCTGAGAGAATGAAAGCACCGCAGTAGTACATTTTGTCGTTGGAGGTGCCAAAGTCTACACCCAGTTCCTCAAGCTGCGGGCCATAGGCGGGCAGGTAGCATACATAGGTCAGCATGCTAAGGAAATAGGGTACGGGCTTTACAAGGGTATATTCCAGCGTGTAATCATCCAGCGCTTTTACGCCAACTTCGGCAAAGTCAGTGACAGTTCCGTTATAATACTCATCGGCGTTTTTAATGACCTGCATCTGGCCAAAGACGGGGCTTGCGTTTACAGCACTCATCACATATTTGGCGGCGGCTACAAAGTCATTGGCGGTCAGTTCAGCTACTTCTGTGCCTTGGTAGTCATACCATTTCACGCCCTTACGCAGGTGGAAAGTCCATGTAAGGCCATCTGAAGAAGTATCCCAAGTAAGGGCAAGGCCTGGAATAAGACTGCCATAGGCATCGTATTCCACCAACGAGTCAATAACGTTCGCTCCGACAGTCTGCTCCCATTGAGCACCAGCGATGAGGTAATTCAGCGTAGATACTTCAGATGCGTACAGCAGTTGGTACACTGCAGGTTCCTCTGCTTGAGCGAAGACTGCTGTAGAACACAGCATAACCAGACTCAGGGCGAATGCTAGAATTCGTTTCATGGTAGGCCCTCCTCCTGCAATTTTTGACAAACAGAGCGTATTCGGTTTCTTCCGTCCAACGATATATTGTCATTAGTAAGAATACAACCCAACACAGGTACTGTCAAGGTATGATATGCATTTTTACTGCACTAAACTTGCAAACCGAGTCATTTAGAACATTAAATAAACATTATCATTCGTTGGATTTGCCGCCGCACGCTAAAACAAATTCATCAAATAAAAGTTTTGACTGTTGGTTAGCAAACCACATACGCTCAGGATGCCACTGAACACCAAGAAAGAAAGGGTGGTCAGCTTTTTCCACCGCTTCAATAATGCCAGAGGCAGTGCGGCCTACGATTGTAAGTGAAGGTGCACAATCCTTGATGGCTTGGTGATGCAGTGAATTTACAGGCAAGCTTTCTGTCTTCACAATGCGGTAGAGCAGGCTGTTCCGTTCAACCTTAACATCATGGGTTGGATGATGATGGGGCAACTTTTGATAATGCTGCTGAGGAAATGATTGAGCGGATTGCTCGTAAATATCCTGAAACAGTGTTCCACCCAAGCCCACATTCAAAAGCTGTATGCCACGGCAAATCCCCAGAATGGGTTTTTGTGTTTTTAGCACTTCTTTTAATAGGTTAAGTTCCATCACATCCCGGTCGGGTAGAATATCGCCGCAGCATAGCTGGATTTCTTCGCCGTATAATTGAGGTTGAACATCCACGCCACCAGAGAATAAAAAGCCATCCAATTCTTGTGCTGCTTCAGCCCACAGTTTCTCATCGCTGAGCACCGGGAGCAATAAAGGGAATCCGCCGCTGGCATATACAGCGTCCATATAAGTGGTGGTAATGCTGGTATTGTTATCTTTAGAAACATGAGCAGTAATGCCAATTTTGGGCTTTGCCATAATACCCTCCATTTATCATTTGGAATTTTTCCAGATTCGACAAATGATACTATAATCCTCCTTACCCCTCTTTTTGTACAGGAAATACAGAACCAGAACAGGATTCCGATGATTCAAAGCGAATGGTTACAAGGATCAAGAAAGGATGAAAGAACATGGCCTCACCTGTGAAAGCCAGGGATATGGGATGGATTATTGGAAGCATGGAGCCAGGTAAAATAAATAAGATTTCAGATGTCCCAGGTGTTAAGGTTGGGCATTTCACCATTGATACAGAACGTCATAAAACCGGCGTTACCGTTATCAATCCAGTTGAAGACAATATTTTTTTGAATAAGGTAACAGCAAGCGCATATGTATTAAATGGTTTTGGCAAATCGCTTGGCTTGGTGCAGGTGCAGGAACTGGGTACTCTGGAAACACCTATTGCACTGACCAATACGTTGAATGTCGGTTTGGTTCACGATGCATTGGTTCAGTATACCATTGATCAGTGCAATGCAGAGGGATTTGCGGTGCGGTCTGTCAATCCGGTTGTCTGCGAGTGCAATGATGCAGGGCTCAATGACATACGGGAGCGGGCAGTCCATGCACAGCATGTGGAATATGCACTCAAAAGCGCCTGTTTCGATTTTGAGGAAGGCGATATCGGCGGCGGAAAAGGCATGGCATGTTACGGATTTAAGGGAGGAATCGGCTCAGCTTCAAGGTTGATTCCTTTGGATGGCAAGGTATATACACTCGGTATACTGGTACAGGCGAACTATGGTCGAACTGAGGATTTGACCATTTGCGGAAAGCCAATCGGCAAACAGGTACCTAAAGACTGGGGAACCAAGGCAGACCTGGGCTCCATCATTGTAATATTGGCAACAGATTTACCGCTTTGCAGCCGTCAGTTGGGCAGGGTTATCAAAAGAGCTGGTCTTGGTATGGCTCGATTAGGTTCGATCATGGGCCATGGCAGTGGTGAAATCGTTGTTGGTTTTTCAACCGCAAACCGATTTAGCCATCTTGAAGAAAAATATGAGTTAACGCAGCGGATCATGCGTGAGGATCTGTTGGATATTCCTTTTCATGCTGCTGCAGAATGTTGTGAAGAAGCTATTGTGAATGCTTTGCTAAGTGCTGATGCTGTTCAGGGTTATAATGGCGAAAGAAAATCCAGTCTTCGTCAGTGGCTGGGAAAAGTTATTTGATATTATTGTGGGTTGAAACTATTGACAAGAAAAGATTATTGACATAATATATTAATCGAGAAATATTCTCGATAAGGATGATCCTAATGAATACACGCAGCACAGTTCAGCGCCATCTTGTACTGGAAACAGTATATAAACTGCATCATCCAACAGCTGATGATGTGTATGGAATGATTACGAAAGAGCATCCTAATGTCAGCAAAGCTACGGTATACAGAAACTTAAACCTGCTAGCTGATATGGGGAAGATTCGACGTGTTCAACTTTTGGATGCTGCGGTCCGTTTCGATGGGGTAATGCAAAACCATTATCACGCCCAATGCAGAGTATGCGGTAATGTGTTGGATGTAACGGATGAAGATTGTATGAACTGTATGGGATCTTCGCTTCATGACTTGGGCTTTTATGTTGAGGGGCGGGAAGTGCTGTTTCGGGGAATGTGTGCATCCTGCCACGAAAAAAAAGCAGTCAATGATGATTAGTGGCGCATTTCATAGGGGCAACCCTTGAAATATATTTATTTGAGGAGGAGACTCGGTTTATGAAAGAGTTGAAAGGTACCAAGACGGAAGCTAACCTGATGGCAGCCTTTGCCGGTGAATCCCAAGCTCGCAATAAGTACACCTACTATGCTTCCAAGGCGAAGAAGGAAGGTTACGAGCAGATCGCATCCCTTTTCCTGGAGACCGCCGACAACGAGAAAGAACATGCTAAAATCTGGTTCAAGCTGCTTCATGGTGATGATATTCCTGGTACTGCTGAGAACCTTACGGACGCAGCAGCTGGCGAACATTATGAGTGGACCGATATGTACTCAAGCTTTGCCAAGGAAGCTAAGGAAGAGGGCTTTGACAAGATTGCTTTCCTGTTTGAACAGGTTGCCAAGATTGAAAAGTCCCATGAAGAGCGTTATCTGAAGCTGCTGGCCAATGTGGAAGGCGGTCTGGTCTTCTCCAAGGACGGCGACGCCATTTGGCAGTGCGCCAATTGCGGCCATTTGGTTATTGGCAAAAAAGCCCCTCAAATGTGCCCCGTATGCGCTCATCCGCAGGCATTCTTCCATGTGAGGGCAGAAAACTACTAAAAATCGCTTATCTGGTATTGCTGGCAGTGTAATCGCAAGTGCATAAAACATCGCGGGGGTGGCCAAATGGCTCCCGCGTTTTTTATATATACTATTGCTTAGATAGTAATTATCAAATTTAAATACAGCTGTTGCTTTTAAATCTGGCCCGCATGGATGGGCAGGAGGCACAGCCGCCTTCACCAGTTTCTTTTAAAGCAGAGGGGATCGAATCGCCCACTTCTTTCATGGCGATAATCACTTCGTCCGGCGGGATAGGGCAGGTAATACCGGCAAGCGCCATCTCAGCGGCTGTAAAGGCGTTGGCAACACCGCCAACATTGCGGTATACGCAAGGGACTTCCACTAGGCCGCCTACAGGATCGCAAACCAGCCCCATGCTGTTCATGATGGCAAAGGAGCATGCATCGATAGCCATCAGCGGTGTGCCACCCATCAACTCCACCAATGCAGCTGCGGTCATGGCTGCTGCACTTCCGCTTTCGGCCTGGCAGCCTCCTTCAGCTCCGGATATGGTGGCTGTCATGGCGATGACCCTGCCAATGGCAGCTGCAGTAAAAAGTGCATCGGCTATGACTTCGTCGGCAAGCCCTTTTTCTTCTTGAACGGCAAGCAGGGCACCAGGCAGTATACCGCAGGCACCGGCGGTAGGGGCAGCCACGATTTTTCCCATGCAGGCATTGCACTCTGCAACAGCCAACGCATAGGATATAGCTTTTCCTGCAATATTCCCACACAAACTGCTTCCAAGACTAGATCGGGTGTTAAGCTTAGCAGCCTGTCCTCCTGCCATGCCAGATACGGAGCGTAGGTCGGGATTCAGACCTTCCTGAACAGATTCGCGCATGGTAGCAAGCTGTTGAATCATACGGTTGGAAAGTTCCTCAATTGTTATCCCATCCTCCAGCGCCTGCTCCACTTTTACAGCTTGCGCAATGGTAGAGCCTTGGGAGGCCTGTATCAACTCTGTCATGGTATATTCCATATATTATCCTCTCTTTTCTAAAAAGGCGATCGAATCGATTTCAGGTAAAGCCCTCAGTTGATCCAGCATCCCAGTTTCAGGCCTACCGTCAGTCTCAAGTACCATAATGGCCTCAGCACCTGCCTTCTTACGGAATACCCGCATGGTGGCAATGTTCATGCTCTGGCTTGCAAGCAAGCCGCTGACTCTAGCGATAACGCCAGGTGCATCGTGGTGCTGAATGACAATGGTGTTTTCTGTTCCGGAAAATCCGACCTCCAGCCCGTTCATGGATTGTATTCTTATGCTTCCTCCGCCAATGGAAGCGGCTTGTATGTTAATGCGCCGCCCATCTGCCGATCTTGCGTCGATCACAATTGTGTTGGGATGGACACCACGCAGATTAACGGATGAGAAGCGGAGAATTAGCCCGGCTTCCCTGGCTAGGGTAAGGCTGTTACGCAGACGGGGATCATCCACATCAAAATCCATCAGCCCGCCGGCTACCGCCCGATCCGTGCCGTGGCCTTCGTATGTTTTTGCAAAAGAGCCATGAAACCCAATATCTGCCTGTACAGGTTGCGCACCAAGTAGCTTTCTGACCACACGGCCGATCCGTGCAGCACCTGCTGTATGAGAGCTTGAAGGTCCAATCATTACCGGACCGATTACATCAAACAAATGCATGAGGCTTCCTCCGATTATAGGTTGTCCAAACTGAGTATACCCAAACCCAGTTAATTGTCAATCAAGTGTTTAACAGGTTTTTGTTTGGCTGCATACACAGCTTAAAAGATTGCTAATTGTAATATGCTGGTGTAAAATGGCAGCATGTTTATATAGGAGGCATATATGATTAAGAATATCATTTTCGATATGGGAAATGTACTGAGGGATTATACGCCCATGCGCTGCATTGAGCCTTATGTACAGGGGGAGGATGCGCTGTTAATCCAAAATGAGATGTTTGGTAAAGACGAATGGCGTCTTTTGGACAAAGGGGATATGACCTACGATGAGGCCGTAGCAAAGTGCAAGGAGCGTTTGCCGCAAAGATTGCATCTTCTATTGGATGAGATTATTGCGCATTGGCATGAGTATATGACACAGGACCTTTATATGCTGGAGGTGGTGAAAAAACTGAAAGCAAACGGTTATCATATGTACCTGCTGTCCAATACCAGCGTCCGTTTCGCGCAGTACAAAGATTCATTTGAAGCGATGAAGTACTTTGATGGTGCTATCGTTTCAGCGTTTTTTCATGTGCTCAAGCCGGATGAAAAGATATACCGTATCTTATTTGATACATATCACCTAAAGCCAGAGGAATGCTTTTTCATAGACGATAACCAAGAAAATGTGGAAGCAGGACGCTGTTTGGGTATGGATGGACATGTTTTTTCAGGAGACATCCAGATGCTGTTGGCAGACTTTATCGCACATGGCATTGATATATCATAATCAAGATTTCATTTCGATTTTTCTTTCAGCGCCCTCGAAGTTGTTTTTGTTCATACACCAGATAATAATGAATGCATGTAATATCAATATAATGGGTTTCAAAGCACGATTTTTGAGGTAAAATACAATATGTTGTTTCCACCCAAGTTGAGGGAGGTTAATCCATGCAAATCATCAAGCGTAACGGCAGCCATGAGGAATTCCATAGAGAGAAGATAACAGCTGCCATGGGAAAGGCATTTGCAAGTGTTAGTCAAACACCTGATGATCATACACTTCAGGCTCTTTTGGCGCATATAGAAAAACAAATGGATACATCCGGTCTGGTTACTGTGGAAGCCATTCAGGACATGGTGGAACAGGCTCTGATGTCCCAGGGCTATTATGCTGTTGCTAAAAGCTATATACTATACCGTGAAAACCGCACCCGCCTGCGGGATGCTCGCCGGGAGCTTGCCGATGCTATCAAAAGCATTAACATTCGAGAATGTCTTCATGGGATTCAAAAGGACTTTACAGATGAAGCCTATGATTTGACACGCCTCTTTGCAAAGTTCTCAGCCTTTTCAAAACCGGACATGTCGGAAGACCAGCGGCTTGCTGCACTGGTAAAAGCAGCAGTAGAGCTGACCACACAGGAATCACCCAAATGGGAGTTTATCGCCGCAAGACTTCGGTACTTCCGTTTCGAAAAGAGTCTTAAAGAAGAGTTAAAACGGCGCAACATTGAAAGTTTTTATGATAAAATAATCCATTTGACCAATGAAGGTTTGTATGGCGCATACATTTTGAAAAATTACTCAAAATCAGAGGTTGAACTGTATGAAACCTACATGGACAATACTCGAAATCATCTGTTCAACTATGCTGGGCTGGATCTCATGCTGCAGCGCTATGTAGTTCAAACCCACAGGCATGTTCCTCTGGAAACCCCTCAGGAGATGTATTTGGGAATTGCCATGCATTTGGCAATGGAAGAAAAGCAGGATAGAGACATTTGGGTGAAGAAGTTTTATGATATGCTGAGCTTATTGCAGCTCACCATGGCAACCCCTACCTTATCCAATGCGCGCAAGCCCCATCATCAGTTGTCCAGCTGTTTTATCGATACTATGCCGGATAGCCTGGATGGTATCTACCGTACGGTGGACAATTTTGCAAGGGTATCAAAGTTTGGCGGCGGTATGGGCATTTATCTTGGCAAGGTTCGTGCCATGGGGTCTAGCATCCGGGGCTTTGAAGGTGCAGCTGGCGGTGTCATCCGCTGGATCAAGCTGGTGAATGCAACAGCGGTGGCGGTGGATCAGCTTGGTATGCGCCAAGGGGCTGTGGCAGTATATTTGGATGCATGGCATAGGGATCTGCCTGAGTTTTTGCAGCTGCGTACCAACAATGGCGATGACCGTATGAAAGCTCACGATGTTTTTCCGGCCATCTGCTATCCAGACCTGTTTTGGCGCATGGCCAAAGAAAGTTTGGATCAAAGCTGGTACCTGATGTGCCCTCATCAAATCCTTTCTATCAAGGGTTATTCCTTGGAGGATTATTGGGGCGACGAATGGGAAAAACGATATCATGACTGTGTAAAGGATACCCGTATTTCCAAACGGGAAATTTCCATCAAGGAAATGGTTCGGCTGATCCTTAAATCTGCTATTGAGACAGGAACACCTTTTGCCTTTAACCGGGATACGGTAAACCGTATGAATCCCAACGGCAACTCAGGTATAATCTATTGTTCCAACCTCTGCACGGAAATCACCCAGAACATGAAAGCCATTGAGTTGGTCAGCCGTCAGGTTGTGACGCAGGATGGGGAAACGGTGGTAGTAACCACAACCAAACCTGGTGATTTTGTGGTGTGCAACCTGGCCAGTTTGTCATTGGGGGCATTGCCAGTTGAGGATGATGCAGCCATGGGGGAACTGGTGGCGACAGCCGTTCGTGCGCTGGATAATGTGATTGATCTTAACTACTATCCTGTAGAGTATGCACAGGTAACCAACCAGCGTTATCGCAGCATTGGCCTTGGGGTGCATGGATACCACCATATGCTGGCCAAACATGGTATTGCCTGGGAGAGTCAGGCGCATCTTGATTTTGTGGACAAGGTGTTTGAACGCATCAATCATGCCGCCATAACCGCCAGCAGTCAATTGGCAAAAGAGAAGGGGTCATACTCTTTGTATGCTGGAAGCGACTGGGAAAGTGGAGCTTACTTTTACAAGCGTGGATACACAAATGAAAAGTGGCAGAAACTGAAAAAAGAGGTATCCCAAAACGGCATGCGGAACGCTTACCTGATTGCCGTTGCGCCTACAAGCAGCACCAGTATTCTGGCCTCGACCACAGCAGGCATTGACCCCATCATGAACCGCTTCTTCCTGGAAGAGAAGAAGGGCATTATTCTTCCGAGGGTCGCTCCGGAGCTTTCCATGGATACCTATTGGTTCTACAAAAGTGCCCATCAAATGGATCAAGCCTATTCGGTGAAAGCGGCCGGCATAAGGCAGCGGCACATTGACCAGGCACAGAGCTTGAACCTATACATAACCAACGATTTTAGTCTGCGGCAAGTATTGGAACTATATCTGCTGGCATGGGAATCTGGTGTCAAAACCGTTTATTATGTACGCAGCAAGGCGCTGGAAGTGGAAGAGTGCGAAAGCTGTGCATCGTAAAATAGCATTCAAAGGAGAGACGATCATGGCCATCCTGACGAAAAAGCCTCTTTTCAACCCCGAAGGGGATACACAAGTGCATCTTCGGAAAATGATTGGTGGCAATACAACCAACCTCAACGATTTCAATAATGTGAAATACGCATGGGTCAGCGACTGGTACAGGCAGGCCATGAACAATTTCTGGATACCAGAGGAGATTAACTTAAGCCCTGACGTGAAGGATTATCCAAAGCTGGAAAAGGCAGAGCGTGTCGCTTATGACAAGATACTGAGCTTTTTGATCTTTCTCGATTCTATACAAACGGCCAATCTACCGGCTATCGGCGAGTATATCACCGCCAATGAAGTGAACCTTTGCCTTACGATCCAAAGCTTTCAGGAAAGCGTTCACAGCCAGAGTTACAGCTATATGCTGGATACCATTTGCAGCCCCGATGAACGAAATGACATACTCTATCAATGGAAGACGGATGAGCATCTGCTAAAACGTAATACCTTTATCGGTAATCTGTATAATGACTTCCAGAACGATAAAGATGAGTTCACGCTTTTGAAAGTGCTTGTTGCCAACTACATCCTGGAAGGCATCTACTTTTACAGCGGATTTATGTTCTTTTATAATCTTGGCCGCAATGGGAAGATGCCTGGCTCAGTGCAGGAGATACGTTACATCAACCGGGATGAAAACACCCATCTGTGGCTGTTCCGTAGCATTTTACTAGAGCTGAAAAAAGAAAAGCCAGAGCTTTTTACCCCGGAGCGTACAGCCTACCTTCGGGAAATGGTGGCAGAGGGTGTCCGTCAGGAAATAGCCTGGGGTAAGTATGTTATTGGTGATTCCATACCTGGCTTGAATAGCACCATGGTAACAGATTATATCAAGTATCTGGGCAATCTAAGATGCCTTGGTCTTGGCTTTGAACCACTGTATGAGGGCTATGACCGTGAGCCCAAATCCATGGCATGGGTCGGCCAATACTCCAATGCAAATATGGTCAAAACCGATTTCTTTGAAGCCAAAAGTACAGCTTATGCCAAAAGCACTGCCCTGGTGGATGACCTATAAGCCAGGCGGCAAAAGCTGGCTAATGCCGGATAATAAAAGCTTTAGCAATGTTATATGTAAATGGCAGCACCGGATGATTATGCAGATGCCATCCGGTGCTCATTTATCTATGCATGTACAAATGCATTTGGCAAGGGTTAAGAATTTCAGTTGCGGTTTTATTCAATATCCTGTATACTAGGATTTGACCTTGCAGAAGGAATGCTTTTCATGCAGTTTTACGCAGGAAAGCAAGGCTACATATCGCAGGTCCCTGCTGGTTGTAAGCGCATTGCGGCTTTAGCCGCTCAAGGAGGCAAGGACAGACAATGGAATGTAAAATAAAGAATGACATTGGCACGATTTATATCACAGAGGATGTCATGCTTAAGGTGGTAGGCTATGCCGCACTGGAATGCTATGGCATCGTAGCCATGTCCAGCAAGCGTGCCAAAGATGGTTTGGTAGAATGGCTGGGCCGGGAAAACCTTTCAAAAGGTGTTCAGCTGCGCATGGTGGACGATATGCTTGATGTTGACTTGTTTATCATCGTTGAGTATGGAATTTCCGTGGCTGAAGTCTGCAAGACCATTGTAGAAACCGTTAAGTACAAGTTGGAAATCATGACAGGCGTAACGGTGCGCCGAGTCAATATTTCGGTGGAAGGCATCCGGATTTAATCATGCCACCCGACTGGAGGAAAACACCTTTGATTCAGGTAAAAAATATTGATGGCCTGCTGCTGCGGGATATGGTTGTGGCCGGGGCCTCGTTACTGGAGAAAAACCGGGAGGCAGTGGATGCTTTGAACGTATTCCCCGTACCAGACGGGGATACGGGCACCAATATGTCCTTGACAATGATGTCTGCTGTCCGCGAAGTAAACGGCAAGGAGTATCTATCTGCCGGTGAGGCAGCCGAAGCATTGGCCAAAGGCGCTTTAAAAGGGGCTCGCGGTAACTCCGGCGTTATTACATCCCAGTTGTACCGCGGTTTTGCCAAAGCGTTGGAGGGTGTTGACAGAATCACACCCACCATATTTGCTCAGGCTTTGAAAAGCGGTGCAGAAACGGCCTATAAAGCGGTCATGAAGCCCAAGGAAGGTACCATTTTGACGGTGGCCCGTGTAATAGCGGAAGATGCTATGCGTCAGGTACAGCTTTATCCAGATGATTTTGAAGGTCTCATGAATGTCATACTTACCAGTGGTGATGCGATACTGCGCCGTACCCCTGATATGCTTCCCGTACTGAAGCAGGCTGGCGTGGTAGATGCCGGCGGACGTGGGCTTTTGCTCATCTATGCAGGCTATGCAGCCGCTCTTCGGGGCGAACTGATTGAAAATACCCAGGTGGATTTTCATTCAGATGCCAAGGCTGTGGAGTTTGATGATGATCATGACGCTATCGGTGATATCAAATTTGCATATTGCACAGAATTTTTAGTGCAAAATCTCATGGCAACTGCCCATGAAAGCGATATCGATACCTTCCGCCGCAGGTTGAACCGTATTGGCGATTGCGTGCTGGTAGTAGGTGATTTGAGCCTGGTAAAGGTTCATGTACATACCAATGATCCAGGCAAGGCACTGCAGTATGGCCTGGCGTTGGGCGAACTGGTGAACCTAAAAATTGAAAACATGGTAGAGCAGCGGCGCGAGCTGCAGCGCAAAAAAGATGAAGAAAAGAAGCAGGAACCGCCTAAGGATTACGGCATGGTAGCCGTTTCGCTGGGTGATGGCTTCTCTCAAATTTTCCATGATCTGACGGTGGATGCCGTTGTTGACGGCGGTCAGACCATGAATCCCAGTATAGAAGATGTCTTGGCAGCAGTAGAGAAGGTCAATGCCAAGTGCGTTTTCATATTCCCCAATAATGGCAATGTGATTCTGGCTGCCCAACAGGCAGCAGAGCTTTCTGAAAAGGAAGTACACGTAATCCCCACAAAAAACGTAGCAATGGGTATAGCGGCTGCCGTTGCGTTTCAGCCTGAGGTGAATAGTGCTGAGAATGTAAAGCGCATGGAGGAAGCGGCACAGCGTGTGAAGACGGGTACCATTACCTTTGCCGTGCGTGATACAGAATATGAAGCCCTGCACATCAAGGAAGGCGATATCATCGGTCTGTGCAACGGAAAAATCCATTGCACCGGTTCAAGTGTTCACGATGTTGCACTTGAATTAATGCAAGAGCTGGTGACGGATGATGATGAGCTTATTACCGTCTATTATGGCAAGGATACATCTGAAGTGGATGCCCAAAGCTTGACAGAAGAGCTGTCTGACCTTTACGACAACTGTGATGTTGAAGCTCATATGGGCGGCCAGCCGCTTTACTACTATTTGATATCGGTGGAGTAACATGGAACTGAAGGATTTACGCGGCGTTGGCAAAACGCGGCTGGAATCATTACGCGCAGCGGGAATAATCTCGCTGCGCGATCTTTTGTTTTATCTGCCAACAGGATATAAAGATACTACGACAGTAACACCCATTTGCGATCTTCAGCCAGGCCAGGCAACTGCTGTCATCGGTAATATCAAGGGAAAGCCAAGACTGAATAGGTTTAGGGGAATGAGCAGCGTCACGGCTTCGCTGTGGGATGAGACGGGGCACATTACCTGTGTATGGTACAATCAGCCCTGGATGGAAAGGAATCTGTCTGATAAGGCAGAGGTGCTTTTCTATGGCCGTGTGGAAGAACGAAAAGGCAAGCGGCAGCTTTTAAATCCATCTCTGGAGGAGGCGCCTGCCATACTTCCGGTGTACAAGCCGTTGGAAGGTCTGCCTGGCAAAATGATACGTGGGCTTGTGGAAATCGCCCTTACACAAGTGGAGGATACCTGCCCGGAGACCCTGCCCAATAGCTTAAGGCTTCGGTATGGTTTAAGCGAAAAAAATTACGCTATTCGGCAGGCTCATTTTCCGGATAGTAAGGAAGCCCTTGCCGCTGCAAGGCGCAGGCTATCCTTTGAGCAGTTGCTTCTGTACCAGGCGGCACTTGGCATCATGCGGGATAGGAAAGAGCAAGGCATTATAATTCCCTCTATCTCTAAAGAATTAGAATTGTTTTGGAATAGTCTTCCCTTTTCACCTACTAGTGCCCAGCGGCGGGTGCTCAAAGAGATAGCTGAGGATTTAAGAAGTCCGCATCCTATGGCCAGACTGGTGCAGGGCGATGTAGGCTCCGGTAAAACGGCGCTGGCCTTCGGTGCACTGTATTTGGC
>JAEYQQ010000155.1 GCA_023409955.1 Bacillota bacterium | reverse complement strand
GCCAACAGCGCCTCGCCTACGCCCTGCAAGGTTAGCTCCGGACGGTGCGCCGGCAGCATCACGGAATCGCCTTTTTTCATCTCCAGCGCATCGCCTTCCCAGCTTAACAGCAGCGAATCCTTGGCCGTCAGGAAAGCAAAGCGCCGGTCGTCGGGTGCGATGGTAAGTTCTCCAGAAACATGCAGCCGGTCCAACTCAAAAACATGATTACGCAAAAGCGGTTGAACACCCGTTCCCGGCATGCGGGGTATAGGATCCAGCTGGAAAGTCAGGTCCGCTACATCTACCGCCTTTTGAATATGCAAAGGCCGCTTCTGCCCTTTGTCGTCCGTCCTGTCCCAGTCGTAAAAACGATAGGTAACATCGCTGGACTGCTGGATTTCATACAGCATGATCCCGGCCCCGATAGCATGGACACATCCGGCAGGAATAAAGCAAACGTCGCCTTCCTTTACCTTAACACGGCGCAGGAATTTTTCCACTGCAGCTCCCTGCCGACAAGCTTCCATCAATTCTTCCCTGGTCACACCTGGCACAAGGCCGTATACCAACTCAGCACCAGGGTCCGCCTGGAGGATGACCCACGCTTCCGTCTTGCCCAATTTGCCATTTTCATGCTGGTTTGCATAAGCATCATCCGGATGCACCTGCACACTCAAGGTATCCCTGGCATCCAGCAGCTTGAGCAGCAGCGGGAAAGGCCCCTTCACTTGCGTACCTTGTAGCCTTTCCCCATAGTTATTCAGCAGCTCATCAAGGCCCTCGCCGCCGTCCACATGGCTTTCCATGCCTGGGATTACGCTGATTTCCAAGCTCTCGCCTGTCTTTTCATTGGGGATGTCCTTCTGGAAATACTGTTTCAGTTTATCCCCGCCCCAGGGCAGCTCTGGAGCACTGCGAAAGTGAGGGCGCATGCGCATGGGAAGCAGGGGGCAGTCATCCGTCAGAGAGACTTCATAGCACTGAAACAAGGTAGCACGGTGATCAAACTTCACCTGCCCCACCTTACGCATGCCCAGGCCTTCATATAGCGCCATCGCCCGGGTGTTTTTTAAATACGTATCCAGGCGGAGACTGTCATGCCCAAGTTCCTTGGCGATGCGAAGCACATGGGTCATGGCCTCACGGCCCAAGCCCTTTCGCTGATGCTGCGGACTGACCACCAAACGGTGCAATATGGCAGGATTTACGCCAAAATGCCAGTGAAGTGTAGCATACAGATCATCCTGCTCCTTATTGATGGTAAAGGCAGCCAGCAGCTCACCATCTTCCTCCAACACATACTGTGTCTGATCATTTACATCTTCAATCAACACCGCTTCACTGGGATACACTTCCCAGCGCCATTGATCCAAGCCCTTCTCATCCATGTCCCGGATGCTATCCTCAAAGAGTTTGCACAGCGCCGGGATATCGGCCTGCTCCGCCTTCCGCTGATGTATGCTCATGATACCGCCTCCGTATACATGTTGTACAAGCTATAATATACACCCTTTTTCGCAAGCAGCTGCGCATGGGTGCCCTGCTCCTCAATACCCTTGTCTGTCAGCACCCAGATCACTGACGCATTGCGGATGGTGGTCAGTCGATGGGCTATGGTAAAGGTGGTACGGCCCTTGGCCAGTGTCTCCAAGGATTTTTGTACAATGCGTTCGCTTTCATTATCCAGGGCGGAGGTCGCCTCATCCAGAATCAGAATCGGCGGATTTTTCAAGAATACCCGGGCAATGGATATCCGTTGTTTCTGCCCACCAGACAATTTAACACCCCGCTCACCCACAAAGGTGTCATACCCTTCGGGCAGCTCCAATATAAACTCGTGGGCGCCTGCCTGTTTGGCTGCCAGTTCCACTTCTTCTTTTGTGGCACAAGGCTTGCCGTAAGCGATGTTTTCAAACACCGTGCCTGAGAAAAGGTATACATCCTGCTGGACCATACCGATATTCTCCCGCAGGCTCTTTTGGGTAAATTCCCTGATATCCTTACCATCAACCGTGATATACCCTGTTGTGGCATCGTAAAACCTTGGGATCAGATTACAAAGTGTGGTTTTTCCGCTGCCGGATGGGCCCACCAACGCCACATTTTCTCCTGCTTTTACATTCAAGTTCAGGTTGGCCAGCACCTGCTTGCCATCGTCTGAATAGCCGAAGCTCACGTTCTTAAATCCAATTTCACCTTTGACATTTGTAAGCACTTTGGCATCAGGGGCATCGTTAATTTCCAAAGGCGAATCCATGATTTGAAAAAATCGCTCGACACCAGTCATGCCGCGCTGGAACTGCTCGGTGAATTCCACAATGCGACGGATGGATGTCAAGAGGGTAGACACATACAAAAGATAGGCCACATAATCACCCGGAGTCAGCTTGCCGTCAATGATCAGCAGCGCGCCGACGATAACCACCAGAATATACATCAGTCCGTCAAACACGCGGGTGGTGGTATGAAAACCTGCCATGGCCTTGTAAGCCGCCCTTTTGATCTGTAAAAAACGCTGATTTCCTTCTCGGAACTTTTCTTCCTCCATGGGCTCATTGGCAAAGGATTTAACGACCCGTATGCCCAGCAGGCTGTCCTCCACCTGGGCATTGAGTTCCCCCACCTGATGACGGGAATCCATAAACGCCTTGCGCATGCGCTTGTTGAAGATGCGTGCAAACAGCAGCATTAGCGGCAGCAGGATAAATATCATCAGTGTCAGCCAAATATTCATGCCGGCCAGAATGAAAAAAGATGCAGTGATTTTGATACCGGCGATGAAGAATTCTTCCGGGCAGTGGTGAGCAAACTCAGTTACTTCAAATAAATCACCGGTGATGCGGGCCATAATCTGCCCCACCTTGGTATTGCTGTAATATGAAAAAGACAATTGCTGTAAATGCCCAAATAAATCGCGGCGCATATCGGTTTCAATATGGCTGCCCATGATATGGCCTACAGATGCCATATAGTAGGCGGCCGCAGCATCAATCAGACGAAGAACAATATATATGCCGCCCAGCTTTAATATATAGTTTGCAGTCAGCCCCGCAAGATCCGTCATGGCCTGATCGGTGATGCTGCGGATGATCAAGGGCAGAACCAGCTCGCACAGCGTGGTCAGTGCGGCACAAACAAGGTCAAAGGACATGGTGCCCAGATACCCTTTATAGTAAGGGGCAAACCGCTTGATCAGTACGCCTGTCTTCATGGCAGTTTTCTTTGGCTGCAAGAAAAATCATCCTTCCTCTGTATTAAGTGCAATATTAAGCCGAACATTATGGCATGATCAGCATTGCCTGGCGGGATAGCCGATTTAGCAGTTCCTCATCCATCTTTGGGGCAGAAAATGCATACAGCGCACTTTCCCCCCTGACATGAAGCCTTACGGCGTTCTCTGATTCCATCCGCACAGCTGTCATGCCAGCCAGCGCCCCGGTTAAGGTATCCTTTAGTTGATACCCCTCATCAGGCATCAGGGCAAAGGCATCCGATGGATATATGCTTTGCAGCGTCAGCGTCTCACCCGTTGCTAGCTTGTACGTCAGTGTTACCTGCCTGGCAAAAGTCCCCTGATACGCCAGATCATTGACCATGCCGCCTTCAAAAGCCGCCTGATCACTTGGCTGCAGAGCTAGCACCGGAGCCGGAAAAATATCTGTGATTCGGTTGATTTCATTGATTGACCCAATTTGCCTGGGCTGTTCCGGCGTAAGGGAAACAGCTATCGTATTGGATACCCCCGGGGCTTGCTGGTCGGCAGGTATTTCTGCCAGAATCACCGCAAGATAAAAGGCACCGATACAAATCACAACCAAGAAAGCAAGCAGCATCCGCTCCAGCACCTTGCGAAACATGCTATTCCATTTACTTTGAGGTTTCATTATTTTTGGCATCAATTTCTCCTATCGGTATGCAAGGCATGCTTCAAGCCGCCCAGCGACTCGTTCAAGTATACTGTTTCTCCGTCAAATTCCTGCTCAAAGGCAGCATAGAAGGCTTGGGATAGAGTCTTACGCTGATCTTCGGTCATCAGTGGCTCATGGAACATCCGCTTGATCATTGCTGCCGAAGGAACCGCCAACAGCTTTGCCGGTTTACCACCTGCTGAAAACCCAAATATCGACTTCATGTAACGGTTGCTGCCCTGAAGGAACAGGCGGATGTATTCCCGTGAAAGCTCCGTCAGATACTCCAGCAAAAAAGCCTCTGGATGATCTGCCAGTTCCAAGGCCTTGATCAGCCGTTCTTCAAAAAACAGCTCCCGGATCATTTCTTCCTGCTGGGTTGTTGTATGCGCCTGCGGCTCTTCAAACATATGAAGAAGGTAGCACTTGATAATGGAAAAGTCTACCCTATGCTTGTTCCGCTCATGCAGTCTGCCATGCTTCAAAAGCGCCTTTTGCACCCGCAAATCCTGCGGTGACGCCTGCTCTGCTTTTGTAAGAAGCGCATACCGCTTCACAGGATCGCTTTCGTCCCCTGCCTTTTTCAACAAGACTGCAGCCTCATTCTCTTCATCAGCCAACGCGAAAGGGACAACCTTCAACACCACCGCCTGGCCATTGGTGATGGGGGTCAGAGCAGCTCTGCAGTAGGGGCATGAATATGGAAACAGCTTTCTTTCAGGCTCTATGTCCATTCTCCCGCCGCACGCGGGACAAATCAGCGGCATCATTGATAGACCCTCCGCTTCCTTGTAGAATCCAAATCCCCTGTCTGTCAGTATATCATAAATCGTCCCCGTGCGGAACGCATTGCGGCAAAATCGACCTCCATGGAGCCTAAAAAAGCGAGGCCAGCCATGCTTGGCTGCCCCCGCAGATAACATAATCAACTGTATTACCGCTTGTTTGGTTTTGATTTATAGGCAGCCATTCGGCTTTTTAAAACAGGTTCCTTGGCCACTGAGTAACCGAAAAAACCCAGCACATCCCCCAGCACCTGGTATACGCCGTGATTATAGGCCACAAGCCCTGCCTTATCCAGACGCAAAGAGCCATTCTCATCCTTCAATGAGTTCCGGACGGCGACGCTGACAATCCGTGAGATAAACATGTCATGGCTGCCAAGGGGAAGAATCTTTTCCACTTTACAGCACAGATAGGCAGGTGCTTCCTGCAGGGCTGGTGCATACTCAAGGGGCGGTGCAGGTATGGCATGCAGGCCGCACTCCGCGAACTTATCCATATCTCGGCCGCTTTTTACGCCGCAAAAGTCTGATGCCTTTGCTAGGTTGATATCCACCAGATTCACCACAAACTCCCCTGTTTCTTCAATGAGGCTATAGGAATGCCTGTTTTTACGAACGCTAATGGACAGCATGGGCGGGTCAGAGCAAACCATGCCAGCCCAAGCCAATGTAATGAGATTCGGCTTGCCCTCGCGGCCTGCGCAGCTTGCCATCACGATGGGCACAGGGGCCAAAAGGGGGCAGGCGCTAAGTTCCATAAAATCAGGATGCATAGGGATCTCCTTTCTTAAGCGCTTTACGCTCCATAGACGAAATGATATGCTATGTATGGCAAGCTGTCAAACAGAGCACATACGATATATTAATATATGCCGATAAAAACAGATCATCTTCCGAATTTGACATAAGCAACCATGTCTGCCTTATTGCAAGGCATAAAGCCCAATGCTTGATAAAAGCCCCTTGTTTCTGTTGAGTCGTCTGTCAGTAAAACCTTTTGCCGAACCTTTTGATAAACCTCCATGATTTCCTGCATCATCCTGCTCCCAATGCCCTTCCTTTGATGAGAGCCCAAGACCAGGATGTCCTGTATGTAGACAATTGTCAGCCCATCGCCTACCGATCTTGAAAGGCCCACCAAAACACCCTTGTCCCAAGCCGTTACCACAAGCAGGGATTGACTCAGCGCATCCATCAAGCTGGCCATATCGCTGGTATATGCAGTCCATCCTGCATCCTCATACAACCTTTTGACATCCTCTGCCTGGGGGATAGCACCCTTCTTGTAAACGATTTCCACTACTTATATCTCCCTCAAAAAGCAAATCATTCAACTGGTGCGTATCACCCTGATATACAACGGAGATTCTCAAAGTATACATCATCTAGCCAGCAAAGCCTTGTTGCGGGATACCATAAAAATAGTGTACAATGTGGGCCATGAGCGTGTCAACCGTTCGGTTAGGAGTTCATTATTTATGCAGGTGCTTTCCCAGGTGGTCGGGTTATTTTTATTGATGGCGCTGGGGTATTTCGCAGCCAGGAAGCAAATTCTTGATAGAAGCGCCTTTGAAGGCCTGAATAAGCTGGTTTTATTTTTTTCTCTCCCTTGTTTAACGTTTGTAAAACTGCAGCGAGATGCTCTGCCGGGGCAGATGGGCGAGCTGATCGAAACCTTTCTTATAGGGGCAGTCAGCATGATCCTCTGTGGCATCATCGCGCTTTTGTACACCCGCCATGAGGAGAAGCTGCGCAAATCCGTATTTATTCATATGGCCATGTTCTCCAACTGCGGCTTTATGGGCTATCCACTGATCATTGCAGCTGTAGGGGAAGACAAACTGATTTATGGCGTCATGTATGTAGCTGCCTTCAACCTGCTGACCTGGACTGTTGGCGTCTACCTGTACGCAGGCAAAGCAGGCCTTTCGTTAAAAAAGATTGTGCTTAACCCTGCCTTGATTGCAGTTACCTTGGGAACGCTGTTTTTTGCATTTTCCATACGCATCCCCAAATTTACCATGGATGCCATGACGATGATGGGCGACACAACCACACCGCTTTCCATGGTCATCGTCGGTTCCAGGCTCAGTGATTTGAAGCTGTCGGATTTAAAGGACAAGATGATGCTATTATCTTGTTTGCTGCGCCTTGTTGTCTTTCCGCTGCTCATTTGGGGCATACTGACCCTGATGAAGGTACCCCAGGGCGTTTTGATCGGCGTATTTATCTGCTCTGCCATGCCAGCCTCCGCATCGACAGCCATGCAGGCGGAATATTATAAGGGTGACGCATTGCTGGCCTCACGAAGTGTGGCAGTCAGTACAGCATTGTCCGTTGCCACCATTCCCCTGATCTTGCTGCTGTTATAAAGGAGGGAGCCATTTGGCCCGAGGGAAGCATCAAAAAGGCGGCTGTCTATCCCGCTTGATCACTTTACTTCTTCTGGTATTCATCCTGGTGTACCCCTTCTATCAGGCCAGGATACTGAATGTGGAAGCAAAAACCATGGAAATTAGCGGCCTTGACCCGGCGTTAAACGGTTTAACCATCGTATTTGCATCGGATATTCATAAGGGACCCTACTTCTCCAACGGCCGTGTCAAAGACCTGGTGTCACAAATCAACGCATTGAATGCAGATCTGGTGCTGCTGGGCGGGGATTATGCCATTGATTCCGAATCTGCCATTGAATTTTTTGAGAAACTGCCCAAGATACATGCACGGCGCCTGGTAGCGGGCGTGGTAGGCAACCACGACCGTACCCTGCCGGAAAGCAATTTGAATCTTTTGCAAAGCGCCATGCTTAACGCCGGTGTGCTCCCCTTGGTCAATGCCGCAAGAGAAGTGCGGGTTGGCGGTGCATCATTGTACTTAGCAGGTGTAGATGATTATAACAATGGCCACCCGCAAATACAGCAGGTGGCCTGGGGACTGCAGGAAAAAGATTTTGTGATCTTCCTGTCACATTCCCCCGATAACCTTCCAGAGGCCTATACAACCAAAAACAGCCAGGGCAGTACCAATTGGTTTGACCTCTCCTTAAGCGGACATACCCACGGGGGGCAGGTCACCTTCTTTGGGCAGCCGGTATACCGGCCAATATCTCAGGTGTCTGACCGATATATCTCCGGTTGGCTGCAGGAAAACCGAGCGGAGATACTGGTATCCAACGGCGTAGGGACCACCGGTTTCCCTGTCCGGATCTTCGCCCCTGCACAAATTCATTATATTACGCTAAAGCGCAAATAGGGCTATAGAATATTTCCAATGCGCAGAGAATCCCTGTGTTCGATATGCCGTAGCGATTCGTTCAATTCAGCGGCAGCCCACAGGCTCAGGCTCTTATCTTCCGCTTCCAGTGCTGCCGAAAGGCGATCCAATCCTAGGTTTACCTCATCGGTATCCCTGTGATTGACCCATAACTGCAGCCATTCACAGGTTTCCTCCCACCTGCCAGCCATTTCCTCTATTGCGTTTCTTGCTGCTTCCCAGTCATCGGCACGTATGCTGACTTCCGCCTCTTCAAGCTCTGCTGTGTATTGCTTAGATACATTGGCGCTGATAGTTGCAGTTGCAATGCCGAT
The DNA here is from genome assembly GCA_023409955.1 of Bacillota bacterium. Classification (GTDB taxonomy): domain Bacteria; phylum Bacillota; class Clostridia; order Christensenellales; family Aristaeellaceae; genus JAEWAH01. The sequence goes on along the minus strand of JAEYQQ010000155.1, from coordinate 50,002 downwards.
TGCTATAATCAAAACCAGCAAAATGATTACGGTTACAAGTGTCCCTTTCATACATCACCATCCGATCCCGCCTGGTGGCACGGCCTCAATAATCATCGACTGCTCAGCCTTACGCCCCTGCAAAAACATTTTGCCGCTGGTATCCAAGCTGCACAGCAGCACTTCCTTATGGGATTCAAAACCATTATGCTTCAGCTTTTTATCAAGCCAATCCAGCGGAATTTTTCCTGTAGCCAGATTCTTCTCCTGCAAAACGCCATCCAAGATCAAAGTCAGCGGAATACCTTCATAGCCCGTTGAAATCGAAAGATCATCAGGTGTCACAGGACGCTTTTGCGCCTTGGTGAAAACGCTGACCTTGCCGCTGGTCTCCATTATGGCGGTATCTACATCTGTCGGGTTCAGTATTCCTCCAGTCCTAAGCTCTTCCAACAGGTCATTTAGGTTAAAGCACAGCTTTTCCAGTTCCTTGACCTGAATGACTCCATTTTTAATCAGCACCGTAGGCGTACCACTGAATATATCCCGAAGCTTTTGGCTTTTCATGGAGATGAGGGTGAATATACCGTGCAGCACTACCAAACCCATCATGGGAAGAATGCCATATAGCAGCGGTATCCCCACTTCGGCCATGGGGGTGATGGCCAGATTGGCTATTAATATCGCCACCACCAGTTCAAATGGCTGCAGCTGGCCTACCTGTCGCTTGCCCATGATCCGAATAAAAATTACAGCCAGCAGAAACAAAATGACTGAGCGAAAAAATACGGTGAGCATGGCATCCTCCTTGACCGTGTTTCCAGCCTTAGTATGGGCATAATATAGGAATCCATGCAGCAAAAGGAGTTGATTACCATGGTTTCCCAACTGTTACCGCCACCGCTTCAACCCGGTGCCCACATAGGCCTGCTTGCCCCATCCAGTCCTGTTTATGAAATGGAGAACCGGGAAAAGGCCATTGCGCTGCTTTATGACCTTGGCTTTACTGTGACCGTGGGGGACAGCGTACACACCAGCAGGGGTTACCTATCAGGCAGCGACGCAGTGCGGGCCAGTGATATCAACCGCATGTTTGCAGACCCGGGTATCGATGGCATCGTTTGCCTGCGGGGCGGCTACGGCGCAGCAAGGCTACTGCCACTGATCGACTTTGATATGATTTCCAAAAACCCCAAGCCCTTTGTAGGCTTCAGTGATATAACGGCCTTGCATTGCGCTTTTCAGGTAAGGTGCGGGCTTGTCACCTTCCACGGGCCCATGGCAGGCGCCCACTGGCAGGTAGGCCTTCGGGAGGACAAGAGCCGAAACGGCTGGCTGAAGGCCATGATGAGCACGCAGCCCCTTGGCTTGGTGGAGAACCATAACGAAGAGCCCTTTGAGGCCTTCCACTCCGGGCAGGCGGAAGGCATATTAACAGGCGGCAATCTGACGGTGCTCAACAACCTCCTTGGTACCCAGTACATGCCAGATGTCAAAGACAAGTTGATTCTCCTGGAAGATGTGGGCGAAAAGCCTTACCGCATTGATGCCATGCTGACACAGTTTCGCAATGCGGGAATCTTTGATGCATGCGCTGGGATTATTCTTGGGGATTTTACCAAATGCGAAGACAGCCCTGAAAAACCGACACTGACCCTGGATGAGATTTTTGATGAGCTTCTGCCCATGGATAAGCCTGTCCTCAAAAATGTGCACGCTGGCCATGGTGCTGATAAGATTACACTGCCCTTGAATATAAGGTACAGAATCAGTGGAAACACACTGACTGCCCTCTCCCCTGCCACCAGAGAGCGCTGACATCTCCCTATGCCAATGAACAACTTAGTGATATAATGCCTTGATTCTTGATGAAAGCTGCCCACCACCCCCTGTAAACGGATGGTATGGGCGGTTTAAACATCTGCTGCTTTTTTATTGCAATAATATTTGCGATCACTTCATGTCATATCCCCCAAAAATGTGATCTCATATCTTGACAACCTGTCGTGGGAGTGATAACATACCTTCGAAAACCCGATAAATCTAGTCGGGATTCATGCAAACCATGTCTATCTCTTGCTTTTAGCGGGCAAGATAGTGCTGTGCGTGATGAAAGGAGGCTGAGGGATGAAGCTTTCCACCCGCGGAAAATATGGATTGTACGCCATGTTTTATCTGGCCACCCAAACCGGCAACGGCCCGCAGCCTTTAAAAGCCATTGCGGAAACAGGCATCCCCGATCAATACCTGGAACAGCTTTTAGGCAGTCTTCGCAGGGCAGGTCTGGTATCCACAGTCCGGGGTGTTCAAGGCGGCTATCAACTGGCCAAAGAGCCAGGCGATATCACCATTGGCGATATTATCGATGCCACCGAAGGCCCCGTTTCACTCTCTGACTGTATTCACGAGAACATTACCTGCCATAAAAGCTTAAGCTGCCCCACCCGCATAGTCTGGAGCCGACTGACAGATCAAATCAACGGCCTTTTGCAGGGCATCACTTTAAAAGATATGCTTGCCCTGGAATCATAAACTAACCGGAAGGAAGAAGCGTCATGAACCGCATTTATCTGGATAACGCTGCTACCACACCAGTCAGCCCGGAAGTGCTAGAGGCCATGCTGCCATACTTTACAAAGGTATATGGCAACGCCAGCAGCATTCACCAAACGGGACGGGATGCTTATAAGGCAATTGCCACTGCCCGCCGCCAGGTAGCTGCGGCCATCGGCGCCAAACCTGAGGAGATATATTTTACTGCCGGCGGCTCAGAAAGCGACAACTGGGCCATTAAGGGCACAGCCTTTGCCCGCAAAGCCAAGGGCAATCATATCATCACCAGTGCCATTGAGCATCATGCGGTGCTGCACACCTGTGAATGGCTTGAAAAGCAGGGGTTTCAAGTGACCTACCTGCCTGTTGATGAAGACGGCTTCGTTTCCCCAGCCGATGTGGAAAAAGCCATTACGGACAAAACCATTCTCATCACCATCATGGCTGCCAACAACGAAATTGGCACCATTGAACCCATTGCTGAAATAGGCAAAATTGCCAAAGCCCGTGGCATCGCTTTCCATACCGATGCGGTACAGGCCATCGGCGCCATCCCAGTGGATGTCAACGCCTGGCAAGTAGATATGCTATCTCTCTCCGCCCATAAGTTCCATGGTCCCAAAGGCGTTGGTGCGTTGTATGTGCGCAAAGGCTTACGACTGGATACCCTTTTGCAAGGCGGTGCCCAGGAACGGGGCCAAAGGGCCGGTACCGAAAATCTTGCTGGTATCATAGGCCTTGGCGCGGCAATCACCCTGGCTACAGAGCATCTTCAAGAAAGCGCAGCCAAGCTTTCCACCTTGCGGGACAGGCTCATTGACGGTATCCTAACAAGCATCCCGGAAGCACGCCTGAACGGCCCCCGCGAAAACAGGTTGCCGGGTAATATAAATGTCTCCATCCGGTATATCGAAGGTGAGGCATTGCTCCTGCGCCTTGATCTCGCCGGTATTGCGGCCTCCAGCGGCTCTGCCTGCACCAGTGGTTCATTGGATCCATCCCATGTACTGCTGTCCATCGGCCTTCCCCATGAGATCGCTCACGGCAGCTTGCGGCTGTCCTTAAGCCATGAAAATACTCCCGAAGAAGTGGATGAGGTACTAAAGGTACTGCCCGGAATTGTGGAGAATCTTCGTTCTATGTCACCGCTGTACGCGGCTCAAGCGAAATAAGGAGGGAATTCCCCATGCAATACAGCGAAAAGGTTTGGGAACATTTTGAAAACCCGCGCAACGTAGGTGAACTGGAAAATCCCAGTGGCACAGGCACCGTAGGCAATGCCAAATGCGGTGATATTATGAAGATGGATATACAGGTGGAGGACGGGGTCATTACCGATGTCCGTTTCAAGACCTTTGGATGCGGAGCCGCCATTGCCACAAGCAGTATGGCAACTGAGATGGTAAAAGGCAAAACCATTGAGGAAGCACTGAAACTGACCAATAAAGCCGTCATGGAAGCGCTGGACGGGCTTCCGCCGGTGAAGGTCCACTGCTCTTTGCTGGCAGAGGAAGCCATTCACGCCGCCATTGAGGATTATCAGAAAAAGCAAACCAAAGCATAAAAGCCGGGGGCGCAGGGCGTATCCCCGGCTTCCCCATATTGTCAAGGAGGCTACCATGCCGGAGATTCATGGAAACGTTGAAGGACTGCGCAAAACCTTTCTTTTGGAACTGGAGAAGCTTTACAGCTGGGATGTGCCCCGGGATGTGTTTGTGCCCGGCGAAATGGTGGAAGCTTTAAAGGAATTTTCCTTGCAAATCAACCGTGAGATCGCTGTCTACATAACCAGAGACGGCGAAGTGGTGGATGTCATTGTGGGCGGCCTTGACACCGTCCCCCTTACGGAATACCGACTGCGTCGTAATGTCAAGCGCCTATCCATGGTGCGCTGCATTCACACCCATCCAGGCGGAAGCGCAGAGCTATCAGATGTGGATATCAGCGCCTTGCGAACCATGCGCTTTGACGCCATGGCCGCCGTCGGCTTATCTGCCAACCGCTCCCCTGAAGTTGGCGTTGGTTTTTTGGGTGAGATGGAGGGCGATCTGCCCACTTATCGGCTCTTTGGCCCCATTACCTATAAAAAAATTCCTCAGGATGCCTGGATGCAGGAGATCCTGGTTTCCGATGAGTTGGTGACAAAAGGCCAGGAACAGCAGATGCAAAATGGACCAGAGCGGGCCATTTTGGTGGGTACGGAAAGTGATGAATCCTTGGAAGAGCTTCGCAGGCTGGCAGAAACTGCCGGTGCATTGGTTGTTGACACCGTTTTGCAAAAGCGCGCAAGACCTGACGGTGCAACCTTCATCGGCAAGGGCAAAGCTGATGAGCTTTCGCTGGACTGCCAGGCCCAGCATGTAGACATCGCCATCTTTGACGAGGAACTCACCGGCATGCAGGTACGTAACCTGGAAGAGATACTGCGCGTGAAAGTAATTGACCGCACCATGCTGATCTTGGACATCTTTGCCCAGCGGGCCTCCTCTCGCGAAGGCAAATTGCAGGTGGAGCTTGCGCAATTAAATTACCGCTCTACTAGGTTGATCGGTCAGGGCCTCATTCTGTCCCGGCTGGCCGGCGGCATCGGTACCCGGGGGCCAGGTGAAAGCAAGCTGGAAATCAGCCGCCGCCGTATTCGGGAGCGGATTACCGATGTCAAGCATGAGCTAAATGAAATGGAAAGACAGCGCGGCATCCGGCGAAAGGCAAGAGAGCGCAGCCAGGTGCCGGTGGTTGCTCTGGTTGGCTACACCAACGCAGGAAAGTCCACCTTGCTCAATCAGTTAAGCGGTGCGGATGTGTATGTAAAAGATCAGCTGTTTGCCACCCTTGACGCCGTTTCACGAAATGTCAAGCTCCAAAGCGGCAACGAATTCCTGCTGGTGGATACGGTCGGCTTTATCCGCAAGCTGCCCCACGACCTGATTCAAGCCTTCCATTCCACATTGGAAGAAGCTGTATTGGCAGACATACTGCTCATCGTTTCTGATGCTTCTTCACCTGACTGCTTAAAGCAGCATCAAGTGGTGGAGCAAGTTTTGTCTGAGCTTGGTGCTGTGGATCAGCCCAGGGTGGAAGTCATGAACAAATGTGACGCAGCAGGAGGAGATATCCCCTTCTTACCCGGTGCGGTGCATGTATCTGCCACAAAAGGCACCGGCCTTGAGGAACTTCTGTCAAAAATTGCTGACCTGCTCAATGCACGGCGTCAGCAGGCTGTACTGCTTGTTCCTTTTTCCAAGTACAGCGCTGTCAACGAGGTCCGCTCCCAAGGCCATATCATTGCCGAAGAACACCTGGAGGAAGGTACACGGCTTACCGCTCTTTTAGAAGATAGCGTCATCAGCCGCTTGGCCTCCAAATACGGCAGTGAAATATTTGTCAGAAAACAGTGAAGGAATTGTGCAGTTGATTCGTCGAATATAGATGGAAAACATAGGTGAAAGAGGTGGCAGTTTTTGCTAATTCGGCAGCTCATTGCGGCGGCCGCTCTTACCGCATCCCTAATGGATGGTGCAATGGACCGCGGGCTGCCTCATCTGGATGTGGATGGTTCTGTTTTTTTGGTAAACCGGCAGAATCTAATCGTTGAGGCATACGTACCACAGACCGTGGAAGTGGATGTCTCCGGCGCCAGCCGCATCATGCGTGAGGATGCAGCACGGGCCTTGGAAGAAATGTTTGCAGCCGCAAAAAAAGAAGCCAAAGTCAATTTGGTATCCGTATCCGGTTACCGAAGCTATTCTAAGCAGAAAACCATACATAACAACAAAATAAAGTCCGCCGGCAGCGTAGACAAGGCAGAAGAATACGTAGCCCCTCCCGGTGCCAGTGAACATCAATTGGGGCTGGCTATGGATTTAGGCTCCAAAACATCCTCCGGGCTGACGGCTGCATTTGGCAAGACAAAAGGCGGTGTCTGGGTCCGAGACAACGCTCACCGCTTCGGTTTTATTATCCGCTACCAACAGGGCTGGGAAGACATTACCGGCTACAGCTATGAACCTTGGCATGTGCGGTATGTTGGCATTGAGCATGCTACTGCCATGTATGAAAAGAAAATACCCATGGAAAATTATATACAAACTCTGCAGGTAAACGCCATTTTGGATATTTTGAAACCATAGTGGATAAGGAGTGTACGATGCGGTGAAACAAAAGCGTCTGTTGACAATGCTGTGTCTGATCATGGTCTTTGTGGGGGGCTGCGCCTATGCCCAGGAGCTTGAACAGGGAACAACACCTGTTTGGACGTATCCCGTATCTCCAAGCGAGCTCCAAAAGGAATATATCCGTTTGGTCAACAAAGAGAGCCTGCTGCCCTCCGACTATGTTCCGGAGGATCTTGTGAAGATCAAGGTAAAAAAGACCTCCAGCACAGCCATTCAGATGTGCCAGTTTGTCTCTGACGCCTTGGATCAAATGTTCGCCGCGGCCCTTGAGGATGGCATAACACTATATGCCCATAGCGGGTATCGCAGTTATAGAACCCAAAACACCATGTACAAAAACCGGCTGGAGCAAAACAACGGCAAGGATGACGGCGTGGTGGCCTACCCTGGCGCCAGCGACCACCAAACAGGCCTTGGCATTGATGTGATCAGCAAGGCCTGGATCGGAAAAAAGTTCAATGCAGAGTTTGCCAAAACAGCGGAAGCCAAATGGATGGCTGAAAACTGTCCGGATTACGGCTTTGTAATCCGGTATCCACAGGGCAAGGAAGATATAACAAACATCATTTATGAGCCATGGCATCTTCGCTATGTTGGGGTAGAAGCAGCAAAATACATGACAGCCAACGGCCTGACGCTGGAAGAGTTTACATTGGAATGGCAGCAGGTCATGCTGGAGTATGAAGCAAACGGTGGCAATGCTGCACAAGTTTTTTCCGTCACTGTGCCAAGCGGTACGGAATCAGAACAACCACAAAGCCAGTCTACTTCCTCCAGCGGCGCTGTGACGCTTGATGAGGTGGGCGAAGACGGCGATCCGGAAGTATCTTTGTTTGGCTACTAATGCTTTTAACTGTACATAACACATCAGCGGGTGAGGCTAAGGCCTTGTCCGCTGATTATTTCTGTTTTTAATATAAAAAGCCAGCATGATGATGCTGACTTTTTGCGTACAGGTCATGTTCAGGCTAAAAAAGCAAGGAGGAGGGAGGCGCATATCATGGCTGTCCCCCCGTACAGGAATGGCCTGGGTCTTGAATGGGTATCAAGCGTTTTTACCCCCGCCGCCTGTGCCAAGAACAATGCGCCGCATACCACCAGCGCATCCAACCAAATATATTGCCGCCCCAGGATAAGGGTATACAGGCCATGCATCCCAAGCATCGTCAGGGTGCTGACCAGTTGGGCTACGGCTGCGCTCCACAAAATGCGCGTGGCATGGCGTGCAGCTTGTGGGATGCCTGCTGTCCAAGCCTTGGGATGACGCCTGATGAAAGCAATTCCCAAGAACCACCAGAAAAGCAATAGGCCCGACGCCCATCTGTTCAGCCGCCAGATACTGGCAGGACCGCCGGCTTGTCCAAGCACAAATACCAATGCTGCCATGAATGCCGCCATTGGTGCTGTGCCGATGATATGCCAGCGTTGTGCACGTACCGTATAATCCATATTGCATCTCCCCCTATGGGATAAGCCTATGAATGCTACCCTGGGGAATATGCTTCAGTATGAATGAAAACTAAAATTTTTATATTTCTAATGTATCCCTTCATTTGCTGGATGCCCATTGATTTCCAGCAAAAAAGAGCACGCGAAAGGGGATGCTGTTTGTGCATCCCTCCGCTTCCTTATGGTGCGTTGGTTGTTTTGGTTGCATTGGCCGTTATGGTCTTATACACGGCATCCACTTGGGTCTGCAATGAGGAAATGGTTGTATCTGCTTTTTCCAAGGAATTTTCCAGTTCCTCAATCGACTTCACCTGAGTGGTATCGGCCGTGACACCAATATTTTTAATACTGGAATTCACAGTTCCTATCCGGTCATCTACCATATCCGTGACCCGCTGGGTCAGCCCGCCCTTGTACTGGCTGTCAAATTTAAGCCCAACAACGGCAGTATTTCCGGCTACAACAACCTCAGCATCCTTTACTTCGCTGAGCTTCTCCAATTCATCCTCAATATCTTCTGATGTTTTTTTTGCGTCTTGCAGCGTCGTGATGCCCGCGCCCGATGTTCCGGGCGCGGTTGTGGCTGGTCCTTCGACGCCTGGGCTCGGGCTGCCTGGCATCATTGAGGGCATCATTGAGGGCATCATTGACGGGCTGGGCATCATCGTTGTGGCATTGGGCGAGGGTGAGGGCAAGACATCTGCGTTGCTTGTGCATCCTGCCAGCAAAACCAGCGCCAAAGCGCACAGCATGGTGAGAATCCATTTCTTGTTCAAGGTATTCGCCTCCTCGCGGCTATTGTGTGCAAAAGCCGCTGGTCTTATCAGCACCAAACCATGGAAACAAATAAAAAAATGACCAGCCTAAAACCGGTCACTAAACGTATAGTATATCATTTAAAAAGATTTATGAGTTTGGGCAGCCGGTTCCTATTTTTGCACTTTTTCAATCAATTCAAGTACCGCCATGGTACCATCTGCCGCAGGCGCTTTCTCCAAAGCTATGCGCAGCTTTTCACGGCATTCATATAAATGCTGCAAAGCATTGAGTAAAGAATCCGCTGTCATGTCCTCCTGCAAAAGCACATGGCACAAACCCCGGCGCTCATAGCTCTGAGCGTTGAGAATTTGATCACCGCGACTGGCGGTTCGTGGGTAAGGGATTAAGAGCATGGGCTTTTTTAGCGCCTGGAATTCGCATAAAGCGTTACTGCCCGCACGGGAGAGGATCAAGTCTGCGGCAGCAAATGCATCGGGAAGTTCATCCGATAAAAACTCCCGCTGCCAGTAACCCTTTGTTTCCAAAAGTTCCGTCTTCAAATTCCCCTTGCCACAAATATGCATCACATCCATTTGAGGCAGGAGGCGGGGTAGAATTTCCCGAAGCACCGAATTAACGCTTTGGGCACCGGAGCTGCCCCCCATCATCAAAAGCACCGGCTTGTTGCCGTCAAACCCGGCCATGGCAAGCCCTTTGGCTCGGCTCCCAGAGAAAAGCTCCGGACGCAGCGGCGTACCAGTTAAAACACCCTTTTCCCCAATGGCTTTTGCACATTCGGGAAAAGTAGCTGCAACCCTTTTGGCAAACACCGTACAGATCCTGTTGGCAAGACCTGGGGTAAAATCACTTTCATGGCAAACAACAGGCACCTGGTAAAGCCATGCCCCAAACACCACCGGCACAGAAACAAACCCACCCTTGCTGAAGCATACGTCAGGTTTCAGCTTACCCATCAGGCAGGCAGACTGCAGCGCGCCCCATAAAACCCGAAAAGGGTCGGTAAAGTTCTTCCAGCTGAAATAGCGGCGTAGCTTTCCCCCTTTAACAGCATGGTAGGTAATGCCCTCCAAACGGCTGATCATATCCCGTTCCATGCCCGCTTCTGTACCAATATAGTGAATATCATACCCAGCCTTCCGAAGGTGCGGAATCAATGCCAGGTGGGGTGTAACGTGGCCGGCAGTGCCGCCTCCGGTTAGCACAATACGTTTCATATGCGCGGCCTCCTTGCAAATACTTGGTATAGTATAGCACAAAAGAGAAAATGTTTGCACGACCCGCCATGAAAAGTACTCCCTATCTACTTTCCATCCAAATGAAGGTGCCTTTGACCTCCAGGCCAAATCTGTTTCAACGAACAGATTCATGGGTATATACTTTGCAATAAGATAGGCAGGAGGTGTCATACATGGAGAAATTCCGCAATGTTACAAGCGATCCTAATCAGCAGCCCGAGGAGGAAATCTCCTTTGATGAAAGCGTATGCTCAGCAGAGTTCCCGCAGGGCTGCACCATACCTGTAAGCGAGCAGTTGGATGAACCGTAAATAACGGACATTTGAATAAACCCCCGCTTCTTCCTTAAGTGAAGAAGCGGGGATTTTCATTGTCATCAAATAATGCAAGGTTAACTTTCTATATTCTCCAGCCATTGCTGCATATCTTCCATGGTATCAAACCCCTTGCCCTGCCGTACTTCCTCCTGCACGTTTTCCGGCAAGGTATCCAACCCCGTTTGCAAAGACTGCACGAAAGCCATGGCATCACCGTACTTGTTCTCAAACACGCCCAGCACGCCGCTTTCATCTGGCATCAACACCACGTGATCAGCGCAATACATGGTCAAGAGCCTGGCCATGGTCACCTGCTTAGGCAAAAATTCCGTCACCTGCCAGCCGTCATACGCAGCCTCTACATCCTGCCGGGTTTTTCCTACCAGTTCCTGGGGCAATGTCGTACGCCTTACCAACTCATGGCCGCAGCGGCTGTATGTCATCTGCTGCACAAGTTCACTCCCAGCCTCCACCTTAGACGGCTGTGTTCCGGCTTCTGCACCTTCCACCTGCGGCGTGTCAGGCAGGTCAGGCGCAGATGCCCCCCTGGGGTAAAGGCCAATGATCAGCAATGTCACCGCTGCCAGCAGCGCCACCGCCCCCACAAGCGCCTGCCTGTTAAAGGGCAATGCCCTTCCGGCCATTTTTCTTCGCCTTTTCTGCCCGTTATTTTGCATGCACAATCGCCATCCTTTTTTGCTGATAGCTTCATTATGCCCCAAATGTGCGATTGCATGCTTTTATTTGTTATGTTACAATGGCCCGGTTCACGGAAAGGAAGCGATAGTATGGCCACCAAGGCAATTATGTTTGATCTTGACGGTACACTTTTAAATACACTGGAGGATATTGCAGACAGCATGAACCAGGCGCTGATGGATAACGGCCTGCCTGTGCATGATATAGATACATACCGCTATTTTGTGGGCAACGGCATTACAACCCTGGCAAAGCGAGCTTGCGGCATGAGGGAGGATCTAATCCATGCTGTTTTAAAAGCATACAAAGCTTATTACACTGCCGGCTGTCAAAACAAAACACGCCCTTATGACGGCGTTATGGACATGCTGACCGCCCTGATAAGCAAGGGATATAAACTATGTGTCTTTTCCAACAAGCCCCATCAGGATACATTGGATGTTGTGGCTCACTATTTTCCAAACATCCCATTTCGTGCAGTCCGGGGACAAACAGAAAATGTACCGGTGAAGCCTGACCCTACCGGCGCATTGGAAACATCAAAGGATATGGGCATTGCGCCCAAAGACTTTATATATGTAGGTGATACCGGGGTGGATATGGACTGTGCCAATGCAGCAGGCATGGTGCCTGTTGGGGTGTTGTGGGGATTTCGCCCACAGGAGGAACTTACCGCACACAATGCCCTGCACCTGATTGAAAGGCCCCTTGACTTGCTTACGCTTTTATGATGTGTCTATTCTTTATCCGCCAGCGCCTTGATGCCCTCATTCAGCAGCGGCTGTTCATAGATGACAATGGGAGGTGTAATCATAGATTGCATCTCCCTCATTCTTTGCGTTCGAAGCGCTACACGCTGGCTGGTGAGAAGCTTCATGCGAACGCGATCACATGCTGCGCGCACGCCTATGGTAACCGGGATGGCTGCTGCGAAGCCTGCCGTTCCTGCAACCACGGCACCAACGCCCATGGCGGCCCCCGATTTTGCCATGCGGAAAGCGGCATCCCGCATGCCCGTTTTCATTGGTTTGCGCCCAAGTAGCACCTTGGCCTGCTCTGTGACAGCTATCACCACAAAGGGCAGTGCGGCGCAGGTGGCCCCGATTAGATCGTCCAGTATGCCTGTCTCTTGCAAAACCCCTGCATGTATGCATACCTCATCCGCATAGGTTAAACTAGCCGCCAGGGAATCAATCAGCGTATCCTTCTGTCGCTTTTGATAACCCTTAGCAATCTCTTCATAGGAACGCATCTTCATCCCTCCTAAAAGCGCTTCATTTAAAAAGATTCAATACTGTGACGATGACCCACGCGCCTGCTGCAATGGATACCAGCACAGTGGCCTGGGATAGCATGCTGTTTCCCTTGCCGCGTTTGCCATGCTTTGATTCCAATGCCTGCAAGCGCTTTTGCATATCCGTAAGCCGGGTGGACAGTTCTTTAACAGACTGCTCCAGCTTGTTCTTGCTTTCTTCCCGGCCATCCACAAGCTGATGGGAAAGGATGGTCTGCTGGGCTGAAATGTCCTCCAGCTCTTTGCGAAGGCGCATTTGATCATCGTACAGCCCTTCCACCACCACCGTCATTTCGCCGGTAAAGGTTTCTACCATTTGCTGTACATCCGGCCCTTTGATGGCCTTGATGGCTCCACCCAACAGCTCCCTGGGCTTTCTGATGATCTCCGCAAGCTTTTCTGCCATATGTACACTCCTTTCCCGACAGGTGAATCATATCACATTCCGGTAAAAGATACAATTAACCATAGCCATGCCCACCTGTAACATGTATACTACAGAAAAAGGGAGGGGATATCATGTGGATCGACTTAAGCTGGCCTATTATGGACGGAATGCCCGTATATCCCGGCGACCGTGCGACAAAACTTACACAAGAAAAGTGGCTGGAGGCAGATCATTATAATGCCTTTCGGTTGGATACTGGGCTGCATGCAGGTACCCATATGGATGCACCGCTACACTTGCTGGATAATGCGCAGGATATGACAGCCACACATCTCTCTCGTTGCTTTGCCCAAGGTATACTGCTGGATGTGCGCGGTCATAAGCAAATTGAAAAGACTGATCTGCCAAAAGGCTTTCTATACGGCAAGGCTGTATTGCTGTACACCGGCATGGAAGCATGGTATGGCCAAGACCGGTATTATCATGACCATCCCATCGTATCCATGGAACTGGCTCATTTTTTAGCCGAAGAAGGCATTGCTTTTCTGGGTATGGATATGCCATCCCCCGATCAGCCACCGTTTCCGGTGCACAAATTGCTGCTTGGCGCAGGCATCCCAATTGTGGAGAATATGGTAAATCTGGGTTCCTTGAGAGATCCCTTTGATGTGGCCTGTTTTCCGCTGAACATAGTGGCGGAAGCAAGCCCTGTAAGAGCCGCTGCAAAGCTTTTTACATGACAACAACATCCATTCATGATATACTTAAATGCATATTGCCAAGGGAGTGATCTGATGGAGGATTTTTTAAAAAGGGTAAAAACATGGAACACAAAGCTCAATGACATACCCAGACGTCTATTGCTGATCGCAATTGTTTTTATCGTTTGCTTTGTATTGGTAAAAATCTTCCCGTTAGTTTGGCCCTTTGTACTTGCATTACTTTTTGCCATGATGATGGAGCCCTTGGTACGAATTTTTAGAAAAGCCTTTGGCAAGATCAGTATTGGCAATCGTCTGGCCACGCTTGTTGGCATGATTGTTGTATTTGGGCTGATGGGTTGGGGCTTGCGTGCACTGGCCGGGCGGCTTCTACAGGAGTTGGCAGCCCTGGCCAGAAACACACCTGCACTGCTGAATTGGCTGAATAATACCATTACTAACTTGGTGGCTTCCTTAACCCAGCAATACGCAGATGTCCTGCCGGAAAACCTGCTGGAGATCACCACCTCTGCCTTGAGTGAAATCAGCAAGACATTAATCGGCCTTGCCGGAACCATATCGAAAAGCCTTGCCACTGGTGCCTGGGCCACCGCCACCTCCGTACCCACCCTACTTCTTTCTGTGGTGCTGACCATTATGGGTACATACTATTTGAGCAGTGATCGTGAGCGTATATTCGCCTTTTTTACAAAGACCTTTCCGGCTGATATGATACGTAAAAGCGTTGTGCTTAAACGTGATCTATTTCATGCCTTGTTCGGCCAGATCAAAGCACAGCTTATTGTCTCCCTGCTGATTAGTATTGTTGTACTTTTAGGCTTATTGATCCAGCAAAAGCCCTACTGGCTCTTAATTGGCCTGATCATCGGTGTGGCTGATGCATTACCTGTCTTGGGAGCCGGCCTGTTTTTGATCCCCTGGTCAGTTCTCGGTTTTGTTACAATGGATACTGCCACAGGTTTTGGTATGTTTATACTGTATATTGCTGTTGTTGTTACTAGACAGATTGCTGAACCCAGGATCGTAGGCAAGAGTCTGGGGCTGTACCCCCTCGCCACCATGATCGCGATGTATGCCGGATACCAGTTTACCGGAAATGTTTTGGGACTTTTAATGGGGCCTGTTCTATTGAACTTAATTAAGGTTGTTCTGCAGGCTGACAGTAATACAAAGGCAGTACCTGCCACCTCCATAAAATTGACTTTCAAGCGCAAGATAAAAGATACCACATCATCCAAGTCCGCCAGCTCAGCGCACAAGGAGTAAAGCATGACGAGGGGAAAGGAAACATGCCATGCCCAGCTTGGAAGCATATCACGCAAGCCTTGACTACTCCTACGCACCTGGGGTATTTCCTTCGCTGGAATGCCTTCAAAACAAGTCAGGTGCAGCACGGCGTCTTTTGGTGCATAGCCAGAGCGGAAAAAACGAAGGCGTTCGCTCCCTCATCAGCCTTTGTGAAAAGAATCAAATCCGGGTGGAGGAGGCCGACAAGGCCTTAAGCCGCATTTCCGGCAAAGAAAATTGCTACGCCGCAGTTGTTTTTGAAAAATTCCAGGGAACACTTGCTTTAAAGGGGCCTCACATCGTACTGCACAACCCCTCCGACGCTGGCAATCTGGGGACCATATTGCGCACAGCACTTGGCTTTTCCATGACCAGCGTTGCCATCATACGGCCGGCTGCAGATGTGTTTGATCCCAAGGTGGTGCGTGCCAGCATGGGCGCGCTCTTCTCTATGGAAATAGCGCAGTTTGAAACCTTTGAATCCTACCGGGAAGCATACCCCCAGCATGCGCTGTATCCCTTTATGCTGGACGGTTCTTGTCCGCTGCATGAAGCATCAGGCAGCCCAAAGCAGCCTTTCGCCCTGGTCTTTGGCAATGAAGGCAGCGGGCTTCCCAAATCATTTTCAGCCATGGGCCAGGCGGTGCGCATTCCGCACAGCGGCAAGATCGATTCACTAAACCTCTCTGTCGCAGCGGCCATTGGTATGTACGCATTTTCACAGCGGGAGGAATAGACATGTATGATGAGATTATAAAAGGGATTCGCCAGGCCGTTGCCTTCTTAAAGGAACATGGCCGCCTTGAAGATGGGGCCATGGTAGTGCTGGGCTGCTCCACCAGCGAGGTCATGGGGGAACATATTGGCAAGGGAAGCGTACCAGAGCTTGGGGCGCATATCGCCAAGGCCATGTATGAAGCCTGCTTGGAAAATCAACTGATTCCCGCATTTCAATGCTGTGAGCATTTAAACCGTGGGCTGGTGATGGAACAGGAAGCACTGAAAAGCCGAGGCTTGACTCAGGTTCATGCCATTCCCCAGCCCAAAGCAGGCGGCAGCGTGCCAGCCGCTGCATGGAAGCTGTTTCACAAGCCCTCTCTTGCCCAGTTTGTTCAGGCGGATGCCGCCATTGATATCGGCGATACGCTGGTGGGCATGCATATCCGCCCGGTTGCGGTGCCGCTCCGCCCTCCCATCAAACAAATTGGCCAGGCCAACCTGGTTCTGGCTTATTCCCGCCTCCCCTATACAGGCGGGCCCAGAGCCATGTACGAGTAAGCGATAAGAATCAAAAACGCAGGGTTGGAAAAGAACTTTACAAAGACATCCGCTTCATGTTACGCTATGCATGTATGTAAAGAGTTTGAAACGGTGCGTAAAAGAAGAGCGCACCCACATGCACAGGAGGATTGCGCATGAATTGGCTGGATGTCTTTTCGCTGTTAGGCGGCCTCGGATTGTTTCTTTTCGGAATGAAAATGATGGGCGACGGCTTGGAGCGGGCAGCTGGTAAAGGCTTGCAAAAGCTGCTGAATGCTTTAACAAGTAATCGCTTGTTGGCTGTTTTGGTAGGTATCGGTGTTACGGCCGTCATTCAAAGCTCCAGTGCCACAACGGTAATGGTGGTGGGCTTTGTCAATGCCGGCTTTCTTTCTTTGGGTCAGGCCATCGGCGTCATCATGGGTGCCAACATCGGCACCCCAGTCACATCCTTGCTGCTGTCCATTAAGTTAAACTTCGGCGTGATATTTGCCGCTGCCGGTATGATCTTAATTTTTGCCGGCCGCAGGGACAAAATTCATCAAGCAGGAAACGTGCTGATGGGTCTTGGCATTTTGTTCATTGGCATGGAGACCATGTCCACTGCCATGAAGCCCCTGAGCCAATTGGAAGCATTTCGCTCACTGATGGGCGATATCAGCAGCCCGCTACTTGGGGTGCTGGTAGGTGCGGCCGTGACAGCCGTTGTACAATCAAGCTCTGCATCGGTTGGCATATTGCAGGTATTGGCTGCCGAAGGGCTTATCGGCATGCAAGGAGCCATCTATATCCTTTTTGGCCAAAACATTGGCACATGCGTTACTGCTTTGATTGCCTCTGCTGGAACAAACCATACAGCCAAACGTGCTGCGGTGGTACATTTGCTGTTTAATGTGCTGGGCACCACCCTGTTTATGTTCCTAGCAACGGTTTTGCCCATTGCTGACTGGGTTGTCTCCCTGGCCCCGGACAACATCAAGCTGCAGATTGCCTTTACACACATCCTCTTTAACGTGGGTACAACCATTGTGCTGCTTCCGATGTCAAAACTCTTGGAGAAGCTTGCCTGGGTATTTGTTGGGGGGGCAGATCAGCCTATGGAGTCAAAGCGGATGACCCACTTTGACGAACGCCTTTTGGCAACCCCCCCCATCGCAGTCAGCCAGCTTGTGAAAGAAGTAAACCGCATGGGCGAACTTGCCAACCGCAATTTCAAAGCAGCCATGAGCTGCTTTTTGACTGGGGACATGACGGGTGTACGCCAAATCAACGATACCGAGGAAGTACTGGACTACATGAATCAAGAGATCACCACCGCGCTGGTTGAGGTAAAATCCCTAGACCTGGACGATCAGGACCAGCATCTCGTAGGCTCTTTGTTCCATGTAGTCAACGACATAGAACGCATTGGCGATCACAGCATTAACATACTGGAAGCTGCAGCTTTGCGGGTTGAGGATAAAGTAAAATTTTCTTCTAAAGCAGAGCATGAGCTTGCAGACATGTACGCCAGAGTATTCCATATGGTAGAGCAATCCCTTAACATCTATGCAAAGCAGCTGACTGACCCAGATATACTGGCAGGGATCGATAACGAAGAACAGGCAGTGGATGATTTGACAGCTGCGCTGAAGGAACACCACGTGGAACGTTTGAAAAACCGCAAGTGCTCCGCTCGCAATGGCATGATTTATTTGGATATGCTCACCAACCTGGAGCGTATTGCCGACCACGCCACGAACATCGCCGGCGCAGTGAACAAACCCCACAAAGTAAGCATTTGGATGCAATAAATTCACTAAATGAAGATCCCAAAATATAATCCTGCTCACACCATTGAACTGCAATGGCATGAGCAGGATTTCTACTTATTTCTGATGCTCTAAAGGGCGCTGCACTTCTGGCCCAAACCACACAGCATGTTTGATGCTGTCTGTTACACCAGCCCATTGTGCACCGCCCTCATCTGCTGTCGGCAAACAGGAACCTATTTCGCTGCAACAGTCACTCTGGTTTCTCCAGACGCTCACGATCCTTAAACAGCAGGGAGATGCACCAAAGACCCGCAGCACCTATAATTGTATAGATGATGCGGCTGACCGTGGCTCCCTGGCCGCCAAACAAATACGCCACCAGGTCAAACTGAAAAATGCCCACCAAAGCCCAGTTGATGGCGCCTATGATCACCAGCAGCAGGGAAATGCGATCTACCATGTGTATTCACACACCTTTCCTTGTTTTGCTTACAGTATGCACCTCCCTGAAACAGCCTATGCAAATTTTTTCAAATATTCTCTTTTATTATTTCCTTGCTTTGACTTATCGGGATGCAAAGCCAACTTTTTTATATACTTTGCGCAGCGTCTTTTGTGCCAGCGCCGCGGCCCGTTCAGCCCCTTGATTCATCACCTTTTGAAGATATTCCTTTTCAGTAATGAGCTTGTCAAACTCATGCTGTATAGGTTGAAGCGTTTCAATCACTGCATCCGCTACACGGTCCTTCAGCACCCCATACCCCTGCCCGGAAAGCTCAGCTTCAATGGCAGCGATTTCCCCGCCACCCAATGCGCTCAATATGCTCAGCAGGTTGGAGACACCCGGCTTGTTTTCCTGGTCAAAACGAATGCATCCTTCACTGTCAGTGACCGCCCGGCGAACCTTTTTGCGGATCACCTCCGGTTTATCCAAAATGGCAATATAGGTATCTTCCGGATCAGATTTGGACATCTTCCGCTCTGGCTCCTGAAGGCTCATGACCCGGCTGCCCAACTTGGGAATATAGGGCTCGGGTATGGTGAACACATCACCGTACACCCCGTTAAAGCGGCTGGCGATATCACGGCATATCTCCAGGTGCTGCTTCTGGTCCGCACCTACAGGTACCAGGTTGGTCTGGTATAAAAGAATATCTGCCGCCATCAAGACTGGATAGGTAAATAAACCTGCGTTGATATTTTCCTCGTTCTTTAAGGACTTGTCCTTGAACTGCGTCATTCGGTTCAGCTCCCCCATATAGGTGAAGCAGTTCAGTACCCAGCTAAGCTCCGCATGAGCGCTGACATGACTCTGGCAATAAATCAGGTTCTTGTCAGGATCCAGTCCGGATGCTATATAAATAGCCACCAACTCATTACAGCGGCGACGAAGCTGGCCAGGATCCTGGCGCACCGTGATGGCATGCATGTCCACCACACAGTACAAGCAATCATAATCATCTTGCAGTGTACGGAAATTCCGGAGCGCACCTATATAGTTGCCAAGGGTAAGTGTGCCCGATGGTTGGATTCCGGAATAGATCACCTTGCGTTTCTCCTGCTGGTTCAGGACCTGCTCCATAACAAAACCTCCTTGAGATATGGGAAGCTGAATACAAAAAAAGCAGCCCTCCCCAAGTACTGGGGACAGTTGCCTGCGGTGCCACCCCTATTGGCGCTTATTGCGCCCGCTCATGAAAGACGACAAATTCGCCTTTCGCCCCTTAACGCAGAGCCTGCGTCGCAGCCTACATACATGCTTTCGGTGCGCCCTCACGGGTCCATTCTCCGCCTGCCTTGGGACCGGGCTTACACTGCCCCCGGCTCGCTTGGCCATTTCAGACGGATACTACTCCCCTTCATCGGTGTGTTGCCATTGTACCATACATGATATGGGAAGTAAATAAATTTGTGATGACGCATGCATAAATATATGGAAAGGTACACATACAATACCATGGAAAGACTTCATCCTTTCAGCGAATATACATAAATCTTTCCGACAAAATACTACAATAATAGCATTTATATGTTCTTTTTCACAAGGCTCTTCTCACTGTGTGCAATTTAGGGTATAATGTCATCGTCCGAAAATGCGTGCGGAAGAGGTTGATTGCGTGACGGATTTCATGAGCGATTGGAACAAGGATGCCTTTTTATCTGTGCCCGTTGGTCCATTGGGATTAATTGCTATGCGTGGCACCGAAGCATTGGGCGAGAAGGTCAATGCATGGTTGATGAAATGGCGGGAACATCAGGAACTGCAGGAAGAGCAAGTGCTAGTTACCGCACCTGGGTATGACCGGGGCGACTTCCTGATCAAAGCCTACTGCCCCCGCTTTGGAACGGGCGAGGCCAAGGGGATGCTCAAAGAGAGTGTCCGTGGCTACGACATTTATATTCTGTGTGATGTAGGCGCATATAACTGCACCTACAAAATGTACGGCAAAGACGTTCCCATGTCCCCCGACGACCACTTCCAGGATCTTAAGCGCATCATTGCTGCCATCGGCGGCAAGGCCAAGCGCATCAATGTAATCATGCCCATGCTTTATGAAGGACGCCAGCACAGGCGTACCTCCCGTGAAAGCCTTGACTGTGCCATGGCTCTTCAGGAATTGGAGCACATGGGCGTTGCAAACATCATTACCTTTGACGCTCATGATAACCGTGTCGTCAACGCCATTCCCCTCATCGGCTTTGAAAGCGTGATGCCTTCTTATCAAATTTTCAAGGCGCTGCTTTGCAAAGAAAAAGATCTATCCATTGACAAGAACCATATGATGATCGTCAGCCCTGATGAAGGGGCCATCGACCGCAATATCTTTTATTCTTCCGTGCTAGGCGTAGATATGGGTCTGTTTTATAAGCGCCGCGACTACACCAGCATCGTTAACGGACGCAATCCCATTATTGCCCACGAATACCTGGGCGATACAGTAGAAGGCAAAGATGTGTTTGTAGCAGATGATATTATTTCATCCGGCGAATCCATTCTGGATCTGGCCAGGGAGCTGAAAAAACGCAAGGCAAACCGTATCTTTGCCTCTGCCACTTTCGCCTTCTTCACCAGCGGCCTTGCAGAATTTGATGCCGCCTACCAGGAAGGGATCATCACCAAAGTCATTGCTACCAACCTTACCTACCGCACGCCGGAACTACTGGCAGCACCCTGGTTTATTGAAGCTGATATGAGCAAGTATATGTCATACATCATTGCTACGCTGAATCATGACCGTTCCTTAAGTAAGCTTTTAAGCCCCTATAACCGCATGAAGACACTGCTTTCCAGATATGAAGACGAACAGAAGCAATCAGGCCTTCGGTTGGTATGAGTATGACTGCAGTACATGTAATTCGGCCGGCATTACCGGAAGACTTTGAAGCACTGAAGCATTTACGGCAGGGTTACTGCCAATATGCATACAAAGGCTTTGATGTGTTGTGCAACCTGAAGGATGATCAGGAGTTTGCCAAACTTTTTCATCAATGGCTCTCAAACCCCAGTATCCGGGTTGTTCTTTTGTACCTGGATGATGTATTGACTGCCTTTTGCACTTATAGCCTGTCTCCCTCCGCCTGCGGCGAAATCATGGAATTGCAGTACCAGCCGGATGCTCACCTTACCAGTTTAGAACATTTGGTAAAGTACGTCATTCAAGAATTGGAAGACAGCGGTGCCAAATATGTGGATATCTGGATCCTGAAGGATAATCTACGCACACGCTTCCATTACCAGCATTTCGGCTTCAAGCCCATCGGCGGAAGCCGGGAAGTAAAGTTCGGTGAATCATCCCTAACCGCTACAAGATACGTTTACTGCTTAACAGAATGTCCTCCGGATACATTATAGTGACAGTCAAGAGACAGGCAATGAGGCCTGTCTCTTTATATTTGCCAAATCTCAAGAATCATCAAGTTGGCAAAAACTGTTGACTTTTTTGAAGTAATGTCCTAATATTTAGGGGGGAAATGTCAAGGATGGATTGGTAAATTGTCCCATTTAAGACGACTTTCCTAAAAAAGGGGGAACCGCCAAGAGTGCCTCAACGTCGTGCATACTCATCTTGCCGGTCATAGAGGAATCTCATTCCTCCCAAAGGCAAACCGGTTGAAAGACCGGGACGCAAAGCTATAGGGCCTACACGGCGCAAGCCGCATGGCAGCCAGTTCCCGCAAAGGGCAAAACGTACGAAAGTTCGTGACGCAAAGCTAAAGGGCCTACACGGCGCAAGCCGCATGGTAGCCAGTTACCGTACCAAAGGCAAAACGGATGAAAATCCGTGACGCAAAGCTATAGGGCCTACACGGCGCAAGCCGCACGGCAGCCAGTTTCCGAAAAAGGCAAACCGGTTGAAAGACCGGGACGCAAAGCTAAAGGGTCTAAACGGCGCAAGCCGCATGACAGCCAGTTTCCGAAGGGAGAATTTTCATGATCCGTTTCGCAAAATCATTGACTGCTCTGGGTCTTGTTCTGGTAGTTCTTTTTTCCACCTTCGCAGGTGCTTTAGCCGACAAATCCTCCGATGTCCTTGACCTGATCAATAAGGAACGCAAGGCCGCCGGTTTGAAAAAGGTTTCTCTCAGCGAGGATCTCAACCGTGTTGCTCAGCTGCGCGCCGAAGAAATCGTCAAAAACTGGAGCCATACCCGCCCCAATGGCGAGGAATGGAAATCTGCTTTTGCCGATGCTGGTGTATCTGCCGCCTACCGTGGCGAAAACCTGGCCAAGGGGCAGTACTCCGCTGAAAAAGTCGTAGGCGACTGGATGGATTCCGAAGGCCACCGTGCAAACATACTGAACAAAAAGTTCACCAAGACAGGCGTTGCTTCCGTTGTCATCGACGGCGTCACCTACTGGGTGCAAGTGTTTGCAAATGATGTGAAGACCACAAAAAAGACTTCCACCAAAGCCGCCGACAGTTCTTCATCGAACTCCGGTGAAAATCAGGCAGTCCCAGCAACAACAAAGTCTTCTTCCGGGAGCAACCGGAAGCCCAGCACCTCCAACCAGACAGGGGCTCTGGATAAGCTTTCTCAGTCCGTCGACCTTCAGGCCGCGCTGAATGCGCCTGCCGCCAAGCCCACTCTCGGAAAAAACCCAGGCTTGTGAGAGTTGGTGCCGGGATGGCTGAAGAAAACTGTAAAAAGGGCTTAAAGGATACCATCGGCAAGAGTATCCCCCCAGCCTGCCCCAATTTCTTTTTTGCACGGCGTTTCCTGGTCATATCTTGCGTTTCATAGGGCAAAGCCATAGTGCCAAGCCACACCCACAGACCCTGCAGAGCAATCTGCAGGGTCTGTTTGCGTGCACGCATATTGGGTTATGCTATTCTCCTTTGTACATCCTCTGAACCTGTTCCACTGCAGCTTTTATCAATTGACCCGCCGGCAAGTCTGGCATACCGGCTATCTCCACATGGCATTTATGCACCGGGATGAGAATCTTTACAGCCATCGACTCCCCTAGCGCAGTAGCCATTCGCAATGTCACTTCTCCCAAAAGACCGTTAACAACCAGTATGCCAATGGGCCCCAAGATTACATCCGCGCTTTTCATATTGTAAACTGCGGCATTTTCACCGGTTGCACCCCGATTGGCACCGGCCCTAAGCATGGCGGAAGTGGCAGTCGCATTGGTCCCCACCACTGTAATGTCCGCCTCCGGCAGAGCCTGTCGGATGCCCTCCACCAGCGCCTTACCGATTCCGCCGCCCTGGCCATCCATCACTAGTATGTTCATCAGTAGCACCTTCCTTACACCGCTCTCTTTGCCAGCAGGAATGCCCCTTGTATTCCGCTATGTGTATCCAAGCCTGGCGGAATAATGTAATCCTCCAGACCGCCTACAATCGCCTGATGCTGTACATATCCACCGAGCAATCTCAGGGTTTCTCTGCGGATTTTGGGGAACAGGTGCATTTGCTGCATAACCCCGCCGCCCAATATGATCTTCTCAGGTGAAAATGAAACAATGGCATTCATGCACATTTGTGCTAGATATTTTGCCTCCAAATCCCATGCAGGGTGGTCTTTATGTAGCTCCCTGGCGGATACGCCCCAGCGCTTTTCTATTGCAGGGCCGCTGGCCAATCCCTCTAGGCACCCCACATGGTATGGGCATACACCCTCCGGCGAGGGATCCTCAGGCAAGGGCCGCAGGAGCATATGGCCAAGCTCCGGATGCAAAAGGCCATGCACCAGGTTGCCTTCTATCACCAAGCCGCCGCCTACACCGGTACCCACCGTTACATACAAGCAGCTATCTAGGCCTTTTGCCGCCCCCAGCGTACTTTCCGCCAGTGCAGCCCCGTTTACATCCGTATCCAGCGCCACAGGGACTTTCAGCCCCTCCTTCAGCGCCTTTACAATCGGAAAATTTCTCCACACCAATTTAGGTGTTGATGTGATATAGCCATACGTAGGAGATGATGTTTTCAAATCTAGCGGACCAAAGCAGCCTACGCCAATGGACTGAATATCATATTTTTGAAAAAAATTGATAATACCAGCCATGGTTTCAGTCGGATCGGTTGTAGGAATACTATCCTTTGCTGTTATGCTACCTTCGCCATCTCCAACAGCCATCACCATTTTGGTGCCGCCTGCTTCCAACGCCCCATATAACATAGTACACATCTCCACGATCCTCGTATTTCTCTGCCATTTTACAGGAAGCGACATCTTTTGTAAAGGCACGACAGACTTCGGTTGTCTGTCCTTCCCAGCATATTTTGGCCGTCTCACGCCCATGTTATGGCTGAACAATGCAAAAAAGGGGCGTTATCATGCGCACGTATCGATTTAGGCAAAAGCGTTCCCGGGCACGGCATATCATTGGAATTTTGCTCTCCCTGCTTCTCGTCATCGGGTATTTTACCCCGCAGGCGCAGGCGCTGATGCATCTGCCTGACCGTTTGTCCATGACAGCTGGCCACAAGCAGATCTTGACATTTGGGCTTCCGCTTTCAGTACGGGTGGAACAGGGAGATGTCTCCGTTCTCTCCTCCACAGATGAAACCTTGGGCGGACGCGCAGCCAGTAGCATTTCGCTAACTGGAAACCAAACTGGCAGCGCAGTGCTTTCGCTGGACTTGCTGGGAATTCTACCATTAAAAAAGGTGGAAGTATCTGTTGAACCAGAGCATATTTTGGTTCCAGGAGGCCAAGCGGTTGGCGTTGCGCTTCAAACGCAAGGCGTACTGGTGGTAGGCACAAGCGATTTGGGCGGCGAAACCGGCGCAAGCCCAGCGCGGCTGGCCGGTATCAAGCCAGGTGATGTACTGATGCAATTGGGCGGACAGCAGATAGAAAGCGCAACACATTTAAGCCAGCTTGTGGCGCAAGGCAACGGAAAGCCCATCCTGTTGCAGGTAATGCGGGACAACCGACCAGTTGAAGTATCTCTCACCCCTAAAAAGGACCAGGCCAGCGGCAGCTACCGTCTGGGCATATGGGTACGGGACAGCACTGCAGGCGTTGGAACCCTTTCTTTTTATGACCCCTCCACCGGCAACTATGGTGCACTGGGCCACGCCATAACCGATGCTGATACAGGTTTGCCGTTGTCTGTGCGCAAGGGCCAAGTCATGCAGGCAGACATAGTGGATGTTCAAAAAGGAAAGAAAGGATCCCCTGGCGAACTGAAAGGATCCTTCCTGCGTGAGAACAACAACCTGGGTGACATAGCGTCCAACACTACCTATGGCATCTATGGAAAAATGGATCAAGCACCAAAAAATACTCTGTATCCCAACGGATTGCCCATTGGACTGATGGGCACAGTCCGTACCGGGCCTGCCACCATATTATCCACTGTAGATGGCGGCGGTATGAAGGAATATCAGGTGGAAATCGTTCAGGCAAACCGGCAAGCCTCCCCTGCTCCCAAATCAATGATCATCAAAGTTACTGACCCTGAGCTGCTGGAAAAGACCGGCGGCATCGTACAAGGCATGAGCGGCAGCCCCATCATACAAAATGGCCACATCATTGGCGCCGTTACCCATGTGTATGTCAATGACCCCACCCAGGGATATGGCCTGTACATTGAATGGATGCTCAAGCAGTCTAACGAGCTGAAACAATAGTAAAGCTGCCGTGCCATGTTGGTACGGCAATTTTATTTAAATAATGTTTCTTAGACAGCCCTTATAAAAAGTAACCACTGCGTCATTCAGTAGCAGGAAAAAACATCCTTTAAGACGAAACACGAAAGAAAGGAGGCGCAAAATAATGCGTGTACTTCTGGCTATGCGAAACGGTACCCGCAAGGACAATCTCCGGATGTTGATCGAAAATGAACGCAGTGATGTGACCGTATCATCATCAGAGGACGGTTTACAGACCCTGCATGCCATATATACCTTTACTCCGGATGTACTTGTGCTGGATCAGATTCTTCCTGCACTGGATGGCAGTGCGGTTCTTGAATCAATAAAAGATACAGGACTTTCCTGCCCGCCCAAAGTGGTATTGTTGTCTTCCTCTATGCCGTGTTCAAGTAACATACTTACATCCTTCACTGACGCCTGCGCTCCTGCACAAGCAGATGCGCAAGAAGTACTTCGCGTTGTCATACAAGCCGGAGACATGCTGCAGGGGGTATTGGCCAAGCTATCTGTCCCTCAAAGGCGAGCGCTAATTGAAGCTTATCTTGAAGAGCTGGGCATGCCCAGGCACCTGAAAGGAAGGATCTATCTCGTTTACCTGTTGGACCTGGTCATTCCCTATGCTTTGCTGATAGACTCCCTGACAACAAAGCTTTATCCTGCTTCTGCAAAAGCATATGGAACGACTGCAGCAGCTGTAGAACGCTGCATCCGCCATGCGATAGAAGCCACCTGGAGCAAAGGCGATATGCTTGCACTGGAGCGGCTTTTCGGCTTGTCCATCGACCCTGAGCGTGGCAAGCCTACTAATCGTGAGTTTTTGGCCATGTCCGCCCAGCACATCCGACAAAAAACTGCTGTATCTTAATGCATCTAAGTTAGAACAAAAGGAGCCTTCCTTGTACAGAGGGCTCCTCAGACCATCACCAAACCCTAGGAGGTATTGGAGGGCCGAAGCCCTCCGATTTCAGATCGCAAACCAGCGACATGTGCGGCGCAGTGAGGGATATGTTCAGCAAAGTGGCAACGCCACTTTGTCGATAAAAAGAGGAGCCTTCCTTTTACAGAGGGCTCCTCTTTTTTTTAGTGATTTTTCCAATACTGGTCGTATGCGTATTGTATAGCTTCTGCATGATATTTATCGGGTTGCTCTGCGGTGTGAGTTCTGCTGTTGGTAAAGTGGATGCAGAACTGACCCTTGAAGTCGTTATTGGCGATGGTATCGCCATCCGGATAGTTATGCGGTACGCCATACATGGATGCCGCAAAGGTCCGTGTTCCAATGGTCACCCATAACGGCCGCCGCTGCCAGTGCTTGGATGCAGTAATCTTAGAAGCATCGCTGACTCCATAAATTTTGGTCATACGCTTGGTGTCTGCCGCTGTTAGGGGCTCAACGTCGGCATGGCTGCCGCCGGCCCAGCGACGCACCCAGAGGGTTATGCCGGTCTTGACGTCTGTTACCTTGACATTCATGCCCCTGGCCCACAGTGTGTTGATACCGCCTGTCCACCAGTCGATTTTCTCTACTGGGTAGATGGTATTGGTGATATCAGGCACATTGGATCCTACAGGAACTGTTTCAAACAAGGCATGCTGTGTATTAGGCCCAGCAATACCATCTACCGTCAGTCCTTTGGACTTTTGGAAGGCCTTTACGGCATCCACCGTGTCGGTGCCGTATGTACCGCTAATGGTACCGGTAAAGAATCCCTTTTCCTTCAGCTTGGTCTGCAGCTTTTTGACCGCATCGCCTGAGGAACCCTTGCGCAACGTTTCATAGGTCGCCTCCGGCAACCCGCCGCTGCCACCGTCGCCGGGATTATTGGCTTCTTCGTAAGCTTTCTTTTCATCCTTGGTATAAATGCGGATCAGGTCGCCGCGTATGTAGCCGGTTGTGCCGGACTTTAACTTCACAGCGTACCAGGTGTAATTGCCCTCCGTGTTCTTAGAACCCGTCAGGGTCATTACCACACCTTTTTCATATATTTTCGCTACCTGCTTGCCCTGGGAGGAACCGGTGGCACGGACGATCACATTTGTTATGTTTGTTTCCGCCATGTCGCTTAAGTCTTCAGGCTTTGGCGTTGGGGTCGGCGAAGGTGTAGGTGTAGGTGTAGGCTGGCCGGCAAGCCATGCTTCATACTCGGCAGTGTTCATCACCTTGATGCAGGATCCTAATATCCAAAGCGCTGTATTCTGATAGGTGACCTTGTACCATACACTGCCGCCAACCGTACTGGAACTGGTATATGGCATCACTGTCCCCAGGGAAACATTATATGGTGCATCTGCGTCCTTGGATGCTGACTTTCTGAGATTCACATTATCAAGTGTCGTAATCAGATACTTGCTGGGGCCAGGTGTGGGGGAAGGAGATGGCGCTGGCGAAGGAATTTCCTCGCCTTTTAAATATGCCTCCACCTGTTCGTCCGACATTTGATAGGATGCGTCACTGCGCAAAAAGCCCTTGGTACCGTTTACATCTACGGGGAACCATGTATAGGAGCCGCTCTTTGTCGCCTCGGCAACCATTGGCCAAACGGTATCCTTATCCAATTGCCTGATGGTCGCCCCGCCGATGCTCTTGCGAAGGTTTACTGATTTCTTGGAAACCATGACGTACCCTTTTACCTCTGCCGGTGCCGGGGTCGGCGTAGGAACAGGCACCGCAATGACGCCATCTTTATCACAAAGGGATGCCATGTCGCCACGGATATACCCTTTTTGCCCATTGGCATTTACAACAGGATACCAGGTATAGGCGCCGGACACAGTGGGCTGTGCTGTCAAAGGCAGTATCTCGCCCAAGGAAACTTGCCCAAGGCTCGTGCCATTGGGTGTCTTTCTGAATTTCACCTTGTCCGTGGTCAGCTTGATATAGCCGTAAGAGGTTTCGCCGCCGCCACCGGTGGTGGTTGGCGCAGGTGTGGCTGTAGCAGCAGGAGGGGTGGTATTTCCTGCTGCATCAGTCAGCTTAACAAAGCCCCCATGCACATAGCCGCTGATGCCGTTTACAGTGACATAATACCACAATACCCTACTTTCTAAGACCGGTGTCTGATAATATGGCAGTACCGGCTCCCCGTTAATCCTGGTAAGTACCTTGCCGCCAGGCGTTTGCCGGAGGTTGATGGCGTCTTCCTTCAGCTGCACATACCCAAGGATCGTATTGGGAGCGGCCGTTTGCGTTGGACCAGGTGTCGGTGTCACCGCTGGAGCCGCCGTGTTGCCGCTGGCGTCTGTGAGCTTGATCACATCGCTGCGGACATAGCCGTAAATGCCGTTGGGTGTCTTGACGTAATACCAGGTGTATCCGCTTTTGACTGACGGCACTTTTAAATAGGCAAGCACAGGCTCCCCGTCAATACGAGTGATGATTTTACCAGCAGGCGCGTCTCGAAGGTTGATATTATCCTCCACCAACCGAAGGTAGCCA
Source organism: Bacillota bacterium (assembly GCA_023409955.1). Taxonomy (GTDB): domain Bacteria; phylum Bacillota; class Clostridia; order Christensenellales; family Aristaeellaceae; genus JAEWAH01. The sequence goes on along the minus strand of JAEYQQ010000155.1, from coordinate 20,560 downwards.
TAAATGGTGTCCGTTCCGGATGGCGGGGCTACGGTAGCATTGTTTCTGTATGCCTCCGCTTCATCCTTGGTAAAAATGGTGATGAGTTGTGCCTGAATATAGCCTGTCTCCCCGTTATACTTGATCTTGAACCAATAATCTTCCGTCAGGTACTGAGGAATCTCAAGCAGATCCACAACGGTGCCGTTTTCCAGCTTACCAATTACATTTCCCTTTGGTTTTTCTCGGAAATTGACACCACCCTTGTTGATTTTACCAAGATTGGAGGGGTCAGGGATTGGTGTAGGTTTTGTATTGCCGGGGGCCGGTGTCATGCCCTCGGGCGTCGGGGATGGCGTCAAACCCTCTGGCGTCGGCGTTGGTGTAATGACCTCCGTTGTCTCCACAACACCCACGCCAGGCTGCACAGGGTTAGCTAGCCAGTCAGCCTGCTCTGTTTCCGTCATGGGTCTAAAAAAGTCACCATGAATATAGCCTATGTAGGTACGGGTTCCCTGGGTAGGACCGTTGGTCTTTACCTTATACCAAGTGATACCGCCGCTTGTAACGGTATCCTGTATCTCGGAAACCCAGTTTTTTGGCAGCTTAAACCACCAATCAGATGAGGTGGAGGCGGATTTTCTAACCTTCACGTTATCGTCGGTGACACGCCCATACATGATCTCTGCCGCATGAGCTTCCTGCACCGGCCAGGGAATCAACCCTGCAACGCAAAAAAAGGCCAGGGCCAATGCCACTGCACGCTTCCAAATACTATTTCTCACTGCTTGTTTCATGCTTTCACCTCTTGGTTCTGGTATCTGCCAATATATCAACTAGGCATATTTATCCTTTGTTCTGCCAAATACGTCCCTATATTATTACAATTTTATTAAGATGTCAATGCTTCATTATGCTTTTTGCGTCATAGTTTGTTCATTTTACAATATGGAAGCGCCTTTAGCCGCATGCTTTTTTAGGAATCCAGCCTGAAAATACCGTCTCCCCCTCGCTTTTCACTTCAATATCCCCGCCGTATTCCTTTAATGTGCTGCGGACAATGTATAGGCCCATGCCACGACCTTCTGACTTTGTGGTAATACCCGGCAGAAAAATACGTCCTAAGCTATCTGGTTGAATGTCAGGGCCGTTGTTGCCCACAGCAAAACGGAATGCTTTCAAATCTTCAGACAGCGTGATTGACAATTTGGGGCTTATTGTTCCCTTCAGAGCATCCAGCGCATTGTCGATGAGATTTGCCAGTACTTTACATATTTCCCAGCCAGGCATGGAAATATCCTTCCATACGCTGGTGATTTCCAGATGTGCATGAACCCCCTGCTTTTCACAGGCTGCCAGCTTCACCTTCAGCAAGGCATTAACAGTGGGATTGGCCGTTTTCAGAACACGGCTCACCGCGCGTATATCGCCATATACACGTTCAATGTAATCCTGTGCTTCTTTATCCTCGTGCATTTCCATCAGGCTGTACACCACCTGCAGGTGATTGAGAAAATCATGGCGCTGGACGCGAAGTGTATTGTTCAAATCCTCCAAGGCCGTGACCGACTGCTCCAAGGCAATGGATTTGTCCAAGGTCTTGGTGGTATTCAAAGCTTCCCTAATGTCCACAACAGCCCCCCAGCAAACAAGCAAAGCGGCAATCATAATACCAATGCGCAGCGTGTTCTGATGCAGCTCCTGCTCACCGCTGAAAAGCAGGTATACTGCGATGGTCAGCACTGCGGCGATCTGAACCGCATTGATGGCCACAGCGTATACCACTGTTTTTCGTATATCCACCTGCTTTTTCATGCCCTGCCGTCCTTATCCCGCTGGGCCTTGCCCTGGCGGATTTTTTCTTCATGCCCCTGGTCACTTGGCTGGTAATAGCTCCGGCCCCGAACTTCAGGTGGCATGTATTCCTGCTTGACATAATGACCAGGAAAATCATGGGGATACTTGTACCCCTCCCCGCTGCCCAGCCGGTCTGCACCCTTGTAATGAGTATCCCGAAGGTGCACTGGAACCGGGCCAAAGCCGCCCTTCTGCGCATCTGCATAGGCTGCGTCAATGGCACACACCACACTGTTGGACTTGGGGCTTTCACAGATGGCGATGATCGCCTGGGCAAGGGGCAGGCGCGCTTCCGGCATCCCTACCGTCTGCACAGCCTGCATGGCGGCTGCGGCCTGAAGCATGGTGATGGGGTTAGCCAATCCCACATCCTCGCTGGCATGGGCAATAATGCGCCGTGCAATGAGCTTAGGGTCCACCCCTGCATAGTCCAGCCTCGCAAACCAAGCAAGGGCGGCATCGCTGTCTGACCCCCGCAGGCTTTTGCAAAAAGCACTGAGCATATCGTAATACAAGCTCTCATCACAGCGGAGCATAGGCTTTTGAATGCTCTCTTCCGCTGTGGTTAGATCAATGTGCTGCACCCCATTTTCATCGGCAGGGGTAGTCAGTACCGCCAGCTCCAATGCGTTAAGCGCCGCTCTGACATCTCCACCCGCCACCTGGGCCCAATGAGACAGTGCTTCATTGGAAATATCCAAAACCCTGCTGCCATAGCCCCGCTCCGGGTCATGGATGGCTGCACGCAAAGCGGTTATGACATCTTCCTTTGTTAAAGAAAAGAACTGAAAAACACGGCAGCGGCTGACGATAGCCGGTGTCATGGCAATCATAGGGTTTTCTGTGGTGCTGCCGATAAAGCGGATGGTTCCCCTCTCTATCGCTGGCAAAATGCTGTCAGATTGCGACTTGCTCCAGCGGTGGCATTCATCCAACAATAGGTAAGTCGCCTGATTGCTGCGGATTTGCCGATCCTGTGCCGCTTTTAAGACCTCGCGCACATCCGCCACACCGGAAGTGACCGCATTCATCTGCACGAATGCGGCCTTGGTAGCCCCTGCCACAATAGAAGCCAGCGTCGTTTTCCCGCAGCCTGGAGGTCCATAAAATATACTGGAAGTAAGACGGTCTGCCTCAATAGCCCGCCTTAATAGCCTTCCCGGCCCTACCAAATGGGTCTGGCCAATAAACTCAGAAATATTTCTCGGGCGCATCCTGTCCGCCAGAGGCGGCTGCATGCTTTGCCCGGTAAAGAATGGCTGCATGTACAACTCCTATATCGCCTTTTCATTGCTCTCTGTCCCGGTAAGCAGCACCCTGGCTGCAGGGAGCCTGCCCCCCTCATCCAAGGTCCACTGGCGCTTTGCTTCTGCCAACACCGCTTCCATATGCAATATGGCGATACCGGTATCAAGACTGTTGGGAGGGGCCATCAGAGATATGGACTGACTGGTACGGCGCAGCCTCCAGGGCTGACGGTTTATAGCGGAAGGGGCCTCCCGAACTGCCCTTGCCACCTGTACTGCATCCTCCATCCAGTCCGACGCATTCTCCATGTACCATCTCAGCGGTTTACGTTTTCGATGCACTGGCACTTCTTGCGGCTTTGAGGCTATGCCCAGAGGGATCACTGCCGCCAGCACTTCACCCGGGTACAATTGCACAGGGCATTCCTTTTTGCGGTAGGTGCCTGCAACCCAGCAGGTAGCCACACCGCAGGAGGCAGCTTCCAATATAAATGCCTCACCGCTGATCCCTGCGTGAATCATGTGCCGCGGCACTGTGGTATCGGCCATTACAGCCGCAAAGCGGATGGCTCCCTTGATGCGGCCATAATTGAAGATCATTGGTGTAAAAAAGGACTCATCACAAGCCGCCAGCAAAATGCGCACACCTGGTAGGCATAGCCTGGCTGCAGCATAGGAAAGGGTCGTCCATTGCCCCACACCAGGAGCGCCGGCATAATCGCGGCAGGATACTCTCTTTGGTATCTGCTCCCGCCAGCGCACAAGCTGGGTTTTTGTGTAAAATCCATTAAACCGCCACTTCTCCGACATGGTCTTCCCTCCCACGTTAGACTGCTTATCTCATAGTGTACATCCTAGCTCCAAATTCTGCAAGGGAAGTGCCTTGTTTTCCTTGTGCTGAGCTCATTTGCTTTCCTTGACGGATAGCCACGCCAGGTCTATAATCGGCAGTATACAAGGAGGAATTACCATGCAGAAAATCGCCAGCTTCACCATCAATCATGACACCCTTACACCCGGCTTGTATGTCTCCCGGATCGATGGGGATGTTATCACATACGATCTGCGCATGCGCTATCCCAACCAGGGGGATATTTTATCCACCGCTTCCGCCCATGCCATGGAACACTTATTCGCCACTTATGTGCGCAACTCAGTTTATTCGTCACAAATCGTGTATGTAGGACCTATGGGCTGCAGAACGGGGTTCTACTTTTTAACAAGGGACAGCCTTTCAAAACAGGAAGCCCTTCTTTTGCTTAAGGAGACCTTTGCCTTTATCAAGGACTTTGAAGGGGCGATCCCTGGCGCCAAAAAGATTGAGTGCGGCAACTACCTGGATCATGACCTTTGGCAGGCAAAAAAGGATGCATCTGCCTTCCACCAGGTTCTTTCCAACTGGTCGGAAGAAAAAATGGCCTACCCTGACTAAGTGTTATATAAAAGGAAGCATATATGGCTGCAATTACAAAAACAAACGCCCTGCGCTTATTAGATGGGGCAAAAATTGCTTACCGCACGATTGCTTACACCTTGGAAGAAGGCCAGTATGACGGGGAACTGGTGGCAGGCAAAATTGGCATGGACCCTACACAGGTATTCAAAACCCTGGTGATCAAAGGGGAACGAAAGGGCTATGCCGTATTTGTGATCCCTGTCAGCAAGGAGCTGGATTTAAAAGCCGCAGCAATTTTCATGCAGGACAAAAAGGCAGAACTGATCCATGTCAATGACCTGCTGGCCCTAACGGGCTATATACGGGGCGGCTGTTCCCCTGTGGGAATGAAAAAGCAGCTTCCTACCTGGATTGATGAATCAGCTTTGTCTTTTTCAGAAATCGCTGTCAGCGCCGGTGTCCGGGGCTTGCAAATGGTGCTTGATCCAAGCCTACTAATCGCTTACCTGAAGGCGAATACAGGGAAGATGGTCAAGGGATAAAAAATGATATAGCAAAGAAAAAGGACTGTTGAAAGTCCTTTTCTATTACTATTGTTTATCCTCCTGCAACTCAGCTTGGAGATTGCTCAGTGCATCCACGGATTCCTTGATGCTTTCTAATGCTTTCTCCCATTTTGCAAAATCCATGGCGGCTGTATATGATTTTTCCAACTCATCATGGCGGGTTTTGGCCTCCTTCAGGCTTTCCACCGCCCGCTGTAAAAGAAGCTCATGGGCGTTTCTGTTAAAAACCTGTTCTCTGCTTAATCCCTGGTGCAGCATTAACGCCTCTTGTAGGTTTACTGTCTCAGCCGGATGCTCCACCGGGCTTGTGACAATGCTCAGATTCAATGTCGGGAATTGGAGATGGCTCAAATCATTGGGTAAAAGCGGGTTATACAGCCCCAAAACAGGGATGCCCTTCAGCAGTGCCATCTCCTTCAACCTTGAAAGAACAGGATGGGGCGACAGCCCCCAGGGCGATGCAATGCAAACAACCTTATCATACAGCAGCGTAGGCAAAAATGACATGTAGCCCCTTGGCGTGTATGCTTCAGAGAACAGCTTGCGTTCCTCAGCCAGCCCTTTTCCATTGGGGAGCCACTTTTCTCCCAAGGCTTCTGCCACTGATTCCACCACACCAGGAGGCGTCTTTTCCTGCCACTCCCGGGTACTACCATACAGCAGCGGCACCGCCGCACCCAGATAATCATAGACACGCAAAAAGCAACGGGAGATTTCTTCCGTTGCATCCCGAATAGGCCTGCGGCTCTTAGCAAGCAACTCTTCGTCAAGGCATTCACCAAGATTTAAAATGCCGTCCTCAGCGCCTGGCAGCACGGGGTCCATTACATGAGGCGCTGTCCCGTCGATCATGGCAAATCCAAGCCCAGGTGCGGCGATGCCATCCAAGCTGTCTGGATCGCTGCTGCAATGAAACATTTCAACCGGCTGATTAAGTGTGGCCAGATGTTCCGCCACACGCCGCATCAAAGTGCTCTTGCCTACACCTGGCCCACCCTTTAAAATGATCTTGCGCCGAACTGTATTTGGGGGCAGAATATGAGCAAACCGGCTGTAAAACCCTTGACTGGTATTTCCGCCGGGAAAATAATGGCGCGTATCGTCCATAGCGCACGCTCCTTTCCTTGATGGGACATTCTATGCAGGAGGAACAAAAACCATGAACCTGCTCATTGATGCAGATGCTTGCCCAGTAACAGATATTGCTTTGCGGATTGCAAAGCAGCATCAGGTGCCTGCTATTCTTTTTTGTGACAGCGCCCATGAAATAAAAAGAACAGACGCCAAAGTCATCACCGTCATGAGGGGAAATGACAGTGTTGATTTCACCCTGGTCAATCACATTCAAAGGGGTGATTTGGTTATCACCCAGGATTATGGCCTGGCAGCCATGTGCTTATCCAAAGGGGCTCACGTATTAAGACAAGATGGACTGAAGTATACCGAAGAAAATATTCTTCCGCTATTAAACCAGCGTCATGACACAAAAAAGCGCCTTCGTGCCGGAGGCAGGGTGCATGGCCCAAAAAAGCGGGATAAATCCCAGGATGACGCTTTTGAAGATGCGATGAGAACACTTTTTCATCAAATTATCAACTGCCCTGTTTGACAAGCTATGGTAGTCTTGTTGTATTACCGGTGTTCTTTGTAAGTCTTTCCGTTGACATCCCCCATGTTTGCGGTTATAATACCTTCAAATCTTATAGAAGCGCTTTTGCTTCATTGCGATGACAGGAAGAGTAGCCGAAAATTTTCCGTTCAAGAGAGTTGCCAAAAGGTGAAAGGGCAGCACGGAGCATTCGGGGAAGAACAGCCTTGAGCAGCCAACCGAAAGGCATTCGCCTAGTAGACTTGGACGGGACCGGCCCGTTTTCGCCGGAGGCAATCCGCCGCTTTGCGGCCTGTTGCTAGTGAGTGGGCCAAAGGCCCAGTGGGGTGGCACCGCGCAAGACATCACGTCTTTCGTCCCGAGTACGGGATTGAAGGGCGTTTTTTTATACCCAAAATGGTTCAAACGATATTCCGGCAGTGATAGGGGAGGAAGCAGCATTGAAACGCACGCACTATTGCGGGGCCTTTCGGGAAGAACATATCGGGCAGGCGGTAACCGCTGCAGGCTGGGTTCAAAGCAAGCGGGACATGGGCGGCGTACTGTTTATTGACTTAAAGGATAGAGAAGGCATTTTGCAGGTAGTCTTTGACGCCCGCAACGTATCGCCGGAGGATTTTGGGTGGGCCGAGGGCCTAAAAATACAGTCAGTGATTTCGGTTTCTGGAACCATCCGCCTTCGGGATCCGGAAACGGTAAACCCGAAAATCGCCACCGGAACAGTGGAACTGAAAGCGGAAGCACTAGAGGTTCTGTCAGTCGCCAAACCTCTTCCCTTTTCTCTGGAAGAGGATACAAAGGTCCGGGAGGACCTTCGGCTGCAATATCGCTTTTTGGACATCCGCCGTCCCGCCCTGCTCAATGCCCTAAAACTTCGGAACCTTGTGCAGAAGGCGGCGGAGGATTATCTGCACGCCGATGGTTTTATTCAGGTGGAGACCCCCATCCTCACCAAATCCACGCCGGAAGGGGCTCGGGATTATCTGGTGCCCAGCCGTGTGCATCCCGGTACCTTTTACGCGCTGCCCCAAAGCCCTCAAATCTTCAAGCAGCTTTTGATGGTAGGCGGCATCGACAGATATTATCAGGTTGCCCGATGCTTTCGGGATGAAGACCTTCGGGCCGACCGCCAGCCGGAGTTTACCCAGGTGGATATGGAAATGTCCTTTGTGGATCAGGAGGATGTACTGACCCACCTTATCAAACTTTTCACCTATATATTTAAATCGGTGATGGGACGCGATCTTCCCCATCCCTTTTTGCGCCTAACCTGGCAGGAGTCCATGGACCGCTATGGCTGCGATAAGCCGGACCTGCGCTTTGATTTGCCCATAGTGGATTTAACTGACCTTGCCAAGGCTTGCTCCTTCTCTGTTTTCCGCCAGGTCACAGAGGCCGGCGGGCTGGTACGTGCCATCAATTGCAAGGGCTGCGGGGAAAAGTTTGCAAGAAGCACCATTGAAGAACTGACAGACAAGGCTATTTCCCTGGGAGCTAAGGGCATGGCCTGGATCCTGATCCGAGAGAACGGTGAAATCAACTCCATTTTGCAAAAGTATTTTACCAAAGCTGAGTTTTCTTCCCTGCTTGATAAGATGGATGCCAAGCCTGGTGACTTCATCCTCTTTTGCGCAGATAAATTCCAAACCGTATGCCGGGTGCTCTGCGGCCTGCGACTGATGGTGGGGGATCTGCTGAACCTTCGGCCCAAGGATGATTTTCAGTTCCTGCTGGTTACCGACTTTCCGGAGTTTGAGTATTCAGAGGAAGATAACCGATTCGTGGCCTCCCACCACCCCTTCACCATGCCACGGGCAGAGGATATTCCTTATCTTACAAGCGATCCTGGCCGTGTACGCGCTCAGGCATATGACGTTGTGCTAAACGGTGTTGAACTTGGCAGTGGATCCATCAGAATCCACCAAAGCGATATACAAGCAAAAATGTTTGAGGCCCTAGGCTTTACTAAAGAAGAATCGGAAAGGCGTTTTGGCTTTTTGCTGAAGGCATTCCAGTTCGGTACGCCGCCCCACGGTGGGTTTGCCTTCGGCCTGGACCGGCTGGTGATGCTGCTGCTGGGTGCCGATTCCCTGCGGGATGTCATTGCCTTTCCCAAAACAAAAGATGCCTCCTGCTTAATGACCCAGGCGCCAGATGTTGTTGACCAGGCACAACTGGAAATATTGAAACTGGGCATTGCCCAAGGACAGGAAGCTGCACAAAAGAGCAAAGTGCATACACCACTGATTCAAGTGGAGCAGGTGGCTGCCCTGGCCAAGCTGCAATTAACGCCTGACGAGCAAAAAAGAATGGGTGACGAATTGCAAGCCATTATCGCCTTTGCCGACCAGTTATCGGAGGTGGATACGGACGGCGTACCCATTACCGCCCATGTGGTGCCGGTGAGCAACGTGTTCAGGGAGGATATCCCACTGATGGAATTTGACCGTGACACGCTTTTGCAAAGCGCCCCCACCTGGGAAGATGGATTCATTACCGTTCCCCGGACGGTGGAATAAGGAGGTACGTATGAGTGATATCATCCGCCTTAGCATAAAGGATTTGACAAAGCAGCTTCAAGCAAAAACCGTATCCGCCAAGGAAGCGGCAAAGGCCTACCTTGATCAAATCGAAAAAATCGACAACCAGGCAGGGGCTTACCTATCCGTTACAGGGGAGGAAGCCATCCATGCAGCCGATGCCATTGATCGGCGCAGAATGGCAGGGGAAAGCCTGCCCGCCCTTTCCGGCGTGCCCATGGGCATTAAGGATAACATTTGCACCTCAGGGGTTAAAACCACCTGTGCCAGCCGCATTTTAGAAAACTTCACCCCAGCTTACAATGCCACCGCCTACCAAAACCTGCTGGATGCCGGCTGCGTTCTGCTAGGAAAGTTGAACATGGACGAGTTCGCCATGGGCTCCAGCACAGAAAACAGCAGCATCAAGGTAACCCGCAACCCAAGGGATTACAGCCGGGTTCCCGGGGGGTCCTCCGGCGGTGCGGCAGCGGCGGTGGCAGCTCATGAAGCCCCTTTTACCCTGGGCTCTGATACCGGCGGCTCCATCCGCCAGCCAGCATCCTTTTGTGGTGTGGTAGGCATGAAACCAACTTATGGCACGGTATCCCGATATGGCCTCATCGCCTTTGCCTCCTCCCTGGATCAGATCGGACCCTTGACCCATACGGTAGAGGACTCTGCTCTGGTCATGAACGCATTAAGCGGCCATGACCCCAAGGACTCCACCTCCGTCAGCCGGGATTTTCCGGATTACACCAGTGAGCTTACCCAAGGCGTCAAAAGTTTGCGAATCGCCATGCCCAAGGAATTTTTCGGAGATGGCCTACACGCCTCCGTTAAATCCGCCGTGGAGAAAGCAGCCAAATGGTATGCATCCCAGGGGGCAGAAATTGTGGAAGTATCACTGCCTACGCTGAAATATGCCCTTCCCGCCTACTATGTCATATCATCCGCCGAAGCTTCCTCAAACCTGGCCAGGTTTGATGGTGTGCGTTATGGCTACCGGGCCGAAGAATATGAGGATTTGAATGACCTCTACATCAAAACACGAAGCCAAGGCTTTGGACCGGAAGTCAAACGCCGCATTATGCTGGGCACCTTCGCCTTAAGCGCCGGGTATTTTGACGCCTACTATAAAAAAGCACTGCAAGTGCGCACCAAGATCATGGAGGAGTTCTCAAACATCTTCGCCAACTGCCAAGCGGTACTATCCCCGGTGGCCCCCACCACAGCTTATAAAATCGGGGAAAAGACACAAAACCCCCTGGAAATGTATCTGGGAGACATCTATACAGTGCCGGTGAGCATTGCTGGCCTGCCCGCCTTGTCTATCCCCTGCGGGTCGGATGAACAAGGCCTGCCCATCGGTATGCAATTAACGGGCCGGCCCTTCTCTGAGCCGCTATTGTACCGCATCGCTTATGCTTATGAGCAGGATCACCACCATGCCTTCAAGGAGGTGTCCCTTTGATGCTGAAGGATTATGAAATGGTCATCGGCCTGGAAGTCCACGTGGAGCTGAAAACCAAATCGAAAATCTTCTGCTCCTGCCCCACAGACTTTGGTGCAGCCCCCAACACTCAATGCTGCCCCATTTGCATGGGCATGCCCGGCACACTGCCAGTATTAAATAGAGAGGTTGTCAGTTATGCCATCAAGGCTGGCCTGGCCACCAACTGCCAAATAGAGCCTTACTCCAAACAAGATAGGAAAAATTACTTTTACCCCGACCTACCCAAGGCATACCAAATCTCCCAGTATGACCTGCCGCTGTGCCATCACGGACACCTGACCATTGAAACCCAGGATGGGCAGAAGAAAATCGGCATTACCCGCATCCACATTGAAGAGGATGCAGGTAAGCTGATTCACGATGAGAAAAAGGGAACGATGGTAGACTGCAATCGATGCGGTGTACCGCTGATTGAAATCGTCTCCGAGCCGGACATCCGCTCCGCCAAGGAAGCAGCCGCTTATTTGCAAAAGCTGAAGGCTGTCATATCTTATACAGGCATCTCCGACTGCAAAATGAACGAGGGCTCTTTGCGCTGTGACGTGAACCTGTCCGTTCGAAAAAAAGGGGAAACTACCCTTGGTACCCGTACGGAGATGAAAAACCTCAACTCCTTTCAGTCGGTTGCAAAAGCCATCGAGCAGGAGTACATTCGCCAGGTGGAGGCCGTGGAAAAAGGCGAGAAGATCATTCAGGAAACACGAAGATTTGACCAGGCCACAGGCCAGACCTATGCTATGCGCAAAAAGGAAGACGCCAACGACTACCGCTATTTTCCCGACCCGGACCTGATGCCCATTGAAACTTCCTTGGATAAAATAAAAAGCTTGCAAAAGGAAATACCCATTCTCCCGGATGTTCGCAAGGCAGCCTATATGCGGGATTTTGGCCTTTCTGCCTACGCTGCAGAACAGCTGACTGGCCAGAAGGAAATCGCAGATTATTTTGAAAAGGCGGCAAGTAAAACCCATGCACCAGTAACACTGTGCAACCTGCTGATAACAGAAATCTTCCGCCTGCTGCCACCGGAGAGCACCGACATTCCCATTTGCGCAAAGCATCTGGCCCGGTTGGCAGACCTTTTGGAGGAGGGGCAGATCAACTCCTCCGCAGGCAAAAAGGTATTGAGCCTTTTATGGGAAAAAGATCGGGATCCGGAGGAGGTTGTGCGGGAGCAGGGAATGTATCAATTAAGCGATACAGATGCACTGATGTCTGCCGTAAAAGAAACCCTCTCCAAAAACCCCAGCATGCTGGAGGGCTATAAAAAGGGTAAGCTTACCATGGCAAAAGCCTTGATGGGCCAGGCCATGGCGCTGACAAACGGCAAAGCCAACCCTGTAAAACTGCAGGAACTATTGCAAGCCGAATTGGATAATGCATAAATATTGTAAAATAACCCTTGACAGTCATTTCACAATCTTGTATGATTGTCCAAAGAGAGCAAATGCTCTCAAATAAAAAAAGAGGTGTGCTTCAATGAAGAAGCTGTCCGTCCTGGCGCTTGTCCTGATCCTGACCGTTACCACCACTGCTGGCGCATTTGCCGATACCCTGGGTCTTGGCGTAGTCACCAACATCGCTTCCTCCAAGGCTGCTACCGCAGAAGCGGATGGCGTAGGTCAGGTCGACACAACCATCTGCACCGTTATGGTAGATGACAAGGGCGTTATCACCGAGATCCGTTTTGATGTTGCTCAGACCAAGGTTGCCTTCAATGCCAAGGGCGAAATCACGGCCGATTTGGCTGCCGATTATCCCTCCAAGTATGAAAAAGGCGAAGCCTATGGCATGCGGAAAGCTTCCCCCATCGGCAAAGAATGGTTTGAACAGGTTGATGCATTGGTTGCCTTCTGCACAGGCAAGACCCTGGATCAGGTTCTGACCGGTGTTAGCGAAGACAAGAACAGCGCTGTGGCAGAAGACCTGAAAGCCGGCGCCACCATGCACTTGGTTGACTTCATCATGGCTCTGGAAAAAGCTTACGCTGCTGCTACCGTCAAATAAGTGACACGGTGTACAAACTCAATTAAAGATAACCATGATTTGCTGCCCACGGCTATGCTGCGGGCAGCAAAATTTATGATATACTATTTTTTGATATCATTCTTTTGCCAAGGAGGCAAACATGAAAAAATTCCTTCGTATACTGCTTACGGCTCTGCTGGTACCTGCCTTCATACTGATACCAGGCGCAAAGGCAACACAATATCAGCGTTTTTCAAACCACTTTTTCAACACCTTTGATACAATTGTAACGCTGATTGGTTATGCCCCGAATCAGGAGACCTTTAACAAAGCATTCCAAACCGTACAGGAACGGTTTATCTATCTCAATCAGCTGTTTGACAAATACAATTCCTATGAGGGCGTCAACAATGTATACACCCTCAATCATGAGGCGGCAAAAAATCCCGTAAAGGTTGCGCCGGAACTCATGGAGGTTTTGACATATTGCCGGGATATGCAAAAGAAGTATCCTGGCCGCAAAAATATTGCCATGGGCAGCGTTTTGGAAATCTGGCATGATCATAGGGAAGCAGCCGAGCTTGACCCTGCATCCGCCACCATCCCGGATCTGTCTGCACTTCAGGCAGCGGCAGAACATATCGATATGGATGCTGTTATCCTGGATGAAGCAAACAGCACCGTCTTTTTTGCAGACCCGGAGCTGAAGCTTGACCTTGGGGCCATTGCCAAGGGGTATTCGACTGAATCAGCTGCCCAGCTTCTTTTGGCCTCGCCGATGCCCTCCTTCATCATCAACGCCGGCGGCAACGTACGTACAGGCAATCCGCCACAGGATGGACGAAAAGCTTGGGGGGTAGGTATACAAGACCCCTTCTCCTCCGCCTATTCCGACGCTCCGACGTTGGAAACCTTATTCATCAGCAATAAGAGTGTTGTCACCAGCGGTATTAATGAGCGGTATTTTGAGGTGGATGGCATACGCTACCACCATATCATCGACCCTCAAACTCTATTCCCCGGCAAGCAAATGGCATCTGTCACCATCATCACGGAAAGCTCCTTCCTGGCTGATTTCCTGACAACGATTCTCTTTCTTTCCCCATATGAAGAAGGAAAAGCATTGGTAGAATCCATTCCTGAAATTGAAGCCATTTGGGTGCTGCCGGACGGAACCATACACTTAAGTGAGGGCCTGCTTCCTTATGCCAAATCCCAAGGGGCAACAGCACAGTAATCTACAACACCTGCAGATAACACTGGGCAATCCGCCAATCAATGGGCAAAGGGATGAACATGATAAAAAGTGAAATATATCAGCGCATCTATGCCTTGGCCGCTTTGATTCCTCCAGGCAAAGTGGCTACCTACGGCCAACTGGCTTTCCTTGCCGGTGTACCCAGGGGCGGCCGGCTGGCTGGGCAGGCCATGGCAAACGCACCGGAAGGCAAGCATATCCCTTGCCACCGGGTGGTGAGCAGTACAGGAAGCCTTGCACCAGTATTTGTTCAGCAGCGATCCCTACTGGAAGCAGAGGGTGTCACCTTCTTAAAAAGCGGGCGCGTAGATATGCGGCATCACCTTTGGAACCCAGGCGAATCCGCCAAAAGCGGGGGCCCTCGCAGCTAAACTACGAATTTCATTGAATTATAATGTATTTGCAACCAATAGTTGCGGCTTTGAAAAGCAAAGTAGGTAGCGCAACCAGCCAATATCCGTTATACTGTGACCGTATCTACAAGAAAGGATGCATCAAAATGAATGTGGAAATCGCCAACCGACTCGTCCAGCTTCGCAAGCAAAGCAATCTTTCCCAGGAAGAGCTAGCCATACGGCTGGGCATCAGCAGGCAGGCGGTATCCAAATGGGAGCGTGCGGAATCTTCACCTGATACCGATAACCTCATCGCATTGGCAGCCCTGTATAAGATGTCACTGGATGATCTGGTTCACTCCGACCTCCCGCCGGAGCTTGCCGCCTATACCACGGCATACCAGAGCGAAAACGTCTTTATAGCGGAAGCGCCGACATTGGATGGAAGTTATTATGAGATCAAGGGTGAAGAAACCTCACAGGATCCTCCTTCCACCCCGCAGGAGGCTGAAACCGCCTTGCCGGAGGGAAGCTTTTATGACACTGAAAAAGGGAAGCGTCATTTGGAAGGATGGCTCCAGCAGGTTCCCTATCCACTTTTCATTGTAGTTTCGTATCTGCTACTTGGTTTTCTTCTTAATCTTTGGCATCCGGGTTGGCTTCTGTTTTTAACCATCCCCATTTTCTATATGCCAAAAAAAGAGAAAACGCTGCCCTATATCCTTGGCAATCCGGTTATGCTATCGCTACTGTACCTAATACTTGGTTTTTATTTGAACCTGTGGCATCCAGGCTGGCTGATCTTTTTGGCTATTCCCCTTGTGGGAAGCATGCGAGCAAAAATGGACGCATAGGCACAGTTGATGAGTTAATATCGCCCTTGCTTTAAAAAAGCAGGGGCATTTTTGCATTCCTCCGAAGCACAGGGGTCAGCATGATAATTCTAGTCTAAGGGCTATATCTGTCAAGACATTCACCTTGGTGTATAGCAAGTTGATACATAAAAACGTTAAGCCGGAATCTATTATGGTCTTACAAACGTAAAACATTAGAAAACAAGTGCTTTTGTTCTCAAAACACCCAATTATCACATCAATGATGATGCAAAACATCTGCAAACCTGCTATACTATAGCATGGCTGAAAATGCCGATGCACCCGCTATAGCGTTGCGATTATGCAAAAGACATAGCGGTGTAATTACAAAGGAGGTTTTCATTTTGCCCTCTGACCCAATATGGGGCCAATTGTTTTTGCAGTTGGTCCTCATAGCCGTCAACGCTTTCTTTGCAGCAACCGAAATGGCCGTCGTCTCCCTGAACGAAAATAAAATCCGGCATATGTCGGACGACCATGACAAGAAGGCCCAACAGCTTATCAAGCTGGTGGAAGCGCCCAATGGTTTCTTATCCACCATTCAGGTAATGATTACTCTTTCGGGATACTTAGGCAGCGCCTTTGCTGCTGACAACTTTGCATCCCGCTTGGTGGACTGGCTGACAAACAGCATGGGCTGGAATTTTATACCTGTCCAAACTCTCAATACCATTTGCGTTATATTGATTACCCTCATCCTGGCCTATTTTACGCTGGTGCTGGGTGAACTGACGCCAAAACGTGTGGCACTTCAGCGGCCGGAGCAAGTAGCCCGCCTGGTTGTTGGCGCCATTACATTCTTTGCAAAACTGACCCGGCCCGTGGTTTGGTTCCTGTCCGTATCCACCAATGGTGTGCTTCGGCTGCTGGGCATCAATCCTAACGAACAGGGCAGTGATGTCACCGAGGAAGAAATCCGTATGATGGTGGACATTGGTGAAGAAAAGGGCGCCATTCAAACCAATGAACGGGAAATGATTGAGAATATATTTGAATTCAACAACTCCTCTGCCGAGGATGTAATGATCCACCGCACCGACGTGGCTTGTATCTGGATCGATGACTCGCCGGAGACCATTGTAAAAACCATATTGGAAACTGGCCTCAGCCGTTTTCCCGTATATGAAGACGATATTGATGATGTCATTGGCATTTTGTACACAAGGGATTACTTATTAAACGAGCATGCTAAAAACCCCAAGCCCCTCCGTGAGATTTTACGGGATGCCTATTTTGTGCCGGAAACGGTACAAGCAGACGTGTTGTTCCGCGATATGCAGCGCCGTAAGGTTCACATGGCCATCGTGGTGGATGAGTATGGTGGCATGAGCGGTATTGTAACACTGGAAGACCTGCTGGAAGAAATTGTGGGCAGCATATACGATGAGTTCGATCCTGCTGCCGAACAGGAAATCACGCCCATCGGCGACGATAAATGGCGTGTGGCAGGCACAGTGGACCTGGAGACCCTTTCAGAGGCACTGGATATTGACCTTCCCTTGGAAGAGGAATATGACACCTTGGGCGGCCTGATTTTTAACCAGCTCACCACCATCCCTCAGGATGGCAGCCATCCCGAAGTGGAAGTATGCGGCCTTCACATTTATGTGGAGGAGTTGCTGGACCACCGGGTAGAAACAGCTGTGATTACAAAAATGGGCCCTACTGAAGAAAAAAAGGAGGAACAGGGAGCGTAATCCCTGCTCTGATATGAAGCAAATTGAAGTTGCCGCAGCCATTATCCGCCGGAACGGCCAGATTTTTCTGTGCCGCCGGGGGGAAGGGGGCTCCTGTGCCTTCTTGTGGGAGTTTCCAGGTGGTAAGCTGGAGACAGATGAATCACCAGAAGCTTGCCTGACCAGAGAATGCCAGGAAGAACTCCAAGTGGAAATCGAAGTGGACGGTCTGTATGATCAGTTTGATTACGAATACCCCGATAAAGTCATCCGTTTTTACTTTTATGATGCACGCATCATAAGAGGAGAGCCGCAACTGAAAGTGCATACAGATGCTCGCTGGCTATGGCCCAGGGAGCTTATCCAGTTTGACGCATGCCCTGCTGATGTTACGCTGATCAAAAAGCTATCTGAAGAACTGCCTTTTAAGCACTACCTGTGGGATTTTGACGGCACACTGTTTGATACGTATCCCCGCATCGCCACCGCTATGCAGGCCGCTTTTGCAGACTTTGGCCATTACGTTTCCTATGAAGAAGTTCTGGCACTAACAAAGCGCTCTATTGGCCACACGTTGGTTACATTGAAGGAAAGATTTCAAACAACAGCCACATTGGATGCGCTGCAGGAGCGCTACCGGCATCATGAAGGCGGCTATTCAGAGAATAATGCTGCACCTATGTATCCAGGTATACCAGAATTGTTGGAAGAAATCGTACGCCTTGGCGGAAAGCATTATCTATACACCCACCGTGGAAGATCAGCCTTAAAATACCTGGACGGCTGTGGTATCGCGCATCTTTTCACCGATACCATCACCGGCGCAGACGGCTATGCCCCAAAGCCCGCACCCGATGCCGTGCAGGCCTTGATTTCAAGGCACCAAATGTCCACTGGCCGCGTAGTAATGATTGGCGACAGGGACATTGATGTGGAGGCAGCCATCAATGCTGGGGCCTTTGGGTGCTTCTTTGACCCGGATCACTTTTATAATGATTATCAAATCGAATTAAAGGCCCATGATACCAAGGAACTGAAACGCTTGTTAACGGGGCAGTAATTACCTTTGACCCATCGTCATACTACATCGCCAGACTCAGCTTATGCTGGGTGCTGGCGATTTTTTCAATTTAAATTTATTATCATAAATAATACAGGAAGAAGCCCTTTTTATTCAAAGGAACCCTTCCTGCATATCATTATCTCTATTTAAACCCTTACTTCTTCTCTGCCGGGGGGATCATGGTCAGGGAGATGCGGTTCTTATCCTTTTCTGCTGAAACCACCCACACAGTAACAATATCGCCAACCCGTAACACTTCGCCGGGATGGTTCACCCTGCGGCGGCTCAGCTGGGATACATGAACAAGTCCATCCCGATGAACGCCGATATCCACAAAGGCACCAAAGTCGGCCACATTGCGGACGGTACCCTTTAGTTCCATGCCGGGAAGCAAGTCTTCCATTGATAGCACATCCTTGCGCAAAAGGGGTGGGGGCAGCTCATCACGGGGGTCACGGCCGGGCTTTTCCAGCTCCTTGACAATGTCACGAAGGGTGGGAGTGCCAATACCAAGCTGCTTGGCAATCGCATCAGCCCCCAGCTCCTCCACTTTATTGGCCAGATTACCTGGTGCAGTTCGTACCGTCAAGCCAGCCAGCTTCAAAAGCTCCTCCGCCGCCGCATAAGATTCAGGATGAACGCCTGTGTTCTCCAGCGGGTTCTTTCCTCCTGGAATACGCAAAAATCCAGCGCACTGCTCAAAGGCCTTGGGCCCCAGCTTGGGCACCTTTTTCAGCCCAGCCCGGGTGGTAAAAGGCCCATTTTCCTCCCGGAAGGCCACAATGTTCTGAGCCACCGTACTGTTAACACCGGCAATGTGAGAAAGCAACGACGGACTGGCTGTGTTTACATCAACGCCCACGGCATTCACACAATCCTCCACTACGCCGGAGAGGGCAGAATCTAGCTCCGCCTCTTTCAGGTCATGCTGGTATTGGCCTACACCAATCGATTTGGGATCAATTTTCACCAGCTCTGCCAGGGGATCTTGCAAACGACGGGCAATGGAGATGGCACTGCGCAACGATACATCGAACTGGGGAAACTCCTTGGCGGCCAGTGGTGAAGCCGAATACACGGAAGCTCCTGCTTCGTTCACCACCATGTAGGAGACATTCTCCCCCGGCATGTCATGCATCACGGAAACGAAAAATTCCTCCGTTTCCCGGGAGGCAGTGCCGTTGCCGATGGCAGCCACCTGCACCTTGTGCTTACGCATCAGCTTTTTTACAGTCTCCTTGGATTGTTCCACCCTTCCATGGCTGGGCAGAGGATAAATTACCGCTGTATCCAGCACCCGACCCGTTTCATCCACCACAGCCGTTTTGCAGCCTGTTCGAATGCCTGGATCCAGGCCGATGGCAGCCTTGCCCTTCACTGGGGGCTGCATCAACAAAGGCTTAAGGTTCTGAGCAAAGACACGGACAGCGGCTGCCTGTGCCTTATCGGTAAGCTCTCCCCGCAGCTCATTATCCAAAGAAGGGGCGATCAAGCGCCGGTAGCTATCCTCCGCCGCCATCTGCACATATTGGGTGGTAATGCTGCCCTGCCGCACAAAGGGCAAGGCAACCTCACGGATGGCATCAGCTTCCTCCACCGAAAGGCTGACCTTCAAAAAGCCTTCCGCCTCACCGCGGTTCATGGCCAGCACCCGATGGGAGGGCATCAGCCGCAGCGGCTCTTGATAATCATAATACATGCGATAAACGGAGTCATCCTCCTTGGCCGCCTTCACTTTTACCTGACAGGTACGCCGATACAACTCCTTTAGCTTGGTACGTATTCCTGCATCGTTGCTAAAATCCTCCGCCAGGATGTCCATAGCGCCAGCAAGGGCGGCCTGGGCATCGGCTACGCCTTTTTCCTCGGAGATGTAGGGGATAGCCAAATCCTCCGCACGGCCTGTCTTTACAGCCTGCATCAGCAGAATGTTGGCCAGAGGTTCCAATCCCTTCTCCCTGGCAATGGTGGCTCGGGTACGGCGCTTGGGCCGGAAGGGGCGGTAAATATCCTCCAGAGCCCCAGCCGTCTCCGCTTCGCTGATGGCCTTATGCAGCTCCTCCGTTAGCACCCCCTGCTTCTCCATGGAAGCAATGATCTCATCCCTACGCTTTTGCAGGGCACGCAGCTGCTCCAGGCGCATAGAAAGGTCTCTTAGCACCTGGTCGTTTAGTTCACCGTGCTGTTCCTTGCGGTAACGGGCAATGAAGGGAAGTGTATTGCCTTCATCTAAAAGGCGAATGACCGCTTCCGCCTGCCAAAGCTGAATGTTAAATTCTGTCGTTAACGTCTGTGCGAATGTCATTTCTTTTCCTCCGATGATAAAACTACCCTTTATTGTAGCCCAAACAGGCACAAAATTACAAGACTTAACCAAATCGTTGTTTGTCGCAATGCATTTGGAGTGATTTTCTAATAGGGAATGTTATTCCTTCCCTTCAGTTAATAGGAGAAAAAGATTGCATCATCAATTATATACACAAAAAAATTACGAAACAATGTAATTTGCGCTTGACAAAACAAATCGATTCTTATATAATGGCATACGCAATCCTTTGATTGCTGTTGGGGAATTGTGTAACGGTAGCACCTACGACTCTGACTCGTATTGTCTAGGTTCAAATCCTAGTTCCGCAGCCAAAAGAACAGGCACTCAATAAGGGTGCCTGTTCTTTTTCTATCCCCTGTCTCCATGA
>JAEYQQ010000084.1 GCA_023409955.1 Bacillota bacterium | reverse complement strand
AAAGAATGGACCCGATGGTCCAGGGCGATCGGAAAGCCCGGGTCGCCCCCGCGGGGCGAAACCCTCTCTCCCCCAAAAACGGTACGCATTCACAATCATAGAATCATGACCATAAATCATTATCATGTATGTCCCCCCCGAAGGTCCAGGGAGATCGGAAAGCCCTGGTCGCCCCCACAGGGGCGAAACCCTCTTCAACACACCATATTGCCCCAACCATTACCACATGGTATGATGATAGGCATTAAGCAGCAGTAAAGGAAAGCGAGAAAGGTATGGCTCAGGAAAATTCGGTCACTGGCGGCGCTTCTCCCGTACGGGGCCGCTTGACATATGCAGACCTTACTCGAACACAGTCATTCTTCCTGCCCTGGGAACAAGATCCCTGGGCACGGCTTCGGCCTCCTTTTTCCCAGGAAGCAATGCGGCTTTCCCTGGAACTTTCTCATACCGCCTATGACCTGCGCATCAGTGACTGGATGCGGGCTGGCTGGACAGATTTCAACTTTCAAGTGGATAACAAGCTTGTGGGGGGCGTCTCCCAAGCACCCAGCCATGGAACGAAACAGTTCTTGTACAATAAATGGGCGGTATATAGGGCCAGAGCCAAAGCGCGTCAACTCAATCCGGTCAGCCAGGTGTTTTCCGCTATGCGCCAGCGCGAGCAAAGCGATACCGGCAAGGCTGTTGTTATGATAAAACCTACATTAGATGGACACTATGTGGTGGCCATCGGCTTTCGCGGTACCGGCAGGCGTTTTTATGACTGGTTCTCCAATTTTCGCTTTATATCCGAGCAGGGCATTCATCAAGGCTTTTTACAGCTGGCCCGGCAGTTTGATGCAAATATGGAGCTTATCTCTTTTCCGGAAACAGCAAAGGAACTGGGGCTGGAAAAGCTGACCCTGGCCCATATCATTGCCGAGACAAAGCAGCATGACAGCCGCTTCCGTTTGTGGCTTTCCGGTCACAGCCAAGGGGCGGCCATTATACAGGTGCTGACCTACATGCTGATTAACGAAAGTGCAGTCCTTCCGGAAAACATCATTGGCTATGGCTTTGCGTCCCCCATGACGGTTATGGGCGGCATACCAATAGATCCTGCAGCATACCCCCTGTACCATATACTAAATAGCGATGATTACATTACCCGTTCCGGTGCACAAATGCATCTGGGTGTATGCCTTTACTACCCAGCAGATGAGGATATCCGCAAGGCAGCTTATGGCTGGCGAGAGACGGAAATGGCCCAAAGTACCCGCTCTGCTCTTCGGGTGCTTACCCGAAACCTGAAGGATATGCCGCATCTCATCGAGTACGGAATGGCTTATTTGCAGGCGCTTTCCCGTATGCCGGTGGATGATATGATACGGTCAGTCAATGTGATGCTGCTTCGCATCCTGCCACTCAAGCATATCATGGCGATAACCGGAGCAAATCAGGATAGTCTTTTGGGCTTTGCACGCCGCCGGATGGAAAAGGCTTATCTCTCCATCACCGGACGTGCGCTTGATCAGGCTGCAATTGACAGCCTGCAGTTAGAAATCGAGTCAGTCATTCAAAAGGTTGGTGCTGCAGAATTTGGTCATGCCCTGAGTGAAATGATATTTTGCCCTCATACCCTTCGGGGCAATGAGGGGAAAAGGTATACGCCTTATCAGTATATAGTCCTTAAAGGTGTGAACTTGCTTCATCCTGCCATCTGGCAAGGCGGAGATCCTCCGAAGCTTCTGTGGATTCTGGAGAATGTAAGTCAATCAAAAGCAGATCAAACCCCCGGAGATTTGCCAGCGGATACGCTGTTTAACCGCCGCCGGATGCCTGCCCGACGAAGGCCAGTGCACCGCCGCCATCAGGGATTTACCAGCATTCGATCTGAAACTGTTCATCGTGAGCCTCCCTCTTCATGATCAGCCTGCGTCCTGGAGAAAGGTATCCTCACCAGCCTCCCGCACCCCCGGAATGTCTATTTTCTTGCAATTTCCCGCTCTTGTGTGCTACAATCATCCTGTTCGATTTTCATAAGTGAAAGCAGGCGAAGGCGCATGCATATTTTTGTTGATGTTATGGGTGGCGACTTTGCCCCGAAGGCGGCCATTGAAGGAGCAGCGGAAGCGCTGCGCAGCATGCCCGATCTTCATGTGACGCTGGCAGGGGTACAAGAGGCCATGGCCCCCTATATGGATAAACTCAAAAACGTTGCAGGGCGTTATAAGGTTCTGGAGACACCAGAAGTGATCTCCAATCACGACGCTCCCGTTATTGCCATCCGCCAGAAAAAGGGCGCCGGTATCGTTATGGGTATGCTGGCCGTCAAGGATGGGGAAGCCGATGGTTTTGTATCTGCTGGCTCTACTGGTGCGGTCCTTGCCGGAGGCATGTTCCGCTTAGGCAGGATTCAAGGCATTGAGCGGCCGGCATTGGCGCCGCTTCTGCCCAACGGCAAGGGGCATTTCCTGCTCATCGATTGCGGTGCCAATGTGGATTGCCAGCCAGAATGGCTCAGCCAGTTTGGCCTTATGGGCTCCATTTATATGCATCAGGTCATGGGGGTTGACGATCCAAGGGTGGGCCTTGTAAACATTGGCGCTGAGGCCGAAAAAGGCAATGCACTGGTGAAGGCTGCCTACCCCATCATGGAAAAGGCGTCCTATCATTTTGTGGGCAATGTGGAAGCCAGAGAAATCACCAACGATCAGGCCGATGTCATCGTTTGCGACGGCTTCTCCGGCAACCTGATCTTGAAGTTCATGGAAGGCGTAGCCGGCACGCTGATGCGCATCATCAAAAAAGAGCTTCTGTCAGACATTCGGGGCAAGCTTGGCGGCATCATTGCCAAACCTGCCTTCCGCCGTGTGGCGAAGCTGATGGATTATTCTGAGGTAGGCGGAGCTCCGCTACTTGGCGTTCAGGGTGTTGTGGTCAAGGCCCACGGTTCCAGCAACGGCCATGCCATGGCCTGCGCCATCCGTCAGGCTGCGCTGATGGCCCAGGGGAACGTGGTAGGTCTTATTGACAAGCAAATTCAGGCAAGCATCCCCCAGGCTTAGCCGAATACAACAATTCTTAAAACTAGACCCTATCAAACATGCAGGAGGAATGAACATGGTTTTTGAAACAGTGGCTCCTTTGATCGCAAAACAGCTGCGGGTAGACGTTTCCAAGGTGACCCGCGAAGCTAAACTGGTGGAGGACCTCAAGGCCGACAGCGCTAACATTATGGTGATGATCATGGACTTGGAAGACAAATTTGGCATCATGGTGGAGGATGAGGTCATCGTCCGCATGAAAACCGTTGGCGATGTGGTGGACTACATCGAATCCCATCAAGGCTGAGGGGATCGGCAAATCATCCGGCGTTGCCGAATTATTTCGGCAGCGCCTTTTCATGAATAGGGGTATTTTCTTGAAGGAACTCATGAAGGCACTTGCCTTCCGTTTTCAAAATGAAGCACTGTTAAAACAAGCTCTCACCCATCCCTCTATGGGCGGGGAGGATAATCAGCGTTTGGAATTTCTGGGGGATGCGGTGCTGCAATACTGTATGTCCAGCATCCTGTATGAAAAGTATCCCGACATGAGTGAAGGCGGCTTGACCCACCGGCGTGCATTGTTGGTGTGTGAAGCGGCACTCGCCCGCGTGGCAAGGGATATTGGGCTTGGAAGATATTTAATTATGAATAAGTCCCAGGAGCAGGATGGCGGCCGGGAAAACCCTTCCATTCTGGCCGATGCCATGGAAGCTGTTCTGGCAGCGGTATGCTTGGACAGCGGCCTTGATGCCGCGCTGGCCCTGGTGAAAAGGCTTTGGCCTGGGGAAGAGAGCATTGCCCCAGTTCTGGATTCCAAAAGTGCCCTTCAGGAATGGCTGCAGGCCAGGGGGCAGGAGGCGCCTTCCTATGAACTGCTGGAAACGGAAGGTCCGCCCCATAGCAGAATATTTACAGCCCAGGTAAACGCTGTCGGCTTGCCGCCCTTTAGTGGCAAAGGTAAGACCAAGCGCCAGGCAGAAAAGCAAGCAGCGGCCAAGGCACTTGCTCATGTCAACGGTCTAAATGGTTTGGAGGGTCAGCATGAAGCTGAAAAGGCTTGAAATATATGGGTTCAAATCCTTCGCCCAGCGGACGGAAATCGTCTTCAACCAGGGCGTAACTGGGATCGTTGGCCCCAACGGCAGCGGGAAAAGCAATATTGCCGATGCTGTTCGCTGGGTGCTGGGCGAGCAGAGCGCCCGGCTGCTTCGCGGTGCCAAAATGGAAGATGTCATCTTCGGCGGCACCGAAAAGCGCAAGCCCATGGCCTATTGCGAGGTTTCTTTGGTCTTTGACAATGAGGATAAATCCCTGCCCGTAGATTTTTCTGAGATCATGGTCACAAGGCGGGTGTACCGCAACGGCGAAAGCGAGTATTTCTTAAACAAATCCGCCTGCCGCTTAAAAGATGTGGTGGACATGTTCCGGGATACAGGCATCGGCCGGGAAGGTTATTCCATCATCGGTCAAGGGCGTATCGACGAAATCCTTTCCCAAAAAGGGGAGGACAGACGCCAGGTGTTTGAAGATGCCGCCGGTATCATGAAATACCGGGCCCGTAAGGATGAGGCAGAACGTAAGCTGGAGAGAACCCGGGAAAACCTAACCCGTGTGGAGGATATCCTGGACGAGCTTTCCCGCCACTTGGAGCCCTTGTCTCGCCAGGCAGAAACCGCCAGGGCATATCTGTTGCTGGCAGAGCAATTGAAAGGCTTCGAGCTGAACATATTTCTGATCCGTCACGATAAATTAAAGGATCGGATCAGCAGCCTCATGGAAGCCGCCGCTGCGGTGCAGGCGGTTCTTGACCAAAATGCCCAGGAGCTTCAGGAAAAAACAGAGCTGCGCCAGAAGATGGAAGATGAGCTGGAGCGTATGGAGATAGACCTCCTTGCATCCAGGGATGTTTTATCGCGTTTGAATGATGCCTACCACGAACAAAAGGCCGAAAAAGAAAAAATGGCCCAGCGTCTGGAAAACAGTCGGGAGAATCAAACCCGCCTTCAGGCAGAGGCTGCTCGCTTGGAAGAACGGTATGGTGAACTGAGCCAAATGGAATCCTCCGGCGAGGGGGGATTAAACACCCATGAGGAAACCCTCGTACAGGAAAGGGACGCCCTTGTCAAAGAGCAGGAACTACTTAAGAAATACCTGCAGGATGAATCTGTCAGCGAGCAGGAGCTGGAAGAGCACAAAGCGGCCATCTTAACCGCCATGAACCGCTTGAGCAGCGAGCGGTCCGCCCAATCCCGCCAGCAGGCCATAATGGCCCAAATGCGGGAAAGGCTCACAGAACTTGACAAAACGCAATCAGATTTAAGCGCCAAAGAAGCCGGGCTGCAAATAACATACGATGCCGCCGTCAAACAGGGGGAGGCCACCCGTGAAAGCTGGCAAAAGCTATCTTCTGATGCATCCTCTTTGGATGAACAGGTACAATCCCTTGGCGCATCCATCGGCACAAAAACAAATGCGCTGCAGGAATCACTCAGGCGGCAGCAGGCCATGGAGACCCGCTTAAAGCTCTTGGAGGAAATGGCCAGAGATTATGAAGGCTATGCCCAGGCGGTCAAAAAGGCTCTGAATTATGCCAAAACCCAAGGTGATCGTAAGGTCCGGGGTGTGGTAGCCATGCTCATGAAAGTGCCAAAACAGCTGGAAACAGCCATCGATATGGTGCTGGGCGGTGCGCTTCAAAATATCATCACAGAGGATGAGCCTACCGCAAAGCGAGTGATTGATTATCTACGTCAAAACCAGCTGGGGCGGGCCACCTTCTTGCCCATGAACACCATCAGAGGCCGTGTACTCAGCCGTGAGGAACGGTCTGTATTATCCATGCCGGGCTGCTTGGGGGTGGCCAGCGAACTGGTATCCTTTGATCCTGAATACAAAGAAATCATGGAAAACCTGCTGGGCCGAACCGTGGTGGCCGAGAATTTGGATGCTGGTATCGCCATCATGCGGGCCGGGCGCCAGGCCTTCCGGCTGGTGACATTAAACGGTGATGTGATGCACAGCGGCGGCTCCATGACCGGCGGTTCTGTTCAGGCCCGTTCCACCAGCCTGCTTGGCCGGGAGCGTGAAATTGAGGAACTGCAAGCCTCATCCCGTAAGCTTCTGCATGATTTGCAGCAGGAGCGTCAGGCTTTGCAGATTATGGAAAGCCAGCGCAACCAGCTCAAAACCCTTCGCACCGATGCCTTAAACCGTGTCCATCAGGAAGAAATCGCCGTGGCTAGGGATCAGGAACGTGTTTTAAGCGCCCGTCAGGAATGGGAAGCTTTAAAGTCCCGCATAGAGATGACCATCAGCGCCCGCCAGCAATTGGAGGAGGGCATTGCCCAGATCGAGGAAGACCTGGAGGCAATTTCCCGCCGCAGAGGCGATGTTGAAACCAATCAGGAGGCCATGCAACAAAAGACACTGGAGCTCCAGCAGGCCTTGTCCGCTGCTCGGCAGCGGGTGGAAAGGCAGCGGGAGGCAGTTACTGCTCATATGCTGACAGTTACCGGCCGTGAGCATGAGGTTGCCAGCTTAAAGCGCGACCGTCAGCGGCTGCTGGAAGAGGTACGCCATGCCAGGGAGAACCTGGAAATAAACCGCAGGGAGTCCGCCGCTTTGGAGGAAGCCATCCAAAGGGATGAAGCCATCCTGCTTGGGCTGGATACAGCTGTATCCGGCCGCCATCAGGAGGTAGCTGAAGCCCAGGCTGCTGTGGATGAAATGGAAAGCAATCGCCTTCATCAGCAATCTGCTCTGCGTACCATCAGGGACGAGACAGAGCGCCTTCAAAAGGAAGCCGTGGAGCATACCGAAAAGCTCCACCGCACCGAGCTGAACCGCACCCGTGTGGAGGCTGACTTATCCGCTATGCAGGAACGCATTTGGAACGAGTATGAATTGACTTACGGCGGGGCAGAAGCCTACCGCGCAGAAAAGTTTGATTTAAGCTCCGGCGAGAAAGAAGCAGCCTCCTTAAGGGAGCAGATCCGTGCCTTGGGAACGGTCAACGTTCATGCCATCGAAGAATACGTTTCTGTCAAGGAGCGTTTCGATAGCCTTACCACCCAGCAGCAAGACCTGAAGAAGGCCGAGGAGGATTTGGCGGTCCTTATCACCAAGCTCCTTGGTCAAATGGAGCAGCAGTTTGTATCCCAGTTCAACATGATGAAGGAATACTTCAGCGAAACCTTTGTGCGTTTGTTTGGTGGCGGTCATGCGGAACTGCGGCTTACCGATCCTAGTGATGCCTTGAACTGCGGCATTGAGATTACCGCCCAGCCGCCGGGGAAAAAGCTGCAGCTGCTGTCGCTTTTGTCAGGCGGAGAGCGGGCACTCACCGCCATCGCCATCCTGTTTGCCATGCTAAAGCTCAAGCCTACGCCATTTTGCATACTCGATGAAATCGAGGCTGCCCTGGATGAGGCCAACATCAACTACTTTGCCGATTACTTGTCCGAGTATGGCCGTAAAACCCAGTTTGTGGTGGTTACCCACCGCAAGGGTACCATGGAACGCTGCGACGCCTTGTACGGTGTAGCCATGGAGGAGAGGGGCATATCCAAAATGGTGTCGGTAAATCTTACCGAATACGTCAGTTAAGTCACTACGTGACAAAGGGGAGGGAAGCACCATGGATGAAAAAGAAAAGAAGGGTTTATTCGCCCGCCTTCGGGAAGGGCTTGCCAAGACGCGCTCCAACCTCACCGACAAGGTGGATGCGCTGGTGGAAAATACCGGTGTGGTGGATGAGGATTTTTATGATGAGTTGATGGATATCCTCATCATGTCTGACGCTGGCGTAGCAGCATCCCAGGAGATTATGGATAAGCTGCGGCAGCAGGTGAAAAAAGAAAATGTGAAAAGTACCTCCCGTGCCCGTGAGATGCTCAAGGAGATTATCGCCCAAGAAATGAACATTCCCCGTCCCCCCCTCAAGTGGCCTATGGTTATGATGGTGGTAGGTGTCAACGGGGTGGGCAAAACCACAACCATTGGCAAGCTTTCTTTGCGCTTCCAGGCCATTGGGCGTACAGTGCTTCTGGCTGCGGGGGATACCTTCCGGGCTGCTGCGGCTGACCAACTAAACGTTTGGGCAGACCGGGCCAGGGTGCCGCTCATCCGCCATGCGGAAGGGGCCGATCCTGCCGCCGTATTGTTTGATGCTGTTCAGGCGGCCAAAGCCCGCAAGGCAGATTTGTTAATTGTGGATACCGCCGGCCGGCTTCACAACAAGAAAAACCTGATGGATGAACTGCACAAAATGCGCAAGGTGATCGATCGGGAATATCCCGAAGCCGATGTGCGCTGCATGCTGGTGCTGGATGCCACCACCGGCCAAAACGGCTTGCAGCAGGCCAGAATCTTCAAAGAGGTTGCCGAAATCAACGGTATCGTATTAACCAAGCTGGACGGTACAGCCAAGGGCGGTATCGCCATCGCCATCCGCCGGGAACTCAATGTTCCGGTGTGGTATGTGGGTGTAGGCGAGGGCATTGATGATCTTCAGCCCTTTGATGCTAAGGATTTTGCCCAGGCGCTGTTCTAAACCAAATGCGACAATTGAATCCTAAAATTTACATTTTGATGCCCCTGCTCTTGTTTTGCCATCAGTCCCGTGCTAGAATCGGGATATATGGAAAGGAGTGGGGGCATGAACATTTCTGACAGCTTTACATTACGCAGGCGAGGTCTGTCTGCCTTACAGGGCAACTGGCAGACAGCGCTGATGGTCACTTTTGTGGCAAGCTTGCTGGGCCTATTGCAAAACACATTTCAATTGCGGCTTGATGTGAACTCGCTGACCAGCATTTCGATTCCTGATAATTTGGATGCCTTTCAGGTCATCATGGCACCATACGCAGGGCTGGTTACGGTGCTTGCTTTACTGCAGTTCGTACTTTCTCCTGCTATGAATGTCGGCTTGAATACGTATTATCTGGCCTTGCACCGCAGTGAGAACCCACCCTTTTCCCTCTTGTTTTCGCGCTTTCACATTTTCGTCAGATGCTTGGCGTTATATGTTCTCATGGGGATTTTCATCGCTCTATGGTCGCTGCTGTTTGTTATACCCGGTATCATCGCCGCATACCGGTATGCCATGGCACCATTTTTAATGGCGGATGACCCGGAACTTGGTGCGCTGGATGCTATTGCACTCAGCAAAAAAATGATGGATGGGCATAAAGGCAGGCTGTTTGCCCTCCAGTTCAGTTTTATTGGCTGGTTTTTTGTATCTATGGTGGGCATCTCGGCGTTGTATTCCATGTTTGGCGTCCTGGGAACAGCGTTAGGCTTGTTCGCTTCATTGGCCTTGCAAGTCTACATCAACTCATCTATCACAGGGTTTTATCTGGAGCTATCCAGCCTAAACAGTCAGAATAAGTAGGATGCTGGAAGGGCGAAATAGGAAGGTCTGCCATTGGATAGATCTTCATCCATTACAATCTTGTATTGTAAGTTTTGTATATATATGCTACTATTTGGTGAGATATGGAGAAATGGCATAGATTATACAAAACATGGATGGGAGAGATAAGATTCATGTCACAAAATTCACTGATTCGGAGAAGTGCGCGGGAGGCACTGCGCGGAAAATGGTGCCCATCATTGCTGGTAAACTTTGGATTGATGATCATCCCTGTGATAGCGAATTACATAACAAGCCAGCCGCTGTTTGCAGAATCGAATTTTAAATCAATCTTTTTGTGGTTTATTAGTTA
This sequence comes from Bacillota bacterium, assembly GCA_023409955.1. Taxonomy (GTDB): domain Bacteria; phylum Bacillota; class Clostridia; order Christensenellales; family Aristaeellaceae; genus JAEWAH01. The sequence continues at coordinate 777 of JAEYQQ010000084.1, read as the reverse complement.
TACGATTGTGCCTACTCTTAGCCTAGGGGTGAATAATTATTATCTGCAGCTGCATCGCAAGCAAGAAGTAGGCTTCTCTATATTGTTTTCACGTTTTCATATCATGGGTAAAGGTTTTGGGATTTCAATGTTTTTTAGCATCATTGTAATTGGCTGGCTTGCGCTCATTGGTATACCAGGCTTACTCTGGGTATCTATTATGGGGGAGTTAAGCACTTTTGTGGCTAGCATACTGTTTTTTGCTTTTATATGCAGTGCTGCTGTATTTTCCTTACGATATGCTATGGCGCATTATTTGCTGGCGGATATTCCGGAAATGGGTGTAAGGGAAGCTATTCGGGAAAGCAAACGGATGATGCACGGTCGCAAGGTTCAATTGTTCCTCCTTTGTCTCAGTTATATAGGGTGGAGCTTATTGGTCGTCATAGCAATGGTATTGACAAGTTTTCTGGCTGCTTGGCTTGCCACCATCGTTGGTTTTGCTGGAATACTTGTCCTAAGTGTGTATATAAATGCATCCATTGCAGCATTTTACCTTGACCCAATGCAAAACGCTTTGGCAGCAGACTGATTGATAAAAAAAAAGGATCCGTTTCTGCTCTTCAGAAACGGATCCTTTTTTGTGACGAAATGCTTATGTTGTCTTGCTGTCAATCGCATGAATCAACACCTTGGCCAAATCCTCCTTGCTGCAAGTCAGGGTATGCCGCACAGGCAGGGTACGCAAAGATGATACCTGCTTAGGCATAGGCACACCGGTTTCAGCTTCCAGATGCA
>JAEYQQ010000029.1 GCA_023409955.1 Bacillota bacterium | reverse complement strand
GCCTGCGCGGGCGCACTGACGTTTAAACCGCTTCAATGCGCTTTCCAGGGACTCATTCTCGCGGATACGTACCTCGGACACTGTTATCCCTCCCCTCGCTCATCTCGCCTAAACCTTACGCCGGCTCCACGGACGGATGGCGACCGTGCATCCATTATATCGCTTTCCTGTATGCCAGTCAACCGTCTTTTCACTTAGCAGACATATGTTTAGGTAAAAATGATGGATTTGTTTTGCGTCAAGCCATATTTTCCGTAAGCTGACGGCCGCCCAGCACATGAAAGTGCAAATGGGGGATGGATTGGCATCCGTCATGCCCGCAGTTGGAAACAATACGGAACCCGCTTTGGTCGATGCCTGTGAGGGCAGCAACCCTTCCGCATACCCGTATGATACCCGCAAGTTCAGTGTCCTTAAGCGAATTACCTTCCGAAACATCCTTCACATGGGTTTTGGAAACTACCAGCACATGTATGGGTGCCTGGGGATTGATATCATGAAAGGCGAAGGCATATTCATCCTCATATACTTTCTTGGAGGGAATATCACCTTTGATGATTTTACAAAACAGGCAGCTATCCATGTACATCGCTCCTTCACAAAGCATTTAACGAGGACAAGCCAGGTATTCATGCTTGATTACCAAATAATTCTGCAACTTGTCCGGACATTCCTTCCTCGTCCGCTTCAGATAACATAACGGATACGACTTGACCGGCTTTTCCGCCCGACACCTTGACTTGTATGTATTGGGGGGTGTAGCCTTGCAGCCGGCCATCGGCCAAGGCCTCCTCCAGCAAAACCGGCTGTATGGTATGAAGCAGGCTCTTGTGGTATTCAAGGGCCAGTTCCTCACCCAAGGCGATCAAAAACCGTGCGCGCTGTTCCTTTACCGAACGAGGCAATTGATCAGGCATTTGCGCAGCAGGGGTGCCTGCACGTTGGGAGTAGGGAAACACATGCATTCTGGAAAAGCCAATGCGGCGGCAGGCTGACACCGTTTCACGGAACTCATCCTCTGTTTCGCCTGGGAAGCCCGTCAGGATGTCAGTAGTGAAGGATGCAACGGGAAAAGCATCCCGAAGCCTTGATACCGCGGCGTCATATTGCGCGGTGGTATAGCTGCGAGCCATCCTGGCAAGGACGCCATCACTACCCGACTGCAAAGACAGGTGGAACTGGGGGCATACCTTTTTAAGGGACCGCAGGGCGTCAGTAAAGGATTGTGAGGCGATGGTGGGCTCCAGTGAACCTAAACGGATACGCAGTATGCCCGGTACATTATGAACAGTCCGGATAGCATCTAGTAGGTTGATATTCTCTGGAAGGTCTTTTCCATAGCTGGCCAGATGGATGCCGGTGAGAACAATTTCAATGAATCCGGCATCTGCCAGCCGCTGTGCTTCCAGTGCGATTTCATCCAGTGGACGGGAGCGGATAGGCCCGCGAACGCTGGGGATGATGCAATAAGTGCATTTTCGACCGCAGCCTTCCTGTATTTTCAGCACGGCTCTGGTATGCCCTTCCTGGGCTCGAATGGATAAAGGTTCATAGGGGATGGAGGACAAAGAGTCTACTGCTATGGTTTGCTTGTTTTGTGCGACCGCTTCCTCCAATAGTGCTACGATCTCTGAGCGGCGCTGTGTACCCAATATCAGCCGTGCGCCGGTATATGCAAGCTCTTCGCCCATTCGTTGGGCAAGGCAGCCGGCCAGAACCGTTTCGGCATTGGGATTCAGACGCTGTACACGGCGCAGGGTCTGCAGACTCTTTTTATCGCCTACTCCAGTAACGGTGCAGGAGTTGATGACGTATACGTCGGCTTTTTCTTCAAAGGGTACAACTTCATAGCCCACTTCCAAAAACTTTTCCAGCATGGCCTGTGTATCGTATTGGTTTACTTTGCAGCCAAGGGTAAAAAATGCAACGGTTTGCAATGTTATCACATCATTTCGGTTGGTACGTGTTATTCCATGTCTCCCCATAATGCTAAAAGGGCTGCTGCGGCTGTAAGCCCCGCCGTTTCAGTGCGCAGTACCCGCTTACCAAGCGTGATGGGAACAGCGCCTGCCGTGGCTATTATGGCATCAACTTCCTCTGGGCTGATTCCGCCTTCGGGACCGATAACAATTGCCACATCCCGCACATGGGGGAACTTGGTGTAGGCCATCTTGGGGCCGAATCCCTCCGACTCCTCCCAGGGGATCAGCACAAGCTCATGCTGTTTCAGTCTTTCTAAAGCCTTTTGAAAGGTCAGGGGAACACTGACGTTTGGAATCACTGCACGGCCGGATTGCTTGGCGGCTTCCCGGGCGATGCGCTGCCAGCGCTCCTGCTTCTTGGATGCATCCTTATCTGAAATCTGACTGACACACCGGGTCAGCGAGATGGGAACGATCTGCACAAGACCAATTTCCGTTCCTTTTTGCACGATCCATTCCATTTTGTCTGCCTTGGGCAGACCCTGATAGAGGGTGATTCGAAGATCAGCCTCAGGAGAGGGGAGAGCTTCTATAATATCACACCTTACCCCGCCTGCGTCAAGTGCGGCGATGGCGGCGCGATACAGCAACTGCCCGTCCATCAAAACCACTTCGTCGCCTTTTGCAAGGCGAAGCACCCTCATGGCATGATGGGCGTCAGTAGTTTCAAGGCAGGCAGTACCGTGGGTAATGCCATGGTCATCCACAAAAAAGCGGTGCATGGGTGATTCCTTCCTTATCCCAACCGGGAAACGATGGCTACCCATTCACCCCGGTATTGTTTTTCCACAGTGGTATAGCCGGAGGCCGCCAGCGCATCCAATACATCCTGCTCTCTATCCTTGATAATGCCGGAGCAGATGAAAATTCCGCTGGGGCGGATTTTTGCTTTGAGGGGTACACTCAAATAGCAGATAACATCCGCCAGAATGTTGGCAACACACAGGTCAAAGGTTTCCGGGACATCCTTGACCAAATCGCCTTCCATTACACAGATTATGTGATCCAGCTTGTTATGGGCAACATTTTCTTTGGCTACCTTCACTGCCACAGGGTCGATATCAATAGCCAGAACCTGATCGGCATGAAGCAACGCTGCGCCGATAGACAGGATTCCAGATCCAGTGCCTACATCCATCACGTGCATGCCTGGTACTACGTATGTTTCCAGCAATGACAGGCATAACCCCGTTGTCTCATGGGTGCCAGTGCCAAAGGCCATGCCAGGATCAATCTCAATGATCTTGTCTTGAGGCTGAGCGGTATACGTTTCCCATGTGGGTTTGACCACCAGGGTCTCCCCTGCCCGAAAAGGTTTATAGAATTTTTTCCAACATTCAGCCCAGTCCTGTTCGTCCACTTGGTTGGTTTCAAACGCCAACGACCCCAGTTCAACACCGGGATTCAAAGCGGGCAGGGCTGAAAGGTTTTCCTTCAAAGCGCCAAGGCTGTCATAGAGACGTTCGTTGATGGGCAACCAAGCCTTAACAAGAACATCCTCTGGCATGCTGTCAATGAGGCTTTGATCAATCAGCTCCCAATAGCCATGGGGCTTTGCAGGATCTGGGATATCGTTCCTGTCCTCAATGGCTGTACCGGCAGCACCGTTTTGCATCAATAGCATGCTGACCACATCAGAGCCTTGGGTGGTGGTATGTACCGCCACTTCCATCCATTCCATGCGTTTCTCCTTATGAGTTGAATAAATCTTTCATACGATCCATAAAGGATTTGCGTCCTTCATACTCTTTACCGGTAGAAGCATCCTCAAACTGCTTTAACAAGTCCTTTTGCTTTTCAGAAAGCTTTTTGGGGATTTCTACCCGCACTTTTACCAACAGGTCACCTTTACCGGTGCCGCGTAGCTGCGTGATGCCATAGCCCTTCAGCCTAAATTCCGTATCGCTCTGGGTGCCTTCTGGAATGTGGTAACGTACCGGCCCATTCAAGGTTGGTATATCCACATCTGCACCGAGGGTCGCCTGTATAAAGGAAATGGGCAGTTCAAAGCGAAGGTTCGTACCTTCACGTTTGAACAGTTTATGTGGCTTGACTGTGACCTGGATATACAAGTCGCCGGCAGGACCGCCATTTAGGCCATGCTCGCCTTGACCGTTCATGACAATGGTCTGCCCGTCATCTATGCCAGCAGGAACCTTTACCGTAGCGGTGCGGCGGCGCCTGCTCTGGCCGGAGCCTGAACAGGCAGTACATTTATCCTGAATGATTTTGCCAGAGCCTGCACAGTTAGGACAAGTGCGGACGGTAACCATAAAGCCGCCGCCGCTGCGCACTTGACCTGCACCTTTACAAGTAGGACAGGTTTGAGGACGAGTTCCAGGTTTTGCACCTGTGCCACTGCATGTATCACAGGATTCATTGCGGTAAAATTCAAAGGATTTTTCTGAGCCAAAGGCTGCTTCTTCAAAGCTGATGCGCAGTTCATATCGAAGATCACTGCCCTGCATGGGGCCATTGCGGCGTTGGGCTCCGCCCATGCCGCCGCCAAATAATTGATCAAAAATGCTGTCAAAGCCACCGAACCCACCAAAGCCTTCAAAGCCGCCAGCTCCGCCAAAGGGATTTCCACCGCCCATTTGGGGGCCGTCAAACCCAAACTGGTCATAGCGGGCTCGCTTTTCACTATCGGATAGCACTTCGTTGGCTTCATTCAGTTCTTTAAAGCGATCTTCGGCTGTTTTATCATTTGGATGCAGGTCGGGATGGCATTCTTTGGCCAGCTTACGATAAGCCTTTTTGATATCATCCGTAGTGGCCGACTTATCCACGCCCAGCACCTGGTAATAATCACGTTTTGCCAAGTACTCACACCTCGTTTCGCAAAAGGGCGGAGCCGTTTTTTGCGAGTCTTTGCACGATTTACATTGCAGTTTAAGTGCTGTCCCATTGGGTATTAAAAGCGCTTTGGGGAGTTGATTTGGGGCAGCAAAACTGGCTGAACGATTTCAAACGAGGGAGAACCGCGGTTCCCCCTCGTTGCTCCCGCCAAGGAAGCTGTTTACTTCCAACAGGCAGGCGGGATATGCACTACGCTTTTACTTTACGTCAAAATCCGTATTTACGGTACCATCGTCATTCTGGCTTCCGGCTTCACCCTGGGGAGGAACCTGGCCTTCTGCGCCTTCCTGCTGGTACAGCTTACCGAACACAGCGTACACCTTCTGGGTAAAGCTTTCCATAGCACCTTTGATTTCATCGGCATTGTTGGCTTCACGGACCTTCTTAAAGGCATCGATCTCGCTCTGCACAGTTGCCTTATCTTCCTCAGACAGCTTTTCACCGCTTTCACGAAGCTGCTTTTCGATTTCGTAAATCAAGGTGTCGGCACGGTTGATGGTTTCAACTTCTTCTTTGCGCTTGCGGTCAGCATCGGCAAACTGTTCGGCTTCCTTCACACGCTGCTTGATTTCTTCCTCGGTGAGGTTGGTGCTGGCGGTGATGGTAATTTTTTGCTCGTTGCCTGTGCCCTTATCCTTGGCGGATACATTGACAATACCGTTGCGGTCGATGTTAAAGGTAACTTCGATCTGGGGCACACCGCGGGGGGCCGGGGGAATGCCGGTGAGCTGGAAGCGGCCCAAGGTTTTGTTATCATAAGCCATGGGGCGCTCACCCTGCAGCACGTGGATTTCAACGGTGGTCTGGCCATCGGCGGCAGTGGAGAACACCTGGGATTTGGTGGTGGGGATGGTTGTATTGCGCTCAATAAGCTTGGTGAAGATGTGGCCTTCCGTCTCAAGACCCAGGGACAGGGGTGTGACGTCCAGCAGCAGCACATCCTTCACTTCACCGCCCAGAACACCTGCCTGGATGGCAGCGCCAACGGCAACGCACTCATCAGGATTGATGCCCTTGAAGGGGTCTTTGTTGGTGATGCGCTTGACTGCCGCCTGTACGGCCGGGATACGAGTGGAGCCACCCACCAGGATGACCTTGTCGATTTGGGATGCGGTCAGGCCGGAATCTTTGAAGGCCTGGTTGATGGGGCCAACGGTTGCTTCCACCAGGTCAGCAGTCAATTCATCAAACTTGGCGCGGGTCAGGGTCATGTCCAAGTGCTTGGGGCCGCTGGCATCGGCGGTGATGAAGGGCAGGTTGATGTTGGCGCTCATCACGCCAGAAAGCTCGATCTTAGCTTTTTCAGCGGCTTCCTTCAACCGTTGGTAAGCCATGCGGTCTTTTTTCAAATCAATGCCAGTGTCCTTCCTGAAGGTATCGGCAATGTAATTGATAACGCGCTCGTCAAAGTCATCGCCGCCCAGACGGTTGTTGCCGTTGGTAGCCAGAACTTCGAATACGCCGTCACCAATTTCCAGCAGGGATACGTCAAAAGTACCGCCACCAAGGTCGTACACCAGAATTCTCTGGGTGCCTTCCTTATCAAGGCCGTAGGCCAGGGAGGCCGCCGTGGGCTCGTTGATAATGCGCAGCACTTCCAAGCCGGCGATGCGGCCTGCATCTTTGGTGGCCTGGCGCTGGCTGTCAGAGAAGTAAGCCGGTACGGTGATAACGGCTTGGGTTACGGTTTCACCAAGGTAGGCTTCCGCTTCCGCTTTCATTTTCTGCAGGATCATAGCAGAAATGTCCTGGGGGGTATGTGCCTTGCCATCAATGGTAACCTTGTGGCCGGTGCCCATTTCGCGCTTGATGGAGATGATAGTACGGTCGGGGTTGGTAATGGCCTGGCGCTTTGCCACCTGGCCTACCAGACGTTCGCCGTCCTTGGTGAAAGCCACTACGGAAGGCGTTGTTCTAGCACCTTCGGAATTGGGGATAACAACTGGTTCGCCGCCTTCCATGACTGCTACACAGCTATTGGTGGTACCCAAATCGATACCAATGATTTTACCCATAATAAGTTCCTCCTCTTTTCGTGCCGGCATGAGCCCGGCCGTTGCAGCTATCTTCTTTATACTATAGATTGTATCTATGGAAAGGAGTCATGCTCCTAGTCCGCAAAAAAAATTATTCTTCCACAACCTTGACCATGGCGTGGCGCAGCACGATTTTGTCAAGCTTGTATCCTTTTTGAAATACTTCGCATACGGTGCCAGGCTCTCCTTCATCACGGGGGGCAGTCAACACCGCATTTTCCAGGGAAGGATCAAATTTTTCATTGAGGCGATTGATAGTCTCAATGCCCCGCTTTTCAAAGGCTTCACACAGCTGTCTGTGCACCATTGCCACGCCTTCCTTCAAAGCGGTATCGGGGCTGTTGGCGCTGGCATCCAAAGCCCGCTCCATATTGTCGAGTACCGGCAGCAGCGTCTTGGCCAGGGCCACTGCCCCTTCGTCAAAAGCTTCTGCACGGGCTGAATTGTTGCGGCGGCGGTAGTTATCAAAGTCGGCTTGCACCCGCTGGGCCATATTTAGGTATTCCTCGCTTTGCTTGCGGGAATTTTCCAGCTCAGTTTGCAGCTTTTCCAGATCGATTGCTACAGTTTCCTCGGGGGATGGAATATCGTCTTCCTGGAGGATTTCAGGGTTAGGGACGTTTTCTTGCTCTGTTGTCATTGTGGGATCGTTTTTGTGCTTTTTATCCTTGCTCATGTCGCTCGCCTTCCTGCTGGTATTTTATCATTTGGTTTTTCTTTATGGGCTTTCATCAAACAAATTACCCAGTTGCCTGACCATGGTATTTAATATGGCCAACACCCTGCTGTATTGCATACGAGTGGGGCCGATAACACCAATGGTACCGTGGGAATGACCGCCAATGGAATAGGTGGCCGTCACCACAGAACAATCCGCAATTTCCTCAATGCCTGTTTCCGGGCCGATGCGCACGGTGAAAGCCATTTGCCCCTGTTGGGCCAAAAGTTCTACAAGCCTGTCCTTTGTTTCCAGCAGTGAAAGGAATGTTCTGGCCTTTTCCACGTCTGAGTATTCAGGATAGCTCAATATGTTGCTTGTACCGCCTACCATGACCCGGCTAGCCGCAGCTTTGTTCTCAGCCTGTGAAACCAGGGAGGATATGCCCTCCATCAGTTCCTTGTTCTGCTTGAGGTCTTTGGACACGCTGGATAAGATAGTCTGCGCTTCACCAACAGTATGCCCGCCCAGCTGCTCTGTGAGCAACCGGGAAATGGTGTACAATGCATCGCTGTCCAGCATTTCCGATGTGCGGATCACCGCATCCTTCAATATCCCCGCATCTGTCACGATGACCACCAATGCGGAGCTGCTGCTTACCGGCACCAATTGAATGTTGCGTATGCGAAGCTCCTGCCCTTTGGGCGGCATGACCAGGGCAGTATAGTGCGTTAAGCTGGAGAGTACCTGAGCGGCATGACCTACAACATCTTCCATCTGCCGCATGCGGTTTGTAAAATGTGCTCGGACTGTTTCCGGATCGGCATCCTGTATCTTTCCGGATTTTAACAGCTGGTCAACATACAAGCGATAGGCCTTCAAGCTGGGGATGCGCCCGGCGGATACATGGGGCTGGTCCAAATAGCCCAGCTCTTCCAGGTCGCTCATTTCATTGCGGATGGTGGCGGAGCTAAGACCCATATCGTATTTTTTCGATATCGTACGTGAACCGACCGGTACCGCGGTTAAAATGTAATCATCAATAATTGCCTGCAGTATTCGAAATTTCCGCTCGTCCATGGCTGCGCCTCCTTCCTTGTTATTGCTTTTTTTTACGTTGTTAGCACTCGATGCTTGTGAGTGCTAACATGGTGATAAGATAGCACTCATCGGCTGGTTTGTCAATACCAGTATGGAGATTCCAATGAAATTTTCAGAAAAGCACCCATTTGGCAGCTATTACCTTTCCAAGAATCTAACGGTAGCCGACATATGAAATAGGAGATTTTCTATTTCTTAGTCGTCAGCAAAGCATATTTAGCAAAAGCATGTATGAACCTGAATGGAGGGGAACATGTGTGGTACAAGAGAAGACGGTTTGAGGTCATTGGCCGTGAAATGATATCTGCGGTGTATTTTGGCCTTATGAAGGGTGGCTATGAATATTATGCTGCTGGAAAAGGTTCGGAGACAGTAAAGTTGTGGGAGCGCTGGCGAGACCTTCCCATCAGTTATGACCCTGGCTTTTTCAAAGCGGCGAGGCAGTTATCCATCACTGCCTATCCATACTGGCCCAGGGCAGCCATGCTGGAGGAAGCAACTTTTTTTCTGAATGAAGGAAAGAACGACTTTCAAGATTTGAATGCGTACAAGGCCAGCATCAATGTTATACCAAGTTTGCAGGACAGGGATCGTAACCAGGATTTCTGGTCTTGGGTTCATCATTTTCCTGCTGCCCTTAAAGGCGTTATGGAAAGCCAGGGGTTTAGGCAATATATTCAGTGGGAACAGGGGTGGATAAAGCATCAGGCAAAGGTGCATGCCCATGATGTAAGAGCGTTGGATAATATCATTTCCTATATTATAAGACGATGCGACCCTGGTGTAAAAAAGGTCAGTGTTGTGCTCTGCCCCTTGAAATGTACATTTGCTGCCGATTACAAACGCCTTGGAGATACCTTTTATGCGTTTGTCAGCGAATTTCGCAAAGAGGCTGTCCTCCATGAGTTTCTTCACATGGTCATACACCCTCTCATCCAAAAAAATGCTGATGCCATTGTAGCACTGCGCAATCTGCAAAGGCTTAACCTGGATAATGCCTATTACTTGGATCAAAGCGAGCAGGGCAGGCTCAATGCGCTAGAAGAACATGCCGTGCGCGAACTTTCAGATTTGATTACCGATGGTAAGTATAAAACTGATCTGCAGGCGTTACTGATGGAGATTATCAAATCACTTTCGTGAGTATCTTTCCATCGCACAAAAATATTCTTCAGGGCAGGATCTTCAAGATGCACCATAACCTTCTTTATGCAACCCTTCATCCGGGTATTGCATTGCGGCGGAAAATCCGCTATCATGATATGATTAAAAGTATGCCCACGCGGGCCTTGGAGGGATAGCCTTTGGCGCAAGACCGCCTCAGCCATATCAGAAACTTCTGTATTATTGCTCACATTGACCACGGAAAGTCTACCCTGGCTGACCGTTTATTGGAAAAGACCGGGGTTTTTGCACAGCGGGAAATGATGGAGCAAATCCTCGACAGCATGGAGCTGGAGCGGGAACGCGGCATCACCATTAAGAGCAAGGCTGTGCGTATGACCTATACCGCTCAGGATGGCGAAACCTACATCCTGCATTTGATTGATACCCCTGGCCATGTTGACTTTTCCTATGAGGTGAGCCGTGCCCTGGCAGCCTGCGAAGGCGCCCTTTTGGTGGTGGATGCTACTCAGGGAATTGAGGCCCAGACATTAGCCAACGTCTACATGGCCTTGGAGCATAACCTGGAAACCGTACCGGTGATCAATAAAATCGACCTGCCCAGCGCCCGCAGCGAGGAAGTGCGTCACGAAATAGAAGAAGTTATCGGCCTGGATGCTTCCTATGCGCCCTTGGTCTCAGCAAAAATGGGCATTGGCATCGATGAGGTTCTGGAGGCCGTGGTAAAGTATGTTCCTCCGCCCAGCGGCGATGAAGATGCGCCCCTTCAGGCGTTGATATTTGACGCATTTTATGATAACTATCGCGGCGCCATCTGCTTTGTTCGGGTCATGCAGGGGCGCATCCGGGCTGGCATGCGCATGAAGCTCATGGCCGGCAAGGGGGAGTTTGACGTGGTGGAGGTGGGAACCTTCCGCCCCGGATATATTCCCTGTGAAGAGCTGCTGCCCGGTGATGTGGGCTATGTTTCCGCTTCCATCAAGGATGTTCGGGAGACCCGTGTCGGTGATACCATTACCGATGCCGCCCGGCCGGCCGAAAGTCCGCTGCCCGGCTACCGCCAGGTAACGCCTATGGTGTTCTGCGGCATTTATCCTGCCGATGGGGGAGATTATCCGGACCTTAAGGATGCGCTGGAAAAGCTGCGCATGAACGATGCTTCCCTCTCCTTTGAGCCGGAGACCTCCGTGGCCCTGGGCTACGGTTTCCGCTGCGGGTTCTTGGGTCTTTTGCACATGGAGATCATACAGGAGCGCTTGGAGCGTGAGTTTGACTTAAGCATTGTTACCACCGCCCCCAGCGTTATCTACCGCATTACCAAAACCAATGGTGAGCAACTGAACATAGACAACCCCACCAACCTGCCGCCCATTGGTGAAATCGCCAAGATGGAAGAGCCTTTTGTTCATGCCACCATTTATACACCTCAGGATGCTGTAGGTGCGATTATGGACCTTTGCCAGGAAAAACGGGGTATCTTCCTGGACATGCAGTATGAAGGGGCTCGTGTCAAGCTCAACTATAACATCCCCCTAAACGAGATCATCTTCGACTTTTTTGATCAGATCAAGAGCCGCTCCAGGGGTTATGCTTCCTTTGATTATGAGCTTAAAGGCTATGAGGAAAGCGACTTGGTGAAGCTTGACCTGCTGCTCAACGGTGATGTCTGCGATGCCTTCTCCCTGATTGTACACCGGGATAAGGCGTACGCCAGGGGTCGGTCTATTGCGGAAAAGCTAAAGGATGTTATTCCGCGGCAGATGTTTGAAATACCCATTCAGGCTGCCATCGGCGGCAAGGTTATCGCCCGTGAAACCGTAAAGGCCATGCGCAAGGACGTTCTGGCCAAGTGCTATGGTGGCGATATCACCCGTAAGAAAAAACTGCTGGAAAAACAGAAGGAAGGCAAAAAGCGCATGCGCCAGTTCGGCTCCGTCGAGCTGCCCAGCGAAGCTTTTATGGCTGTTCTGAAGATGGATTGATGGGGAACGGCAAGAAATAACGTGGAAAATGAAGCGGGGAAACCTCCTTATGCAAAAGGAGGTTTCCCCGTACCTCTTC
>JAEYQQ010000139.1 GCA_023409955.1 Bacillota bacterium | reverse complement strand
AATAATCAGCGCCAAAAATCTCATTCCAAAAGCCCGCCCCTTATTACGTTGATTCATTTATTTTCCAGTTTTGTTGTATCATGAAAGCTGGTTACCGTCAAGGAAAACACAAAAGAGCAAAGCATTTGCAAGCCTCCTTTTGTAAGGAGGTGTCAAGGAATATCGGACAGAGGTCAAGCATCTAACTTAAACTTTACTTACTTGCGCTTATCTAGATACTGCCTGGATGCCTGTACCAAAAGGCTGATACCATAAAGCACCGCGGCACACAAAACAATGGCCGCACCGGCAGAAGTGTTCCAGTAAAATGCCGCCACCAGCCCCGCAACACCACTGAATACGGCGATCAGTACGCTGAACAATGCATGGCCCTTGGCGCTCTTGGCCAAATTCCGCCCGGCAGCAGCAGGGAGAATCAGCAGTGCATTGATCAAAAGCACCCCCACCCAGCGAATGGCCAGCATCACAGCCACCGCCACCATGACCACAAAGGCATACTCTACCAGTCGTGTTTTCACGCCCCGGCTCTTTGCCAGAGATGCGTTGATACTGGTAAGCATCAACTGGTTATAAATCAGCATCCAGGCAGCAACCCCGATGACCAGGGCCAGTAAGAGCCACAATAGGTCTGCTGGCGCAACGGCCAGCACATCGCCAATGAGCAGCGTGGAATATTTGGCAAACCCGCCGCCACGGGCCAGTATAATCAGACCCAGCGCAATGCTAGTACTGGAAAAAACGCTGATGATGGTATCCACAGAGCTGGTGCCTGTCTGCTTGATGCGGCTGATGAGCAGTGCCCATATCACACCAAACACCAGCATGGCCAGAAGATCGCTGTGAAGGCCCAGCACAATGCCAAGGCCTATCCCGGTCAAGGCGCTGTGCCCCAAAGCATCAGAGAAAAAGGCCATGCGCTGATTCACCGCCATGGTCCCCATTAGGCCCAGCAGCGGCGTCAGCAGCAAAATCGCCAGCAATGCGTTCTTCATGAACTGAAAGACCAGAAAATCAAAGGGAAGAAGAGCATCCATTACCTGATATACAGCGTTCACAGCTTCACCTCCGCATCCAACTCGGCCTTGGAAAGCGGCGTTTTAAACACCCTGCTAAACTCGGGTGAGGAAAAAACATCCTTCGGGGTGCCTGCGCAAAGCACCTGCCTGTCCAATAGCACCACATAATCCGCATACTTTTCCACCAAGGAAAGGTCATGGCTCACCAGCAGGATGGCCATGTGATGCCTAGCCCTGAGTTCCAGCACCGTGTTGAGGAACAAGGCCAGTCCATTTTGATCCACCCCGGAAACAGGCTCATCCAGCACCAGCAAATCAGGAGCCGGTGTCAAGGCCAGTGCCAGCAGCACCCGCTGTAGCTCCCCGCCTGATAATTTACCAAGGGACGAGTGCATCAGCTCCTCCGCCTTCACCGCAGCCAGAGCTTGCCGAACCCGTTCCTTTGTCTTTTTGTCGATTCCCAGCCACACAGGCCTTTTTGTAAGTGCGCATGCCAAAAAGTCCAAAACCGTAGCTGGCATCTCCCGGTCAAAATCCAAGCGCTGGGGCACATATCCTGTCCGAAGGTGGGGGATATCCCGACCGTGATGATCCTCATGACGTATGCGTCCCGTAAATGGGATCTCCCGCATCAATGCTTTGATCAGCGTGGTCTTTCCTGCGCCATTTTGCCCGATGAGGGCCGTCAGCTGGCCGCAATGGATGTGCATGGTCACCTGATTGAGTATCGCATGCCTGTCCCTTGTAACGCCTACGTTTTCCAGCGAGATATGGCACAGGCCGCAGTTTTGTTCATGCCGGTCCATCAAGGTCCTCCTTGCTTTTGCGAGAATACACACCGGTGATAAGCTCTGTGATATACGCTTCCCGGAAGGGAAGACTAGGGTCGTTTCTGGCATCTTTTACCGCAGCGTCAACATCATAGGGCACAGACACCAGGGCAATATCAAAGGGTGCAGGCTTTTTCCCAGGCCGCCCATTCAATATGGCATAGCAAGCCCGGTTTACCCCCAAAGCATTGCCCACGCTGCCCGTGTTGAATAAAAAGCCAGTGTTCAATGTTCGGTGAAAGGCTCGATGGCAGTCGGAATAGCCTACTGCCTGAAACGTTTCCTCTTCACACACAAAAAGCTCCTCCAGCTTATTGCGCTCAGCCTGAACAAACAAAAGTTCATCCATCACAGGACGCCCATGAATCAGGCGAATGTTAAGACCGCTCATATAGAAATGGTGTTCCAGCGGCAAACTTTTCAGCATTTCCATCCGCTTTTCGCCAAGCATGTTCCAATAATATCCGTCAGCAGGAAAATGCTTTCTGGATATACCTATATCCCAGTTTCCAGCCAGCAGCACCTGGCATCTGGAAAATGCCCAGTCCATGGTATCGGCAGAGGATGGCCCTTTGCCTACCACATCCCCCAGGCAGAAAATGGTCTCTATCTTTCTGGCCCTCAAATCCTTGTCCACCGCAAGGGTCGCCGGCAGGTTGCCGTGAAGGTCAGCCACAAGGGCTATACGCATGGGCTCCTCCTTTATTTCTTTCTATACAGTATACCATTTTTTTAGCGTAACGCATACGCCACCCCAAAAGGTTGTGCGTTTTTTCAGCCCATGCTATAATTTCCATATCTTATTCAGTTTTTGGGGGGCTTTTCATGATCAGGCAGGGCTTTGCGCTTTTTGATATGGATGGCACTGTGACCAGGGGCGATTCAATCATGCCCATGATTCGCTATGCCGTTAAAACCAAATTCGCAAAGGCATATTGCCTGCCGGGAATCGCCCTTGCTTATTTGGGTTACTTCTTTCACATTATTGATGATACCAGGGCAAAGGAGATGGCCTTGTCCTTTCTTTGCGGTAAAACATCTGAAGAGGTGAATGCTTTTGCAGAAAGCTTCTGCCAGGATGTGCTGATTAAGCGCATCTATCCCTGTGCCAGGGAAGAAATGAAAAAGCACAGGGAAGAAGGCCGGCTAGTAGTGCTGGTTACCGCTTCCCCAGACTTTTATCTAAAGCCCCTTGTCAAAGAGCTTGACTTAAGCGGTGTCATTGGCACCAGGGCAGATATCACGCCGGATGGCATGTATACAGGCCATATTGGAGGCCGCAATTGCCGCGGCATAGAAAAACCCCTTCGCATTGCCGAATACCTGGCCGCAAGGGGGTATGAACTGGATACGGATAATTCCTATGCCTATGGCGATTCTGGTCACGACTGGCACATGATGTCTCTGGTCAAGCACCCTGTTGCGGTGAATGCCAAAAAGTCACTACGCAAAAAATGCGGATCCTGCCAACGTGCAGCATGGAAAATGAAAACAGATTGTTTGTGAAAAGATTAACTTGTTTCCAGCGTTTGTAAATGCTTGACATATCTTTTATCGTATCGGTATACTGCTTATAGAAGTACAGGAAAAATAACAATTCTCCCAAAGCGGCATATCCATGCTGTCCCTTTTTTGTTACCCGTTTGGGGAGAGAAGGAAAGGAAGGCTGCCCATGGTAAGCAACCGGTCCCGTCCGCTTTTACTCCTGGACAATTCCAGTATGACCAACGTGCTGGGTGAAGGGGAATTTTCCTGCCGCAACATGACCTTTGATGAGACCCGGGCGATACTGGAGATGTTTGAAGAGGATGAGGTTCGCAAGGGCTTTATCAACACCCACATTGAGCACATTATCTTTGGCTATCTTGGCATTGAGCAGCGCAATTACCGGTTTGAAGAAGTGGGCCACATGGATGTGGGTCAAGAGGCATTGGTGTTCAAGCTGTATGTCACCGAATCGGAGACGCAGCCCATTATTCGCACCGGGGGCAACCTGGAAGCCAAGAAGATTCAGAACATGTATGTGTACTGCCAATACCTGACTCGTGTGAAATAGCAAACATAAAATCCAGCCGCTTGGCTGGATTTTTGCTTGATGGGCAATTATTCTTATGGCTTTGGCCAGTTCGCGCTGAGAAAAGCCATACGCTTTTCCAAAAAGCTTTTTAGATAACTGATATTTTCCGGGTAATCCTTCCCTGTCTGAACCGGCCTATTCTCAGAATTGAATACTTTCCATCGGGTGAAATTCATGGCCGCAGATGCTTCTACCTCATTTGCGTATTCATCAATGGAAAGGATATCACCATCCGGGTCTTTTTTAAGCCCTAGCAGCACATTGACTGCAGGAACAAACGCTTGATGGTAGATGGCTACGGCTTGCTCATAAAATTCCGGCTGCTTATAAAGTGCAGGGAACCAATAAAAGCCTGTACCCTTGTCATTGTTGGCATAAAATCCATCCGGCAATGTGGGCGCCACCAATTTTTCTTTGGCAAAATTGCCAAAGGCAATGTCATAATCCCATACCGGGCCGGCAAAGAATTTGATGCTTTGAGCGTCTACAGGCTTGTATAAATAAAAGCTTGAACGGTTGGCGTCAAAATTCTTGCCGATTTCCTCTAGTATGTATTTTTTAACCAGGGAGTCTAAATCCACAAGCTCCGTAAAGTGCTTTCCGCTATCTTTATCAATACCGTCTTTGGAGAAAATGGCATTTTCAAAGGATTGGATCATGTCCTTTACATACGCCACCTGCTCCCGGGAAGAATACTCCGGCTCCTTGATGACCACCGGCAGCCCCTTTATCGTTTTGAAGCCGCTGATTTCTGGGGTGTAGCGATGGGGCTTTTCCAATTCCAGCAAATAACCTCCAGTGATGTCTTCAGGATTGTTTGGGATATTGGTACCCTTGCTGCTGCCCTGATTTTTTTTACTGGCGGTAAAGGCCGGGTATTCCTCCAAGGGGTTCTCATTGACTTTTTCTGTTGCCTTTTCAAGATCGGTAATAGCCACCCTGTTTTCATGTATCTCTACCTTTTCACACAGCAAATATGAGCCCATATAATCGTTATTGATATACAGGTCCACCGCTTGTGATTTGGAGGTATACTCCAATCCAACGGCCTGAGCTATTGCAAAAGCAATCGTGTTGCGCAGCAGTGAATTGTCATCATAGTTAGCCAGCAGCACCCAGGTTTTTGCTTTTCCCATACCGCATAAATTCTTGGAATCCTCCAGTTTGATTTGATACGGCTTTTTGGGATGGGCAAAAGTCGAATTTCCCCGGCCCTTGACTTGACTTAGCAGCCCGTTGTACTCAAAGCTGCCATCAGCGTTTAGCATCACAAGGCTCCCTGTCTCGGCATTTCTTTTGCTGGAATGAATATGCTTCACACTTCCGGATTCGGTGGTGATGAACATCGCCGGGATGTTGGCAGACTGCATTACCGATAGTGTATAATTTTTTGAACCTGCTTCCACAATCAGATCGGTGCCAGGGGTCAAAAAGGCAGCAGAGTCACCGCTTTTAACAGGCGTATCACCTATCATAATGCTCTCTTGGTCCGCATTGAACCAAATTTTCATAGTGGACAAATCTGCACAGGCAGGGAGAAATAAGTAGTATTTTCTGCTTCTACTGCTGTACCACCACCGGACAGCGTCGCCGGATGGGGATAAAGCAGCTTCATTCATGGCCGCTGTTTCGCCTGCTGCACCTGTCACCCAAAGGTCCTCGACCCCTGATGCCGCATACGCACCCGCCGGCAGCATAAGCATTAGTATCAAAACAGTTATTATCCATTTGTGCATATAAAAAAATGTTGCCTCCTTGTCATAGTGAGCAAACAAAGTTAGCAGAAACGACATCGCTCCCCATAATACTACAACAGGGTACCATATAATGGATGATGTGGGCAATCTTTTTTTAAGGTTTACACATGTAAAATTCCATGGTGTTACAAAATGTCTTTCCTCTTTACAAAATGATTGGCGAAGGCTATACTGATAGGCAGATTTACGGCTATGAAGGGGAACGCATATCCAAGCGCAGTCAGAGAGCCGCCCGGCTGGTGAAAGGGCGGATGCGAAGGATAGGCCGCTCGCTCCGGAGCCACCGATAGGCGGGGTGCGCCCGATACAGCGCTTGAGGTGGCCGGGCAGCCGGCAAGCAAAGTGGTACCGCGGAACAATGCGTTTCGTCTTTGTAATAAGACGGAGCGCTTTTTATTTCGCGTAAAAAGGGAGGAGCAATTACAATGTACCAGGTGCCTTACAATCCTGCAGATATTGAAAAGAAATGGCAGGACAGGTGGGAAGAATCAAAGGCTTTCCATGCCCAAACCGATTACACAAAGCCCAAATATTACTGCCTGATTGAATTCCCCTATCCCTCCGGAGCGGGTCTCCATGTGGGCCACCCCCGCTCCAACACAGCGCTGGACATTATTGCCCGCAAGCGCCGCATGGAAGGTTATAATGTATTGTATCCCATCGGCTGGGATGCTTTCGGCCTGCCTACCGAAAATTATGCCATCAAAAACAAGGTGCACCCAAGGGCGGTAACCAACGACAACATCAACCGCTTCCGTACCCAGCTAAAGCGCCTTGGTTTTTCCTTCGACTACACAGGGGAAGTGAACACCACCGACCCCAATTACTTTAAATGGACCCAGTGGATCTTCCTTCAGCTGCTCAAGCACGGGCTGGCCTACAAGGCAGAAATGCCCATCAATTGGTGCTTAAGCTGCAAATGCGGCTTGGCCAATGAAGAAGTGGTAGACGGCGTATGTGAGCGCTGCGGCAGCGAAGTGGTGCGAAAGGTCAAAAAGCAGTGGATGCTGGCCATCACCAAGTACGCCCAAAAGCTGCTGGACGGCCTGGATACCGTGGACTTTATTGAGAAAGTTAAGCTGCAACAGCGCAACTGGATCGGCCGTTCTGAAGGCGCAGAGATAGATTTCGCTGTAGCAGGTCACAAGGAAGCCATCAAGGTCTATACCACCAGGCCTGATACAATTTTCGGTGCCACCTATATGGTGCTGTCACCTGAGCATCCTTTGCTGGAAACCTGGAAAAACAGCATCACCAACTATGATGAGCTGATGGAATACAAAACCCAGGCAGCCAAGAAATCCGATTTTGAACGCACAGAAGTGGCCAAGGACAAGACAGGTGTGCAAATAAAGGGCATTGCAGCCATCAACCCTGTTACAAAGCAGGAAATCCCCATCTGGATTGCCGACTATGTGCTGATTACCTACGGCACTGGTGCCATTATGGCCGTGCCAGGCCATGACGCCAGGGACTGGGATTTTGCCAAGAAGTTCAACATGCCCATTGTGGAAGTGGTGGCCGGCGGCAACGTACAGGAGGCCGCATTTGACGATATTCAGGATGGGATCATGGTCAACAGCGGCTTCCTTAACGGTATGCGTGTGGCGGAAGCCAAAAAAGCCATTATAGACCATATCGAAAAGCAGGGCCTAGGCCAGCGCAAGGTAAACTTCAAGCTGCGGGATTGGGTGTTCAGCCGCCAGCGCTATTGGGGTGAGCCCATTCCCGTGGTACACTGCAAGAGCTGCGGCATCGTGCCTGTGCCCGAGCGTGACCTGCCGGTACTGCTGCCCGACGTCAAAAACTATGAGCCCACTGACAGCGGCGAAAGCCCCTTGGCGGCCATGACAGACTGGGTAGAAACAAAATGCCCCGTCTGCGGTGGCGAGGCTCATAGAGAAACCGATACCATGCCCCAATGGGCAGGCTCCAGCTGGTATTTCCTGCGGTATACCGATCCCCACAACAGCAGTGAACTGGCTAGCCAGGAGGCCATGAAATACTGGCTGCCCATCGATTGGTACAACGGCGGTATGGAGCATACCACACTGCACCTTTTGTACAGCCGCTTCTGGCATCTGTTCCTGCATGATATCGGCGTGGTGCCTTCCCCAGAACCGTATCAAAAGCGTACAAGCCATGGCATGATATTGGGCACCAACGGAGAAAAAATGTCCAAGTCCCGGGGGAACGTTGTCAATCCCGATGAGATTGTAGACGAGCTGGGAGCCGACGCCTTCCGACTGTATGAAATGTTCATGGGCGCCTTCGACCAGGCGATTCCATGGTCCACCAACGGTGCCCGTGGCTGCCGCCGGTTTTTGGACAGGGTATGGCGACTGCAGGAAATGCTGACAGAGGGAGAAGGGTACTCCTCCGAGCTGAAGGCCTCCATCCACAGTACCATCAAAAAGGTCAGCGAAGACTACGAGAAAATGAAATTCAACACAGCTATCGCCGCCATGATGAGCCTAGTCAATGACATCTACCTAAAGGGACAGGTCACAAAGGGGGAGCTCAAGGCATTACTGCTGCTGCTGTCGCCCGTTGCACCGCACATCTGTGAGGAAATGTGGGAAGCCCAAGGCTTTGGCGCACCGCTCCACCACCAGCCCTGGCCCACGTTTAGTGAAAAGGAAATGGCGGTCAGCGAAGTGGAAATCGCCATCCAGATCAACGGCAAGGTTCGTGGTCGCATCACGATCCCGTCGGAGCTCACCAAGGAGCAGGCAGAAGAAACGCTGCCCAATCATCCGGAGGTAAAAGCACTGGTGGGTGATAAAGCCATCCGCAAGATCGTTTTCGTACCCGGTAGGCTGCTGAACATCGTTGTCGGATAAATCCCTGAGTCTTTCCAATGAACGCCTCCTTTTCCGGACATACTTCCGGGTAAGGAGGCGTTTTTGATGGAGAAAAGGAGAAAGAATCTCAAAAAGATCAAGGAAGATGCACTCAGTCAAGCCATGCATGACCCAAAGACAACCGACGTATTGGGCAGTTACACTGGCATAGCTAGGGATGGCGGGGAGCCGGAACAGGATGCAGATGATCTGTAAGGCTGCACCCAATGAAAAGACCGGGATTTACAAATTGCAAGTAAATCCCGGCCACTTTATTTTGTTGCTTGAAGCTGCATTCATTCCGCTTCCATAAAGAGATAAACCCCGCTTCTACCTTAACATGTCTCGGCATTTTTTTAAGGCATCCTTCACTACTGATGCTTTAATTTTCTTGGGGTTCTTTTCAATAAAGCAGCTTAGGGTCTCTGGTCGGTAAATGGTCTGGGCGGCATCCTGTATGTTTTCTACTGTCAGGTCCTCATGCAGGCGCATGCGGATATCCACGTCGCATTCATCTGTATTTTCACCAAGCCAAGCCATACCCAGCCGCTCATTCAGGTTTGCAGCCCTATCCAGAATCATGCGCTCATTGTCAGCAAAATACACCTTTGTCCGATCCATCTGCTCATGGCTGATGAACAAGCGAAGCTTAGCCAGTATGGAAAACACCAATTCCAGGCTCTCCACCAGCCGATCGTGGCTCACCTCATAATCAATGGCCAGACGACGGAAAGAGCCTACCGTCACCACTTCAGAGCTGATATCATCCACCATGGCATGCTTCTCACGCAGTTCCAAAAACAAGGCAGAGCTTAACCCCTCCCCTGTCAGATAGCTTAAGATGCCTGCGCAGGAGGGAAACACCAGGTTGCTGTCGATATCAAAGTATATAAGCACCTGGGCAAGATCGTAATCTGAATTGAACAGTTCATCGCTTGTTTCATCCCGCATGCAAAAGTCTATGGGAACGGGCTGTTCAAATACACTTTCACCAAGGGAGGGAAGCTCCGAAAGCAGTTCCATGGCTTTTTCCAGCATGCCGTCCGAAAAATTGCCAGTCAGCACAAAGCAAGCGTTGGCAGGCCGGAAGATCTTTTGCTTCCATTGATGGATCAATGCAGAGGAAAAGCGCAGAACGCTTTCCTTGGTACCCATACCGGGAAAGGCTCCGGTTTTCGTTTTTAAGTAACGGGAGTTCATATCCCATAAAAAGCTTTTATCTTCATTTTCAATCTGCCGCAGCACCACTTGCTTTTCTGCAGCGATTTCCTCATCTGTCCATTTGCCTTTTTCAAACAAACGCAGCATCAAATCAAAGGCATCATCAAAAAAACGCGGAACCACACGCAGCTGAAACACAACGGATTCAGGATAGGTCGTCCCGCTGAGTTTGCCGCCAATGGCATCCAGGCGCTTGTACAGCTGCTCCTGCTTAAGCCCATTCAGATTTCGAAAGCACATATGCTCCAACAGATGTGTAATACCCTGGTTGCTCCTGTTTTCATACAAAGAGCCGCCTTTGAAGTAAACCCCCATCTCCAGCGAATGCAGATGCGGCAACTGATAAGCGGAAATCTGCAAGCCGTTATCCAGGTGAAACTCTTTGTATGCCGCCATCCAGCATCCTTCTTTCGACACTTATTTCCCGTCTTTGATCAGCCTGCGAATGTCATCCATCTGGCTTAAGAAGCTAGGGTTGTCCCGCAGTATATCCTGCACCTTTTCACAGCTGTGCATAACGGTGGTATGATCGCGGCCACCAAAGCTCTCACCGATCCTGGGCAGAGACAGTCCCACCATTTCGCGGGTTAAATACATGGCGATCTGCCTGGGAACAGTCACTTCCCTGTTGCGCCGTGCGCTTTTCAAATCAGAGACCGACACGCTGTAGTAATCAGCCACTGTTTCCTGTATCAGATCACAGGTAACGCGTCTGACCTCCCGCTGAGCAAACACCTCCCGCAGCGCTTCCTCTGCCAGAGCGTTGGTAATGGGCCGGCCTGTGAGGGATGAAAAGGCAACCAGCCGTGTCAAAGACCCTTCCAGCTCACGAATGTTGGAATCGATGCGCTGGGCCACCAGCTCCAGCACGCCGTCCGAAACGGCAATATGCTCACGCTCCGCCTTTTTGCGAAGGATGGCTATACGGGTTTCTATGTCCGGGCGCTGAATATCGGCAATGAGGCCCCACTCAAAACGGCTGCACAGACGCTCTTCCAGGCTGGCGATGTCCTTGGGGGGCTTGTCGCTGGTCATGATGATCTGCTTCCCAGCGGTATGCAGGGCATTGAATGTATGGAAAAATTCCTCCTGGGTCCGATCCAGCTTGGCAATAAACTGTATGTCATCCACCATCAATATGTCCACATTGCGGAAACGGTTGCGGAATTCAGCATTTTTATTTTTTTGTATGGCCGTAATAAACTCATTGGTAAAGCTTTCACTTGTTATATACAAAAGCTTCAGGCTGGGGTATTGCTGTTGCACATAGTGCCCGATGGCATGCATTAGATGGGTCTTGCCAAGACCTACGCCACCATAGATGAATAGAGGATTGTAGGCCTCGGCCGGGGCTTCTGCCACAGCCAAAGAGGCGGCATGAGCAAAGCGGTTGCCGCTGCCCACAACGAATGTGTCAAAGGTATATTTAGAGTTTAAGGATACATTGGAGCCTTGTGTGACTGGTTCTGTTTTGGCAGCCCTGCGGGCTGCAGACTCCTGGGGGGTAATGATTTCAACGGCCAATGCATGGCCAGCTGCCTGGCTCACTGCGTTGGCTATGAGCGTGGCGTACCGGCTAGCGATCATCTGCTTCATATAATCAGTAACCACCTCAATGAATAGGCAGTTATCATCAATCTCAAGGGGCTTTAAGGAGCTGGCGATCCACGTTTTGTAAGAGACCTCGTTCATTTCCTCTTGCAAAAAGCGGCATGCTTTTTCCCATAAATCCGCTACATTCATCCCTGGGCCCCCTTAGTATCAATCAAAAAATATACATTGCATTATACGAATGAAACATCCTCAGAAAAGGCGAAAAAAATCAGCACGGGCTTTTCGCACCCGTGTGCTGTGGATAACTTTCTGTGGATAACCAGCTTCAACCGCCGGCCGTTAACCTATAATACCAGATATATCACCTATTTTCAAGGCTTGTACACCTTTTCGCCCTGTGCATAGAGACATCACCTGTTGAAAACTTTCTTTCTACGGGTGGTGGTTGTGATTGTTTTTCACCACAAGACTTGGTTGTTGTCGAACGTGTTTTCGGATATAATTTCACATTACATGCATATATATACCATTTGGCGATATTTGGAAACAAAAAAGAAATAGGATTTTTATAGTGTGTTTGAAATTTAGACAAGGAATTGTTCATATGTATGTAGAAAAAGTGGCTATCCTTCCCATAACATCCAGCGAGGTGAGGAAAAGGTGGCTGCTGTCATCCGCACACAGGATGTGGCCAGGGCGCTTCATCCCTGGGTAGGTTCCTATATGCTGGAAAGCACGCCGCTTGCGGAGGATACGGCGGAAGTGCTTCGAAGCTATGCGCCATATAAAGAGGATATTGAAAAGCTGTGTAAACGCCTGGACAGCTTTATATTCATGTGCCTGCGCCGCATAACCATGGGAACCATGAGGGTTTTTCTGGATAACGGTACAGAGGTACGCATACGCATTACCGACCTGCCCTTAATCACAGACGATGTACTTGGCGTCTTGATGGAGTCCTTGTCTCCTTATTCTGTAAATTATGAACTGTTGAAGAATTACTCCATGCAGCAGCCTAGCTTAAGCGCCCTGAGAGTCCTTTACACAAAGTACAAAGCATTCCAAACCAGCGAGGAACTGGCGGCCATTGCCCGTACCGTACGCACCTGCCACCAAAGAGAAAGGTATGCCTCCTGGCTGCCGCCGGATTGCTAAAAATGTTTTGAGATAAACGTTAAGATATATAATTTGGCACAGCGGCATATTTTGCATGGTTTTACCTGACCGGATTTCAATCATAATCGTATGGCAATACTCCAATCAGCCACCTGCTTATAGTTAGTGCAGGTGGCTTTTTTTCCAATATTTAAATTAAATAAATGGCGTATTGTCAATCTGATTATTCCGAAATGTGGTAAATATGATATAATCATATTTCGACAAGATACGCCATTCTATTCTATTATATATAAATGGCTTAATGGCTTATCAGTCTGCCCTGAAGGTATGGTTGGTTGTATATACAAAAGATAAGCCATCACCAGCAACGAGCGATGGTGACGGCAAAAGCGGGGTACTGAGAAACGTGATCAGAGTGATTTTAACCGGGGATGAGCTATCCGCACTTGAGGTTACGAAGCATATTTTAGTAGAATTCTCCAATGTCATTGTAGTGGGCATGCATACAGCCAAGCAAGAAGCCCTAGATGTCATGGAAAAAAAACAACCAGACGCAGTGTTTATCGATATCAGTCTGTCGGCGGAGAATGGGCTCGGACTTGCACAGGAAATGGCCAGCAAATATCCAGAGATTAAGGCTGTTTTTATATCCGCATATAAAAAATACGCCATCAAGGCTTTTGACACAGGTGCCGTAGACTTTCTCC